>JAVESC010000108.1:0-7575 GCA_034006805.1 Advenella sp.
GGTGTTGAAACGGCTGGCAAACAGGTTCTCCCAGAAGCGGCGCCGTTCAGTAATGCTGGCCAGGCGCGCTTTGACCTGCTCGCGCCATTTGCCGGCCAGGCGGGCGGCTTCACCCAGATGGTGGGGAATCAGGGCTTCCAGTTTTTCGCGCAGCAGCCGGATCAGGACCGGAGAGGTGCCCTGGCTTGAAATGGCAATTTGAATGGGAGAGCGGTCAATGACCGAGGGCAGGATGAATGAGCAGAGTTCCTGGGTATCCACAATATTTACCAGTTTCTGGCGTTGCTCGGCTTCGCTGGCAATCTGGCGATTCAGTTCCGTATTGTCGGTGGCGCCAATAACCAGAAAGACGTCATCTAACTGCCCGGGCTGAAAGGTGTCTGCAATATGACTGATGCGGCCTTCCTGAACCCATTGGGCAACTTCATCACACAGCGCTTGGGCAGCCATGCGCACCAGGGCACCGGCCTTGAGCAGGGAAGCGATCTTGCGTGCGGCAACATGGCCGCCGCCTACAACCAGTACAGGACGGCCGTTCAGGTTGGTGAAAATGGGGTAATAGGAAGACATCAGGAAACCAGGTAATAAAAAACAATGATGGAACCTGATGTATGCTATAGGAAGTCTTTAATAAATAAAAATAACTATTTTGTCAATGTTTAGAACCAATGGTTATATGGGGTTTGCCTCAGGTTTTGGGAAACTTGCGTAATATCACCATATTATTGCGGTGCATTAGTTCACCGGCGGTCATTGAGCCCAGGATGGTTTCAATGTTATGGGTGGGCTGGCGCATGATGCGACGGGTGTCCGAAGAAGAGTAGTTAATCAGGCCGCGCGCATATTCCACATTGTTTTCATCCATGCAGGCCACCACATCACCCCGTTCGAAATGGCCGCTTACGTGAATAACGCCCACGGGCAACAGGCTTTTTCCTTGCAGGGTAAGGGCTTTTAGGGCGCCTTCATCAAGGGTGATCTGGCCACGCAGCCGTAAATGATTGGCCAGCCATTGCTTGCGCGCCGAACGTACTGCTACGGTAGCGCGTAATTCGCTGCCAATGGGTTCGCCCTGGCTTAAGCGTTCAAGCACATTGGGTTCACGGCCCGAGGCAATAATGGTATGCGCACCGCTATTGGCGGCACGTTTGGCCGCAAGCACCTTGGTGGCCATGCCGCCGGTGCCAATATTGGAGCCGGCGCCACCGGCCATTTCCTCAAGAGCCGGATCGCCTGCCGTGGCTACCGAGATGAGTTTGGCCTGCGGGTTTTTGCGTGGGTCACTGTCATACAGGCCGCTTTGATCGGTCAAAATAATTAAGGTATCGGCCTCTATTAAGTTGGTGACCAGGGCCCCCAGGGTATCGTTGTCGCCCAGGCGGATTTCATCGGTAACCACGGTGTCGTTTTCGTTAACGATGGGAATTACCCCCAGGTCGAGCAGGGTAAACAGGGTGGAACGGGCGTTCAGATAGCGGTGGCGGTCGGCCAGGTCTTCGTGGGTTAGAAGGATTTGGGCTGCACAAATATTGTGTTCATGGAACGCGGTTTCATAGGCCTGGATTAAGCCCATTTGCCCAATGGCCGCGGCGGCCTGCAGTTCGTTCATGGCTTTGGGGCGGGTTTGCCAGTTCAGGCGTGCCATCCCTTCGGCCACCGAACCGCTGGATACCAGAACGACTTGTTTGTTTTGTTTCCTGAGTGAGGCAATTTGCGCCGCCCACTGCCGGATGGCGGTGTTATCCAGGCCCTTGCCATTATTGGTAACAAGGGAAGAGCCCACTTTAATAACAATACGTTGGGCTGAATGAACGGCAGATTTTGACGCGATGCTCATGGTGTGTTAATTGGGCAGATACGAAAAAGAAATGATTAATTAAAGATTGGAACGGGAATCATCAAAGCGCGGATCTTCAGGGGTATAGTTTTCCTGTTGTTTATCCTGCTCAATATATTCTTCGGTCTTGACCTGGTCGAGGTAGTCTTGCAGGGCCCAAATAAGATCTTGCGTGCCTTCGCCGTTAAGGGCTGAAATGGCAAATACCGGGCCTTCCCATTCGAATTCCTGGCAGAAACGTTGTTTGATTTCTTCCGGGTTGTCTAGCATGTCCAGTTTGTTAAGCACCAGCCAGCGGGGTTTATTGTAGAGCTCTGTATCGTACAGGCGTAGTTCCTCTACAATGGCCCTGGCATCAGCCACGGCTTTATCAACAGGATCAATGTCGGGGTCAAGACTGGAAACATCAACCAGATGCAGCAGAACCCGGGTGCGGGTAAGGTGGCGCAGGAACAAGTGGCCCAGGCCAGCACCTTCAGAGGCGCCTTCAATTAAACCGGGAATGTCAGCCACCACAAAACTGCGGGAGGGCGAGGTACGCACCACACCCAGGTTGGGGTGCAGAGTGGTAAAGGGATAATCGGCAATTTTGGGTTTGGCGTTGGAGATTTTGGTAATAAGGGTGGATTTGCCCGCATTGGGCATGCCCAGTAAGCCTACATCAGCCAATACCTTTAGTTCAAGGCGCAACTTGCGCTGCTCGCCTTCGTTGCCATAGGTAAACTGGCGGGGAGCGCGGTTGACACTGGATTTGAAATGCAGGTTGCCCATACCGCCCTGACCACCGGCCGCCAGGGTGATTTTTTCACCGTGACGATCCAGGTCGAACAGCTGTTCGCCAGTTTCATGGTCGTAGACAACGGTTCCTACCGGAACTCGCAAGGTAATATCGGGGGCAGCTGCACCGTACTGGGCTGAGCCACGACCGTTTTCACCATTTTTGGCACGGTGCAGGCGAGCATAGCGAAAATCAATCAGGGTATTGATATTGCGGTCGGCGATGGCATAAATGCTGCCGCCACGACCTCCGTCTCCGCCATCGGGACCACCCTTGGGGATAAATTTTTCACGTCGGAAGCTGGCTGCGCCATTGCCGCCTTTGCCTGCGATCACTTCGATGGTGGCTTCGTCTACGAATTTCATGGTTCGCTTTTTTACTTGTAAATAGTTATTCTAATCCAAATTGCAAGCACTGCATTTCAGAAGGGGGTGAAAATAAAAATGCCGCTCACTTAAGACAGTGAACGGCATTGATTGTTTTTGAAATTGTGCTTATTCAGCCGCAATAACAGAAACGGTTTGCTTGTTGAGCGCGCCTTTTACAGAGAACTGTACGCTGCCATCAACCAATGCAAATAAAGTGTGGTCTTTACCAATACCCACGTTTGTTCCGGGGTGGAAACGCGTGCCACGCTGACGAACAATGATGGATCCTGCTGGAATTTCCTGACCACCGTACGCTTTAACACCCAGACGTTTGGATTCTGAGTCGCGGCCGTTGCGGGTTGAGCCGCCGCCTTTCTTTTGTGCCATGATTAGCTCCTGCTGTATTAAGGTAAGTCGAAATTAAGCTGTGATAGCTTCGATAACGATTTGTGTGTAATTTTGGCGATGGCCTTGATGACGCTGGTAGTGCTTGCGACGGCGCAATTTGAAAATTTTCACTTTATCGTGACGACCCTGTGCAAGAACCTTTGCTTTCACCACAGCACCAGCGACTAAAGGAGTACCAACCTTGATTGATTCACCTTCGCCCACTGATAAAACCTGGTCTAGCGAGATTTCTTGCCCAATGTCTGCTGGTATCTGTTCTATCTTAAGTTTTTGACCTTCGGCAACACGATACTGTTTGCCGCCGGTTTTTATGACCGCGTACATATGGTTTAACCTCAAAAATAATTAAATGTCATAGCAAATAATTTATGCTAAGCCCTGCATTTTAGCTTGTTTTGTTTTGAAAAGTCAAATAAATCAATTGCTTGATGAAATGAAAGTGAATGAAGAGGGCTGTGTTGTGGTTTTCAGACACGTGCCCAGGTGTTGCCCGTCACAAAACCGCGATGAATTTCCCGGTACAGCCCGGGGTGGCTGGGGTGTTCCTGAAGGGCGGCAAGCAGGAGCGGTTCGGCGCAGGTGCTGGATGCGTCGGTGGCATTAGCGTTATTGGCAACAAGGAAGTGTTGCGCTAGCAGGTGTTGTAACTGTGATGCGTCAAGAAGTTGGTCTGCGGGGGCCCAGGCTTCGGATAACCAGCGTAGTCTGGGTAAAACAAGCCAGCGAATAGTGTCTGGCTGACAGGCCAGGCGGGACATGAAATGTGGCAGGCGTAGCCACCAGCCTTTATTGTGGGCGGGGTTAAGCAAATCCAGGGTGGTTTTTGGGGGGTAAAGGTAACTGTCCCAAGCCTGGTTTTGCAAGGGGTAAAACAGCCAGCCTTTCAGGTAGACCCCTTTTTCATCGGCTGGCCTGCCCAGTTTGCCAATAATTTGTTCATGAGAAGAAAGCGGTAACTGATGGCCGAGCAGGCGTTGTGCTTTTTTGTATAGCGTGTCCTGCAATTGGGTGCCCACATAACGGTGTAGTTCGTTATTGGCATGTGGGGGCGCTGGCAAATTTGGGGCTTCTGTTTGGGGAAGGTACAGGTAAAGCTTGACGGCCAGTTCCCAATGATGAATTTTGCCGGTTTGCTTGTCTTGCCAAAGGTAATCCACTTCGCCCAATGTTTTGCGGCCTTTTTCAGGCGCTACCGGTTCCAGGTGAATGGGGTGATGGTGCAGCAACAGCTTAATGCTTGGACAGTGGTCCAGCCCCAGCTTTAACAGGTGTTCGGCATAAAGGCCCAGACGCCTGAAATGGGTGTCTGAATGGACGGTTAGTGCCTGTGGGTGCTGCTGTTCCTGACTCATCCATTGCATGATTGGTTGCAGGCAATGGTCGGGAAAGCGGGCGGGCGGGTATGAAGAAGAAAAGCCCGGTGCCAGCAAGGGTTGGGTATGCAGTAACCAGTACAGATCGCGCCAGGCCTGGCAGGGCAAGGTTTGCTGCCCGGCAGAAAAAAACCGGTTAACGACAGGCGTTACCGGTTTTTGTTGGATTGTCATGACAACTTATGAGCGGTAGTCTGCGTTAATACTAACGTAATCATGAGAGAAGTCGCAGGTGTAAACCGTTTCGGTAACGTTACCGCGGCCCAAAGAAATACGAACCAGGATTTCGGCTTCGATCATGACACGCTTTCCATCTTCTTCTTGATAGGCCAAAGAGCGGCCACCGTTTTCGGCGACCAGGACATCGCCTAGCCACAGGCGGGTTTTGCTAACATCAAGGTCTTCGATGCCGGCGTAACCCACAGCGGCCAGAATGCGGCCCAGATTTGGGTCGGACGCATAAAAAGCGGTTTTTACCAGTGGCGAATGGGCAATCGCGTAAGCAACTTTAAGCGCCTCTTCAGAATCGCCAGCGTCTTCAATGCGAATGGTAATGAATTTGGTCGCCCCTTCGGCATCACGCACAATTTTTTGTGCCAGCTCGCGTGCCATGGCAGTAAGCTCGTTCTTGATGGTTTCATAGTGGGGGCAGCTGGTGCTGTCTACCTGAATGCCGCTTTGGCCGGTGGCAACGACGATGAAAGAGTCATTGGTGGAGGTGTCGCCATCAACCGTGATACGGTTGAAAGAATGATTGGCAATTTCAAGGGTTAGTGCTTTGAGCAGCTGGGGCTCGATATCGGCATCGGTTGCCAGGAAGCCCAGCATGGTTGCCATGTTGGGGCGAATCATGCCAGCGCCTTTGCTGATACCGGTAAAGGTCACGGTTCTGCCATCAATCTCGATTTGTTTGGAGCAGATTTTTGGCTGGGTATCGGTGGTCATGATGCCGTAAGCGGCTTTCATCCACTCGTTTTTACCCAAGGCACTGATGGCCTGGGGCAGGGCGGCAATGATTTTTTCGCAAGGCAGGGGCTCAAGAATGACGCCAGTGGAAAAAGGAAGGATTTGTTCTTCCAGTACACCGAGTTCTTTGGCCAGGGCATGGCAAGTGGCATACGCACGTTCAAGACCATCAGCGCCAGAGCCTGCGTTGGCATTGCCTGTGTTGATGAGCAATGCACGGATGTCATGACCGGCTTGCAAACGAGATTCGCAGATTTGAACAGGCGCGGCACGGAAACGGTTTTTGGTAAAAACACCCGCTACGGCAGTACCTGGGCTGAATTTGAAAACAGTAAGATCTTTACGGTTTTCTTTTTTGATGCCAGCTTCGGTCACACCGATTTCTACGCCTGCGACAGGAAAAATATCTGTTTCACTGGGAATATGAAGGTTGACAGCCATTTTGCTTATCTGCCCCTGGGGTTATGGAATACCCTTAATAATAACCGCTAATGACCGCAGATGCTGTAAAAAATGGTAGGGCTGAAAAAAATGTGGTGAGTGACAGCTTCAATCACAACGGCTCCAAAGCAAGTGCCAGAATAATAAAAACGCAAAGCAAGAAAAATGACCGCATAAAATCATGCGGTCATTTTGGTGTACAGGATAAGCTTCCCGAACAGGGGGTATTGCTATTCAACCATCAATCAAATAGCCGCAAAAGCCTTTTCAGCCGCATCCAGCGTTTGGGCAATAATGGCATCATCGTGTTTGGCCGAGACAAAGCCCGCTTCAAAAGCAGAGGGTGCCAAGTGAACGCCCTGGTCCAGCATGGCATGGAAAAACACTTTGAAGGCTTCTGTATTGGAGTCGGACACTTCAGCAAAGCTGGTGGGAATGCTGTCGCGGAAATACAGGCCGAACATGCCGCCTACCGAGTCGGCGCAGAAAGTCACACCGGCTGCTTTGGCCCGCTCGCTTAAGCCATCAACCAGTTTTTTGGTTTGTGCCGCCAGGTGCTCATAGAAACCGGGGCGTCCCAGAATGTCCAGCGTGGTCAGGCCGGCGGCAACGGAAACCGGGTTGCCGGAAAGCGTGCCTGCCTGGTAAACCGCACCCAATGGGGCAATGTGTTGCATAACGTCGGCGCGACCACCGAAAGCGCCTACCGGCATGCCACCGCCAATCACTTTGGCCAGGGTCGTCAGGTCGGGGGTGACGCCGCTTAGGCCTTGCACGCCTTGTGGCCCGGCACGAAAACCGGTCATCACTTCATCAAAAATCAGCAGGGCACCGTATTGTGTGCACAACTCACGCAGGCCTTGTAGAAAACCGGGAGCCGGTTTGATCAGGTTCATGTTGCCGGCAATGGGTTCAACAATAATGCAGGCAATGTCATTGCCATATTCTTTGAAGGCGTTGCTAACGGCATCAAGGTCGTTAAAGTCAAGCACGATGGTGTGTTTTACGAACTCGGGCGGTACGCCAGCCGAGGTGGGGTTGCCAAACGTAAGCAGGCCCGAACCGGCTTTAACCAGCAGGCTGTCGGCATGGCCATGGTAGCAGCCTTCAAATTTGATGATTTTGGTGCGACCGGTGGCACCACGGGCCAGGCGAATGGCGCTCATGGTGGCTTCGGTACCCGAACTTACCAGGCGGACTTGTTCGATGGAGGGCAGGCGCTTGATAATGGCTTCGGCCAGCAGGGTTTCACCTTCGGTGGGCGCGCCAAATGAAAGACCGTTGACGGCGGCATCTTGTACGGCCTTGACGACTTCGGGGTGGGCATGGCCAACAATGGCCGGGCCCCATGAACCCAGGTAATCAATATATTGCTTGCCATCGGCATCCCAGATATGGGCATCG
>JAVESC010000011.1:0-43952 GCA_034006805.1 Advenella sp.
AATCCAAAATAGATATCATCTCGCTGGAATGCCAGAACTCCCATGTTCCCATGGATCTTATCGAGCTTATCAGGGGCAAGAAAGTGATGGTTGGGGCGATTGACGTGGCAACGAACACCATTGAAACACCTGAAGAGGTTGCCAATACCCTGCGTAAAGCGCTGCAGTTTGTTGACGCCGACAAGCTTTATCCTTGTACCAATTGCGGGATGGCACCTTTGCCCCGTGAAGTGGCCAGAGGCAAGTTGCATGCTTTAAGTGCGGGTGCAGAAATCGTCCGCAAAGAACTCTCGATTTAGCGAGGGCTGACCACTCCCAATGCAGGGCATGGAAATGCATACCTGCTTCCATTCCCTGCATGAAAGCGCAAACGCCCAACCCGGTATTTTTCATGATTTACCGGTGTTTTTCGTACTTGTTCCCAACGCTCCTGCGTGGGAACGCAGAAAAGTATAGAATTTAGGCTGCTATTAAAAATAGAGTGGGAGTAACTCCAGGTGTCACTGGCAGACAAGCATGAAATGTTCATGCAAATGGCTTTACAACAGGCGCAACTGGCGTATGATTGCGCAGAAGTGCCGGTTGGCGCGGTGGTGGTTAACAGTGAAGGCGAGGTTATTGGCAAAGGCTATAACCGCACCATTACTGATGCCGACCCTACCGCACATGCGGAAATTGTTGCCTTGCGTCAGGCTGCGGCTCATGAACGGAATTACCGTTTGCCCGACCTGACTGTCTATGTAACACTTGAACCTTGTGTTATGTGTATTGGCGCATTAACGCATGCAAGAGTCGCCCATGTGGTTTATGGTGCGTCCGATCCAAAAACAGGTGCCTGTGGCAGTGTATTGTGCATTCAGGCCAACAAAAAAATCAATCATCATACAAGAATTACATCGGGTGTTTTGGAGCAGGCGTGCGCAGAAAAACTGCGCCGTTTTTTCAGGGAACGCAGGAAAGGATCAAAATTATGAACGCAAGTGCAGAGCATCACAACAAGAAAGACAAAACCCAGGAAGAAATTGAACGTTTAAACGATGTGCAGATCCTGCTGGATGAGGCCGATGACGTACCCGTGCCCATTTCTGTCTACGAAGACCCAATTGGTTTGTACCTGCTTTCTCCATCAGGTGCCTTGCAAGATCCGGGCAAGCTGGCGCTGGCTGAAAAACGGCTGACTAAAATGGGCTTCAAGGTCAAAATAGACAAAGCGGCAGATGCCAGGGACTTGCGTTTTGCCGGTACCGACAAACAAAGGGCCCAGGCGTTTTCCCGTGCGGCCAAAGACAGCAGCACGGTCGTGATGGCAACCCGTGGCGGATATGGCATTAGCCGGATCCTGCACCAGATTGACTGGAAACTGCTGGAAAACAACCCCAAAAAATATATTGGTTATAGCGACTTCACCGCTTTTAACCTGGCTTTGCTGGCAAAAACCGGCTTAAGCAGTTATACCGGCCCAGCCGCGGTATCCGATTTCGGCAACAAAAAAATAGATGATCTGACTGCCGAAATTTTTGTGGAAAGCATGCGTGGCGAGCTGGAGATTTTAAGTTTTGAATCACCGGGGTCCGATGCAGTGGATGCCCGGGGAACGCTTTGGGGCGGTAACCTGGCCATGATTGCCTCACTGGTAGGCACACCTTATTTGCCCAAGATCAAAAACGGCATTCTGTTTTTTGAAGATGTCGGCGAGCACCCTTATCGGGTTGAGCGTATGCTAACCCATCTTCTGCATGCCGGTATTTTGCAAAAACAAAGGGCGATTGTACTGGGTCATATTACCGACTATAAATTAACCGAAAACGATAACGGCTACGATATGCCCCATGTGATCAAGTGGCTGAAAGAGCAGGTGAATGTGCCGGTTGTGTATGGCCTGCCTTATGGTCATGGTGATGTCAGGGTCACGTTGCCGATTGGTAAAAAAGTGGGGATTGCCACGGAAGATGGCATGGCTTATTTGGTGCTTGATGAACACGATCATGCTCATGAACCAGAGGCATGCACGGATGCGTGTGGTGAACAGGGCCATTTCCATGAAGGCGTGCATTTGCATATACATGAAGAGCCCAAGCCCGGCAGCAAGAAAAAAAGCAGAAAAAAGAAGAAAAAATAATCACAGATTCTTCCCGCTATAAAGGGCGGGAGCTTTCGTGCAAAATAGGTAAATTATTAAAAAAAGGTATTAATTTCAATAATTAAGGCCTTATTTTGTTAAAATAACGGCCATAATCAATCTTGAAATGTCTTTTCCCTCAGGAAAAGGCATTTTTCTTTGCAAGCAACTTTTCCATTAAAAAACTATCGTGATCTCTACAGCAAATCTTACCATTCAATTCGGCCCCAAACCCCTGTTCGAAAATGTCAGTGTTAAATTCGGTGGAGGCAACCGTTATGGCCTGATTGGTGCCAATGGTTCCGGTAAATCCACTTTCATGAAAATTATTGGTGGTGACCTGGACGCGAGCTCTGGTAATGTTTCATTGGATCCAGGTGTTCGCCTGGGTAAACTGCGTCAAGACCAATTTGCCTACGAAGAAATTCGTGTGCTTGATGTTGTCATGATGGGCCACGTTGAAATGTGGGAGGCCATGAGCCAGCGTGACGCCATTTACGCCAATCTTGAAGCCACCGATGACGATTATATGCATGCTGCCGAGTTAGAGGCTAAATTTGCCGAATACGATGGTTATACGGCCGAGGCCCGTGCCGGTGAATTATTGCTGGGTCTTGAAATTCCCGTTGAACAGCATGGTTTGCCTATGAAGGAAATTGCACCAGGTTGGAAACTGCGGGTGTTGCTGGCGCAGGCCCTGTTTTCCAACCCCGATGTCCTGTTGCTTGATGAGCCCACCAATAACCTGGATATCAATACCATTCGCTGGCTTGAAGGGGTGCTGAACAGTTATCAAAGTACCATGATTATTATCAGTCACGACCGTCACTTCCTGAATCAGGTATGTACCCACATGGCTGACCTGGATTATGGTGAAATTCGTATTTATCCGGGCAATTATGATGACTATATGCTGGCTTCCACCCAGGCTCGCGAAAGGCTGACGTCTGATAATGCCAAGGCTAAAGAGCGGGTGACAGAGTTGCAGGATTTTGTGCGTCGTTTTGCCGCCAATAAATCCAAGGCACGCCAGGCTACATCGCGCCTGAAGCAAATTGACCGCATCAAATCTGAAACCGTTGAGGTCAAACCGTCTTCTCGGCAGAATCCTTACATCAGGTTTGAACAGGAAAAAGTCCTGCATCGCCTGGCGGTAACGGTAGATAAAGCCGGCAAGGCCTTTGATGCACCGGTTATTAATAACTTTTCAGCCATGATAGAAGCAGGCCAGAAAATTGCCATTATTGGTGCCAATGGTGTGGGTAAGACAACTTTGCTAAGATTGTTTGCCGGTGATCTAAAGCCCGATAGTGGTACGCTCAAGTGGTCTGAAAATGCCGATATCGGCTACATGGCCCAAGACGTTTCCGATTATTTTCAGGCAGATATTAATGTGTTTGACTGGATGGGCCAGTATCGTAAGCCGGGCGATGAAGACCAGGCTATTCGCTCGGTGTTGGGACGCCTGCTGTTTTCGGCTGATGATATCGTGAAGCAGGTCAAGGTTTTGTCAGGGGGCGAAAAAAACCGCATGACATTTGGCCGTCTCATGCTTGGCCGGCATAATGTGCTGCTGCTGGACGAACCCACCAACCACCTGGATATGGAGTCCATCGAATCATTGCAGTTTGCCCTTGAAAAATATGCCGGTACATTGATCTTTGTTTCGCATGACAGGGAGTTTGTTTCTGGTTTGGCCGACCGTATTATTGAAATCATGCCTAATGGCGAGATTGTAGATTATCACGGTAATTATGAAGATTATCTGTCTTCGCGCGGTATTGATGGTTAATGAAGACGCTGTCAGCTCCATTTTCGTTTGAAGAAGAGATTAAAAAAAGCCGGTTTATTGCGCATGCCATGCCGGTCTCTTCTTCAGAGGAAGCGCTAGATTTCTTCGCCCGGCTTCATGAGCCTGAAGCAACCCATAATTGCTGGGCCTTCAAGGTAGGCCAGAACTATCGTTTTAATGACGATGGCGAACCGGGCGGAACCGCCGGTCGGCCTATTTTGCAGGCCATAGAGGGCCAGGATCTAACCAATGTCGCCGTATTGCTGATACGTTATTTTGGTGGCATCAAGCTGGGTACTGGGGGTCTGGTTCGGGCTTATGGCGGTTGCGCGGCAAAGTGTCTGCGTGAAGCCCCACAGCATGAAATTATAGAAACAAAAACCGTGATTTGTTCTTGCCTGTTTTCGGAAATGGCCTTGGTCAAGTCGCGTATTGCCCAGACTGACGCGAAGATTGCCAATGAAATTTATACCAATACAGGTATTACCATGACATTGGAAATACCTGTTGATCAGGTAAAGCCGCTTGAGCAGGTTTTTATTAACCTGACCAAGGGCAAGGGGCAGTGGTATTTTCCTGACGAAATCGGGCAGTCCTGACGCCCGTCTGAACGGCGGAGCTTTTCGCGCAATCCCGTACGGTCAATAAATAATTGCCGTTATTTTGGAAACCAGGCAGGCTGTGTGCCTGCCATCTTCTGATAAAGATAACGCAGGCTTAAGTTCAGGCTTGGTTTTCTTCGTCTGCTTTTGCTTGTGCAATGGCAATTTCCTGATGCACTTTTTCCATGTCAATTTCCTGGATTTTGGTGAGCAATTCATCCAGTTGATTGGGGGGCAGGGCACCTGCCTGGGAAAACATCAGGACTTTTTCACGAAAAACCATCAGGGTGGGAATAGAGCGGATCCTGAGTGCGCCGGCCAGCTCCTGTTCTTCTTCGGTATTGATTTTGGCAAATTCAATATTGGTGAATTTTTCTGCCGCTTTTTCAAAAACGGGTGCAAATTGACGGCAAGGGCCACACCAGGGTGCCCAGAAATCAATAATCAGGATGTTGTCGTCTTTGATGGCATCCTCAAAGGTTGCCTGGGTAAGTTCTTTAATGGCCATGATGCATGTTCCGGAAGTTAAATTTATATAGTAACTGTAAATGTAGGCTGAAGACGCCAAATTAAAGTTGAATTTTTTTATTGATGCCATAGCCAAATTATTAAACCGGCATTGCTTGCAATGCAATGCCGGTTTTGCTTTGCCTCAGGCCCGATAGCTTGTTGGGCAGAATAAAGCGTTAACGCCTGTTAAAAACGTTGGCTTATTCCAGAATAAACCGGATCACAAACAGTACAGCAACAATAACGCTGGCAATATGCAGTTCTTTCATTCTGCCCGTACCCATTTTCATCACGACGTAGCTGATAAATCCAAAAGCAATGCCTTCGGCAATTGAATAGGTAAAGGGCATAATGATAGCGGTCAGAGAGGCCGGAATGGCTTCAGTAACGTCAGACCATTCCACTTCGGTCAGATCCCTAATCATTAAGCCGGCCACATAAAGCAGTGCCGGCGCGGTTGCGTAGGCAGGGACAATGCTGGCCAGTGGCGCAAAGAAAAGGCATAGCAGGAACAAAATACCAATGACCAGGGCAGTCATGCCGGTACGGCCGCCTGCCTGTACACCGGCTGCGCTTTCTACAAAGGCGGTGGTGCTGCTGGTACCAATTAAAGAGCCGGCTAAAATGGCGCTGCTATCGGCAAACAGGGCGCGCCCCAGTTTGTTGGGCTTGCCTTCAGGCAGCAAGTTGGCCCGTTTTGCCACGCCAATCAGGGTGCCGGTAGCATCAAATACCTCTACCAGCACAAATACCAGAATAACGTTCAGGAAGCCATGGTTAAGCACACCGGCAATATCAAGCTGAAGGAAAGTGGGGGCAACACTTGGCGGCATGGAAACAATGCCTGAAATGGGCGGGCTATAACCCAGGATGGCCGATAAAACCGTAATGGCCAGAATCCCGATCAGGATGGCACCCTTGATTTTCATTGCATCCAGAACCGCAATAATAAAGAAGCCCAGAATGGCCAGCAATACCGTGGGTGAGCTTAAATCGCCCTGGGATACCAGGGTGGCATCATTGCCCACCACAATGCCGGCTGACTTAAGGGCAATCAGGGCCAGAAACAGGCCAATGCCCGCTACAATAGCCGCCCTGAGGGACTTGGGAATACCTTCAATGAGCCATTTTCGCAAACCGGAAGCGGAAAGAACCAGGAAAATAACACCGGATACGAAGACGGCCCCAAGCGCCTGTTGCCACGTATAACCCATGGCGCCCACCACCCCGAATGCAAAGAACGCATTCAGTCCCATGCCGGGGGCCATGCCAATGGGCCAGTTGGCCAGAAACGCCATGATAAAGCAACCCAGGGCAGCCGCCAGGCAAGTGGCCACAAATACGGCACCTTTGTCCATACCGGTGGTCGCGAGGATTTCCGGGTTGACAAAGATAATATAGGCCATGGTCAGGAAAGTGGTTACACCGGCCAGAATCTCTGTCCGGGCATCGGTTGAATGTTCCCGTAGCTTAAACAGTGACTCAAGCATGGGCATTACTCCTATTTAATGAAGAACAACGTGTAAAATACGTACTTTAACGTACACGGCGTATCCTTTATTAATAAAAAGACGCATGGCTGGCGTATTTGTATGCTTGCGTCTTTAATAAGCAACACAACAGCGGCATAATCGTTTTGGCTGGTGTTGCAGGCAGGGTTTTCGCGCATGTTCCATTTAGCCTGAAATGGCTGTTTTTAATTTGAAATAATGAATATTATCGGTTTTGAAAGTTCCTGTGATGAAACAGGCGTGGCCATTGTTAATACAGAAAAGGGCTTGCTGGCCCATGCCCTGCATAGTCAGATTGCCATGCATCAGGCGTATGGTGGCGTTGTGCCAGAGCTGGCCTCGCGTGACCATATCCGGCGTGTCTTGCCGTTAACCCGTGAAGTTCTTGAAAAATCCGGTTTAACCATTAATGATATTAATGCCGTTGCCTATACGGCGGGTCCAGGTCTGGCCGGCGCCTTGCTGGTTGGCGCATCGGTGGCGCAGGCCTTTGCCTGGACTCATCATTTACCGGCTATTCCTATTCATCACCTAGAGGGGCATTTGCTTTCCCCCATGTTGGCTGATGAGGTTCCCGGGTTTCCTTTTGTGGCTTTGCTGGTTTCCGGCGGGCATACGCAAATTATGCGGGTGAATGGCGTCGGGCAGTACGAACTGCTGGGTGAAACCCTTGATGACGCTGCCGGAGAGGCTTTCGATAAATCGGCGAAACTCATGGGCTTACCTTATCCAGGCGGGCCAGCGCTTTCCCGCCTGGCCGAAAAAGGTGATCCTGCCGCTTATGCGTTGCCGCGTCCCATGATGCATAGTCCAGATCTTGATTTCAGCTTTAGTGGCCTGAAAACAGCGGTGCTAACCACGTTGCGTAAAATAGAACAGGGGGGGGCTTTGAGTGAACAGGACAGGGCAAACCTGGCGGCCTCAACGCAACAGGCGATTGTTGATGTGCTGGGGCATAAGGTGATCAAGGCCATGAAGCAAACCAAACTTAAAAGGCTGGTGGTGGCAGGAGGGGTTGGCGCAAACAGCCAATTGCGTAGTTATTTACGTCGCGAAATGGCTAAACAGGGTGGGCAGGTGTTCTTTCCACCCCTTGCCCTGTGCACCGACAACGGCGCAATGATTGCACATGCCGCTGCAGAACGGGTAAAAGCGGGGCTGGTGGATCTTGGTCATAGCGCTTATGCGTTTACGGTAAAACCCCGCTGGGATCTTGCCGAGGCTTAAGCTTGGGGCTTGTTTTTTTTGCCTAGCCTGGATTCTGTTCCTGCCAGCAGGTTGGTAATGTTTTTCTTGTGTTTATAAATAAGCAGAAGAGAAATAAGGCAAATAACCCAAAAGATTTCAGGTAACTGGTACCAGGCAATCTGGTGACCGGCATAATAGTAAAAGGGCGCAAAAATAGCGGCAATAATGGCGGCCAATGAAGAATACCTGAAAAACACGGCAATAATAATCCAGGTGGCCAGGGTGGCCATGGCCAGCCAGGGCTGGATGGCAAACAAAATACCGATGGCGGTTGCCACGCCTTTTCCGCCTTTGAATTTAAGGAAGACAGAATATAAATGTCCCAGGAAAACGGCCAGGGCAACCAGCGCAACACCGGTGACGGTAAGATGAAGTGTTGGGGCAAACTTGATGGCTATATATACCGCCAGCCACCCCTTGAAAGCATCTCCGAACAGGGTGAGCGCGGCGGCCAGTTTGTTGCCGGTCCTAAGTACATTGGTGGCACCCGGGTTGCCCGAGCCAAAAGTCCGGGGGTCTTTCAGGCCAAATAGTTTGCTGGTAATAATGGCGAAAGGGATTGATCCTGCCAGGTACGCTAAAATAATGGCGATAATACTTGCCAGTATGCTGTTCATCGGGAATCCTTCTTTTAATCAAGAGCAGATTATAAACAGGAAAGTTTTTATTTTTAAGCCTAAATGGGATATTTTTGGATAATATTTGCAAGATGTAATTCAAACAAGTTCATTCAGGTTATATTGTTTTAAAATGCAATTAGCTAATTATAAAAACAATGAGCAAGTCAATTTTTGTTCCGGGTTTGGGGTTTTTCAACCCATTATTTTTCTAGTTTGGATCTTATGAAGCGAATTTTAGTCTCTAACGATGATGGGTATAACGCAAAAGGCGTTGAATTACTGGCAGAGGCGCTACGATCGTTCGCAGAAGTCATTGTCATTGCGCCAGAAACCAATCATAGCGGTGCTTCCAACTCATTAACGCTAACTCGTCCGTTAACCGTGCGGCAGGCCGCCAATGGTTATTACTATGTTAACGGTACGCCCTCTGATTGTGTGCATATTGCTTTAACGGGCATCCTCAAGGATAAGCCCGATCTGGTGGTGTCCGGTATTAATAATGGTGCTAATCTAGGCGAAGATACCTTGTATTCTGGTACGGTTGCCGCGGCAACCGAAGGGTATCTGTTTGGTATTCCTTCCATCGCTTTTTCCCTGACAGAACGCAACTGGCCTCATATTGATGCGGCTGTTGAAATAGCGGCTTATATTGTCAAGCATCAGCTGGAGCAGCCTCGTCAGGCCCCCTGTTTGCTTAGCGTGAATATTCCGCCCTTGCCAAAGCACGAACCCGAAAATATCCGGGTTTCCCGTCTTGGTCGCCGTCATCCCTCCCAACCGGTTATTGAAGCAACCAATCCCAGCGGAGAAACCATTTACTGGATTGGCCCAACCGGTGAAGTGGCCGATGCGGGCAGCGATACCGATTTTGGCGTTATCAATCAGGGGCATATATCAGTGACCCCCTTGCGACTTGATTTGACGCATTATGATGAGCTGGGCATTACTCATGAGTGGCTGGAGGGTTTATGCGTAAACCCATAGACGATCTTGTGGTTTATGGTAACAAAAATGTTAAGGATGTTAAAAAAACCTCAGTGGTCAGTCCATCACCGGTAAATAAAATTAAAATTACGCCAACTAATAGTAATACGCGTATTTTGTCGGGTGCCCAGTCATTTTCTTATGGGCAAGGCAGTGTTGCCTTACAGGGTAAGCCGGTCATGGCAGGTGGCACCACAGGAGGCTCCATGAATCTTGGATTGAATTCGGATCGCTTGCGACACCAGATGGTTGAGCGCCTGAAACAAAAAGGCATCACTGATGCCCGCGTATTGGCGGCTATGCAGGCAGTACCCCGGCATATATTTGTTGATCAGGGTTTGGCCAGCAGGGCCTACGAAGATGCTGCTTTACCGATTGGTTTTTCCCAAACTATTTCCCAGCCCTGGATTATTTCCAGAATGCTGTCTATTGTGTGTGAAAACCGAAACCCGCAAAACGTTCTGGAAATTGGGGCGGGTTGTGGTTACCAGGCTGCGGTCATGGCTCACCTGTTTCCTGTTGTTTACAGCATAGAGCGAATAAAAGGCCTGTATGACATGGCGCGTGAGCACTTAAGAGACTTGCGCCTGGTTTCCAGGGTCAGGCTGGTATTCGGGGATGGTATGCTTGGGTTGCCAGCTTATGCGCCCTTTGATGCCATTGTCATTGCTGCAGCCGGCATGGAAATTCCAAGTGTATTGTTACATCAGCTTAGGGTAGGTGGCAGGTTGATTGCCCCTGAAGGTACCAGTAATCAAAGACTGGTTCTTATAGAAAGAACCGGTGAAGCAAGTTGGGACCGCTCCGAACTTGAGGCAGTACGCTTCGTTCCGTTACGGTCAGGTATACAATCTTAGATGGAGAATTTTTGCCATTAATAGTTAATAGGCAAACTGGATATTATGAATATGCATTCGTTCAGAAGAAAATCATTGTTATTAAGTACTGCATTCATGGCTGCCGTGCTTGCAGGTTGTGGCAGTACCGGAAAAGCACCGGTATCCACCCTTGGTGGTGGCACGGCATCGGCAGGGCAATATGTTGTACAAAGGGGCGATACACTGTACAGTATTTCGCGCAGGTATAACGTTAGTGTTGCCCAGCTTCGGTCACTGAATAATATTTCCGACCCTTCCCAGCTCGAGGTTGGGCAACGCTTGCGTATTTCATCTTCAGCTGCTGCGGGCAGTACAGTAAGCGCTGCCAAGGCACCAGCTGCCACAAAAGTGTCAACGTCTGCACCCAAGGCTAGTGATGCCAGCCTGGTTTCCTGGGCGTGGCCCATCAAGGGCAATGTCATTACCGGCTATTCCAGTTCTACCCGAGGCATAGATATTGCGGGCAATGTGGGTGATCCGGTTTATGCGGCGGCGTCAGGAACCGTTTCCTATGTGGGTAATGGCTTGCGTGGTTTGGGTAATCTTATCCTGATCTCTCACGGTAATGGCTTCATTACCGCTTATGCACATAACAGCAAGTTGCTGGTCAAAGATAAGCAAAAGGTTAGCAAAGGAGATAAAATTGCCGAAGTGGGTCAGTCTGACACGTCTTCCCCACGGCTGCATTTTGAAATCCGTCGCAATGGTCAGCCCGTCAATCCATTGTCATACTTGCCAAAATAAAGTTTGTTTATGCTTCCTACTCTTGTTTTTGACCTTGAAACCATTCCCGATGCACAGGGGCTCCGTAGCCTGAATGGCTGGGATCCCGATATGCCCGATGCTGAAGTCATTGAACATGCCACAGACATCAGGATAGCGCAAACCGGTTCTGATTTTTTCCCCTTGCACTTGCAAAAAATTGCCGTGATTGGTTGTGTCTTTCGCGACGATAGCGGGTTCAGGGTTAAAACATTAGGAAAGCCAGATGATGATGAGGCGGCGCTAATTAACGGTTTTTTCAAAACCATAGAGCGCTATACACCGCGGCTGGTTAGCTGGAATGGCAATGGGTTTGATTTGCCGGTATTGCATTACAGAAGTCTGATTCATGGGGTTCCGGCCCATCGTTATTGGGACATGGGCGAAGAAGACCGCGATTTTAAATACAATAATTACATCAGCCGCTATCATAACCGGCATATAGACTTAATGGATTTGCTGGCCAAGTATAACGGCAGGGCCAATGCGCCATTAGACCAACTGGCCAAGCTTTGCGGCTTTCCTGGCAAACTGGGTATGGATGGCGGGCAGGTTTGGCCAGCCTGGCAAGAGGGCAAGGCCGATGAGGTGCGTGCCTATTGCGAAACCGATGTCGTTAATACATGGCTGGTTTATTGTCGTTTCCGTTTTATCCGCGGAGAAATTGACCAAATTGCCTACGAGCGAGAGGTTGAACTTGTCCGGCATACACTTGAAGAAATCAATGCGCCGCATTGGCAGGAATATTTGGCTGCCTGGAACAAGTAAGCAAAGTGGTAAGCTTGAAGGCTGGAAGCAATTATTTCAAATTTCCGGTTTTTCAGTAATCATTTGAAAATATTACGGCGTAAATGAAATTGGTTTGAAACGGGTTATGCCTCACAATGGCTTCACGTTATCAATTAACACCAAGGAGCTCAATCATGGCTAAATCAATTTCTTCATTCGTTGTTAAATCTCTTACTGCTGCCACCGCAGCATTGGCCATCGGGTCAACCTTTTCAGTCGCTGTCGCACAGCCCCAAGATGCCGGTTCCCGTCAGGGTATGAGCCAGAAAATGGGTGATGGGTATGGTCAATATCACAAAGGTGAGCGTGGCCAATTTAAACATCATGGCAAACAAATGCGTACCCAGGCCGCTATTGTTATTCCTGGTTTTGGTCCTGCCAGCCAACAGCTGGTTGATGATCTCAAGCTGAACGATGAGCAGAAAGCCAAGCTTCAGGCTGCGCTGGAAAATCAAAAACAGGCACGTGGTGAACCTCGCGAGATGTTCAAGAAAACGTTTGATCTTCGCAAGCAACAAGTCGAATCTGGCAAGCTTGATCCTAAAGCAATGCTGGAAGCACAAAAACAATCGCGTGCCGCCATGCAGGAAAAACGTGATGCACACCAGGCACAATGGCTGGCTTTATGGGACAGTTTTACACCTGAGCAGCAGACAACCGTTGGTAAATACTATCAGGATAGTGCCCAAAAAATGCAAGAGCGTAAAGAGCAACGGGCAAAACGCATGGAAGAGCGCAAAGAAAAACGTGAACAACGCATGGACAACAAGGGTAAACAGGCTCCCGCAGAGCAGGCTGAAGCCAAATCCTGATTGGATTTGAGTCATTTTTTTACCGCGTAATATCCATCCTCTCTTTTATCCCGGTTTTTAACCGGGATTTTTTTATGATTTTCATGACTTTGTCCATTTGCGCGAGGCTTGAATTTACAATAGGTGCTTCGTTTGGATTGGAACAGTCATGTCTGAAGTTTTGTCTATAGAATCATTGGATCTTGAGGCACGTGGCATCGCACGTCGTGAAGGAAAAACCATTTTTGTCCAGGGGGCGCTTCCCGCAGAAGTGGTTGAAGCCACCATTATTAGAAAAAAGCCTTCTTATGAAATTGCCCGTACGCAGCGGGTGTTGAAAGAATCAAGTTTGCGGGTCAAACCCCGTTGTCCCAATTTTGGCATGTGTGGCGGCTGTGCCATGCAACACTTGGATACGTCTACTCAGGTGGCGGTCAAACAGCGGGCCCTTGAAGATTGTTTCTTGCATATATCTACAATTAAAATCCCCCAGATACTGGCGCCCATGCACGGACCCGATTGGGGTTATCGTTACCGCGCCCGTTTATCAGTCCGTTATGTCAGGAAAAAAGGTGCGGTTCTGGTTGGGTTTCATGAGCGCAAAAGCGGCTATGTGGCTGATATGACCGAATGTCATATTTTGCCAAAGCATATCTCTGATTTGTTGTTGCCATTGCGCCAATTAATTGAAAATTTAAGTGTACGTGAGCGAGTGCCGCAGATTGAAGTGGCCATTGGAGATGACACAACGGTATTAACCATGCGTCATATGGATCCGTTTACAGAAAATGATCTGGTCTTGCTCGATGAGTTTGCCGCCAGGCATCATATTGTCTGGTGGGTTCAATCCAAAGGGCCTGAAACCGTCAAGCCCCTGCACGAAAAAGATGTGGGCAAGCTGGCTTACAGTCTGCCGCAATTTGGCTTGCGCATGGCCTATAGACCCACTGATTTTACTCAGGTTAATCATCAAATTAATCAGGCGCTTATTGCCAGGGCGCTTAATTTGCTGGGTGTGCAACCCCAGGACAGGGTGGCCGATTTGTTTTGTGGCCTAGGCAATTTTACCTTGCCATTGGCAACGGTTGCCAAAGAAGTGGTGGGCATTGAAGGCAGTAAAACCCTGACTGATCGGGCGCTTGATGCCGCCAAAGATCATGGCCTGAACGATAAAACCAGCTTTTCAACCCTGAATCTGTTTGAAGTGGATGTGCAGTGGTTGCGTGAATTGGGCTATTTTGACCGTATGCTGATTGATCCGCCAAGGGAAGGGGCCCTTGAAGTTGCCAGGGCGCTGGCCCAGCTTGCGCCTGCTGAAAAACCAAAACGTATTGTATATGTTTCCTGTAATCCGGCTACACTGGCGCGTGATGCTGGTGTGTTGGTTGAAAATGGGGCTTACCGACTGGTGTCGGCAGGGGTAATTAACATGTTCCCGCATACCGCCCATGTGGAATCTATTGCGGTGTTTGAACCTGAAAAATAGACGGTATTGGGGGTATCAATAGCTTAAAGAGTTATTAAAGCTTGGGGCGCTGATAACCTCCTTTAACGCCATCCGGAGAAAGCACAATCTGCCATAGCTGGTTTGAACGTGCCCGGAATGAACCGGCACAAACCAATAAATAATAACGCCACATGCGATAAAAGCGTTCGGAATACTGCCCCTTGAATTCATGCCAGTGTTTTTCGAAATTGGCATGCCAGGCCATTAGTGTCTTATCGTAATCAGCCCCAAAATTGTGGACATCCTCTATCACGAACAGAGATTCCAGTGAGTCGGAAATCTGGCCAAGTACGGGTACTTCACCGTTGGGGAAGATGTATTTGTCAATCCAGGGATCAGGGTGATGGTCGCGGATTTGGCCGCCGATCGTGTGCAGTAGAAACAGGCCATCTTCTTTCAGGTTGCGACGAGCCACTTCGAAATAGGTACGATAGTTTTTGCGTCCAACGTGTTCAAACATGCCCAGGCTGACAATGGCATCATATTGCTTATCCAGGTCGCGGTAGTCTTCCAGTCGAAACGTAACGGGCAATCCCTGGCATAATTGCTGGCCATATTCTGCCTGTTCTTTTGAGATGGTTACGCCTGTGCAGGTGACACCGTAGTTTTCTGCGGCATAGTGCATGAAACTGCCCCATCCGCAACCAATATCCAGGACGTGCATGCCGGGTTTCAAATCCAGCTTTTGGCAAACCAGATCCAGTTTTGCCAATTGGGCATCGTTCAGGTTGTCGGCCTTGTCCCAGTAGCCGCAGGTATAAGTCATGTAGGGGTCCAGCATTTTGGCAAAAAAATCATTGCCTATGTCGTAGTGGGTTTCGCCTACTTCCCATGCGCGGGTACGGGTTTGATGGTTAAGGATTTGGGCACGCAAACTGTACCATAAGGTACTTAAGCTTTTTATTTTGGCATCCAGTTTGCTATGCAGGATCAGACAGATCAGTTCGTCAATTCGCTGGCAATCCCACATGCCTGCCATATAGCTTTCGCCCAGTCCTTTGCTACCTTGTGCCAGAATCAGGTCGGCCGCTTTGGGGTTATGAATCTGGATATCCCATGAATTTTTCCCGTTTATGGTTATGTTTGCGCTGGCCAATAGTTGACTAAGGTATTCGCATGACTTGTTATTGCTTGTTTTTGAATTTGCTGCTTCTGTTAACTCCTGGTGTTTCATGAGCTTTCCTTTGGCGTAGATAAAGAAAACAACGAATTAAAGAGCACAGAGCCTAAAGAGATGAAAGGCACTGCGTATACTGGAAATGGGTACCTTTTACATCGTCAAGATATCTTTCTATTATTTATAATAGGTATAACTTAACATTGTGACCACAAAATTTCAAACTGAATCTATTGGGTTCTAATGCCTGATAGGTTTTTAAAGCATATTTCCCTGGCCAAGGTTAAAAAAGCCTGGATATAAGCAGCATTAGTGTCTTCGCTGTGTACGGTGGTATATAGTGTTTGCCAAATGCCCGGTGGGTCACCTAAATGGCAAGTCTTAAGTCATTCCTGGTTGATATAATCGCTCAACGTCCAGTTAGGCAGGGCGGCACTAGAAAAAATGGTGGGTGCTGCCAAGGTATTGAGCTTGTCATAGATTATCAATTTGGTTTTTGTTAGGGTAAACCCTAGAAATAAACGACGAATTTAAGAATCCGTGCATGACGATTTACGGGTAAGTTATACTTTCTGCAATCACTCATCAATTGTTCTTGAATTCGTCCATAATGTCGTTTGATTCTTCAGTACGCCGTAAGCCCATTCATACCCGAAAAATAGAAATGAATTCCTTTCTAAGGGAGGACGGGTTGTGGGAACTAGAGGCATCCCTGCTCGATTATAAAGCTTACGATTTTCCCAAACGCAATGGTAGCATCAAGGTAGCGGGTTCGCCGGTGCATAACATGAAAATCTGTCTGCTGGTAACAGACGGCGGAGAGGTGCGCGATGTTTGTGCGCGTTATGAAGATGCCCCTTACGATCAAATTTGTTCGGCAATCGAGGCGGCTTATAAGGGCCTGGTTGGCTTGCATTTGCTCAGGAATTTCCGAAATGCAGTCAAAGATCGCTTTTCCAGAACATCGGGTTGCACCCATATGTCTGAACTTGTTGTATTATTACCCACGGTTTTTGTCCAAAGTTTGTCGGCATCCCGTAACAGGAAAGAAGCAAGTTCAGGTAAAAAACCTTTCCAGCTTGAAGGTTGTCATGCCCTGGCTTTAACTTCGCCGGTGGTAAAAGAGTTCTATCCGGATTGGTATGCCAATGCAAAAATTGCAGCAGGCAAGATCAATTGATGATGGCTCCCTGCGCAAGCCGGGCATTTTATTTTTTCCTACATCTATATAGGTAATACATGAAGATCCATGAGTATCAAGGTAAAGAGCTTCTAAGGAAGTTTGGCGTTACCGTACCTCGCGGTATTCCCGCATTCTCTGTTGACGAAGCTGTCAAGGCAGCTGAAACGCTGGGCGGACCAGTCTGGGTTGTCAAAGCCCAGATTCATGCAGGCGGCCGCGGTAAAGGTGGTGGTGTCAAATTGGCCCGTTCCATCGATGAAGTACGTCAATTGGCTTCCGAAATTCTGGGCATGCAACTGGTTACACACCAGACTGGTCCTGAAGGTCAAAAAGTCAAACGTCTTCTTATCGAAGAAGGTGCTGACATTAAAAAAGAATACTATGTTGGTATCGTGACCGATCGTGCCACTCAGCGTGTTTGTGTCATGGCCTCCAGCGAAGGTGGCATGGATGTAGAAGAAGTTGCCGAGGCAACTCCCGAGAAAATCCTGAAAGTATTTGTTGATCCCGCAACTGGCCTGACAGACGCTGAAGCGGCAGAATTGGCACGTGGTATTGGTGTTCCTGAAGAATCCGTTGCCAAGGCAGCCGCCGAGTTCCAGAAACTGTACAAGGTTTATTGCGATACCGACTCCTCTTTGGCTGAAATCAACCCACTGATCCTGACCGGTTCTGGTGATATTATCGCTCTTGACGCCAAATTCAATTTTGACTCAAATGCCCTGTATCGCTTGCCCGAGATTGTTGCTTACCGCGATCTTGATGAAGAAGATCCTGCCGAAATCGAAGCCAGCAAATTTGATCTTGCCTATATCCAGCTAGACGGCAATATCGGCTGCCTGGTTAATGGCGCAGGTCTTGCCATGGCAACCATGGACACCATCAAACTGTTTGGTGGCGAGCCAGCCAACTTCCTCGACGTAGGTGGTGGCGCTACCGCAGAAAAAGTAACCGAAGCGTTCAAAATCATGCTGAAAAACGAAGGCGTGAAAGCGATTCTGGTTAATATCTTTGGCGGTATCATGCGTTGTGACGTGATTGCCGAAGGCGTGATTGCGGCATGCCGTGCGGTAAACCTGGATGTTCCTTTGGTTGTTCGCATGAAAGGAACCAACGAAGAGCTGGGCAAGCAAATGCTGAAAGATTCAGGTCTTCCCATTATCAGCGCTGACACAATGGCAGAAGCTGCAACCAAAGTTGTTGAAGCAGCCAAGTAAGGAAGGAATTCATCAATGTCTATTCTTATCAATAAAGACACAAAAGTAATTACCCAGGGTATTACAGGTAAAACCGGCCAGTTTCATACACGTATGTGTCGTGAATACGGTAATGGTAAAGAAGCCTTTGTTGCGGGTGTAAACCCCAAACGTGCCGGCGAAGATTTCGAAGGTATTCCAATCTATGCTTCTGTTAAAGAAGCCAAAGAAGAAACCGGTGCTACAGTTTCCGTTATTTATGTTCCACCGGCAGGTGCCGCCGCCGCCATCTGGGAAGCTGCCGAAGCCGACCTGGATCTGGCTATTTGCATCACCGAGGGTATTCCTGTTCGTGATATGCTTGAATTACGTAACCGCATGCGCGCTGAAAACAAGAAAACCCTGTTGTTGGGCCCTAACTGCCCAGGCTTGACCATTCCTGATGAAATCAAGATTGGTATTATGCCCGGCCACATTCACCGTAAAGGTAAAATCGGTGTTGTCAGCCGTTCCGGTACCTTAACCTATGAAGCCGTTGCACAGGTTTCAGAATTGGGTATGGGCCAGTCTGCTGCGGTTGGTATTGGTGGAGACCCAATCAATGGTCTGAAACACATTGATATCCTGAAAATGTTTAACGATGACCCTGAAACCGAAGCGGTTATCATGATTGGTGAAATTGGCGGACCCGATGAAGTTAACGCTGCATTGTGGGCCAAAGACAACATGACAAAACCCGTTGTTGGTTTTATCGCTGGTGTTACAGCCCCTCCCGGAAAACGCATGGGTCATGCAGGTGCCTTAATTTCCGGTGGTGCCGATACGGCAGATGCCAAACTTGAAGTCATGGAAGCTTGCGGTATTCGTACAACCCGTAACCCTTCTGAAATGGGCAAATTGCTGAAATCTATTCTGTAATATGCCTTAGTGCAACAAAAAACCGCCACGATCAATATTTATGATTGGCGGTTTTTTGCTTGCTGTAAAGGCCGCTATACTAAGCGGGTACTTGTCATCTTGGCAAGGAAAATCTGGTCAGCAACGCAGTCTGGTTTGCCAGGCTTATAAGGTTGGCTTTTACAATTCAACATTATTACTACCTTTAACTGAATTATAATTGGCTGTTTCCATTGGAAACGTAGTAAATACATGATTCAATATAGGCAGTATTTAGCCGTTAAGGCTGTTTTGGACAGATAATAAAATCATCGCTGTTCATAAACTGTCTTCTAAACAAGAAAATAGGTAAAAAGATGTTTGATTTTTTTCAACAGATACAATGGTCCGCCATCGGCCAAATTATTCTGATCGATATTCTTCTGGGTGGGGATAATGCCATTATTATCGCCCTGGCATGTCGTAACCTACAAAAGGCACAGCGCATCAAAGGTATTCTTTGGGGTACAGTGGGTGCCATTGGCATGCGTGTGGTGCTTATTTTATTCGCCATGGAAATGCTGAAAATACCATTTCTCAGGCTGGTTGGCGGCGCGTTGCTAGTCTGGATTGGTATTAAATTGCTGATTCCCGAAGATGATCATGGTGACGGTATTCAGGCCAGTAGCAGTGTATGGGGTGCGGTTAAAACCATTCTGATCGCAGACTTTGTCATGAGTCTTGATAACGTGATCGCGATTGCGGGCGCTGCAACCAATGCCCACGCCGATCACCAGACCGCTTATGTGATTTTTGGTTTGCTGGTTAGTGTGCCTGTTATTATCTGGGGCAGTACCATCGTTCTTAAAATTATTGACAAATTTCCGCTGGTTATCCTGTTTGGTGCCGGGTTGCTGGGCTGGCTGGCAGGGGGCATGTTTGTAGGCGATGTGTATATTCAAAATACATTCTTTGGTGGGGCAGAATCACCTGCTGTAATCAAGTATACTGCAGAGATCGGTTGCGCATTATTAGTCATGATGGTGGGCAAGCTCATCGCCATACGAAAAGCGGATGCCGCATCTGAAAAGGCAGAATAGCCCATATTTACTTTAAGGATAGTCAGTTAAATATATGTCACAAAAACCCAAACTTACCCTGTTGCAACTTTTGTTTGTCCTGGCGGTTATCGGTATTGTTATTGCTGTCCTTGCCAATTATTTTAAATAGGAACTTGCAATGTCAGTACAACCCGAAAAATTGATTATCGCTACACGAGCCAGTCGTCTGGCTTTATGGCAGGCCGAATTTGTACAGGCTAAGTTGCAGGCATTGTATCCCGCCTGCCGTGTCGAACTTCTGACTATGACGACCAGGGGCGATCAGATTCTTGATCGCACCCTGTCAAAAGTGGGTGGCAAGGGTCTGTTCGTCAAGGAACTTGAAACCGCATTGTTAGATGGCCGGGCCGATCTTGCCGTACACTCTCTTAAAGATGTACCCATGGATCTTGGCTCTCCCTTCCAGCTGGCCGTTGTCATGGACCGGGCAGATCCGCGTGACGCATTTGTATCCAATAAATACGAAAAACTGGCCGATTTACCAGAAGGTGCGGTGGTGGGTACTTCCAGCCTGCGGCGCGAATCACAAATCAGGGCAAATTTTCCACATCTTGTGGTAAAACCTTTGCGAGGCAACCTTGATACCCGTCTTGGCAAACTCGACAAGGGTGAGTACGATGCCATTATTCTGGCTGCAGCTGGCTTGCAGCGCCTGGGCCTGCAAGAAAGAATCCGCAGTTGCCTGTCGGTCCAGGATAGTCTGCCAGCAGCCGGGCAGGGGGCGCTAGGGATAGAAATTCTTGAATCCCGCCCCGATCTACTGGCCGCTTTGCAGCCGTTGTCTTGCCCGGAAACTCTGGCTTGTGTAATGGCCGAAAGGGCGGTTTCATCATTTCTGGGCGGTTCTTGTCAGGTGCCTTTGGCCGCTCATGCGGTTATCAACGGCACAACGCTTGATATTAAGGCATTTGTTGCCTTACCCGATGGCACCAAAGTTTTGCGTGCGCAACGCAGTGGCCCGGTAGAGCAGGCTGAGCAACTGGGTCTTGATGTCGCCAAAGAATTGCATCAGGCTGGCGCCGACAAAATTTTGGCAACGCTGTTGAATAATTAATCATGTTTTCTTGATTGATAAGAAAGCATGAACAGACACATTATTCTTACCCGTCCGGCAGGAAAAAATTCATCATTACAATCACTGCTTGTCGAGGCGGGTTTTCAGGTTACCGAACTTCCAGCCCTGGAGCGCTTACCCTTGCCTTTAACGGCAGGAGAGATGCCCGATTTTGCCCGCTATAGTCTGGTGTTTTTTGTTAGCGGTTATGCTGTCCAGGTTTTTTTTGAAATGCTTGGAAAATATAATTTGCCTTGGCCTAAAGGGCTGTATGCCGGTGCCGTTGGGATGGCCACGGCCAATGCTTTGCATAAGCGGGGCATTCCTGCTAGTCAAGTTATCCACCCAGGTCCCTGTAACAACAACCAGGACTCCGAGGCATTTTTTGATGAATTGCTAAAAAAAGACCTTGGGCAATTTACCCGTGTCCTGGTCGTTCGTGGTCAGACCGGCCGTCAATGGCTTGCTGAAAAGCTGCAGGCCTTGAATATACCAGTAGATTTTTTGCCGGTTTATGAAAGAAAGCCCCGGGCATGGACCGTACCTGAAAGCGAACAAATATTATCGTTATTTCAATCAAATAAAGTAATAAGCTGGCTGTTAACCAGTAAGGAAAGTGTTGATAGCGTATTTAATGAGCTGAAACGGTATCAGTTGCTTGAGTACTGCCTGGATCACCATTTTTTAGTTATTCACCCAAGAATTGCCGAGCAACTTCATGGTCATTTGAAAGCGGCCATAGATCAATATAATTTGCCTGACAAGACACTTGACATTAAGATATGTCAACCAAGCGATGCTTCAATATTTGAGATGTTAACCATATCTTAAGTAAAATGGTCGTCATCTTCCACTACAATGCGATTATGAGAAATAAGCGAACACGCCATACTCTACATTCTAAAAACCATAATCTCAGCAAGGGATCAAAAAACATGGATGAGAAAAAACAGGGAAGTATTCAATCTTCAGATAATAAAGAATTGAATACGCCAGAAGAAAATCAGCATAATAATACGACAGGGAACATGACGCCTGAAGCGGCTCCCATTAATGCTGAGCAAGAGCAATCGGCGCTTCAGGAAAATGCGCCCACTTCAGCGTCAACCTCAGGCCAAAAGTCAGGCATTAATAAAAAAGTGGTTGGCGCTGCGGTAGTTGTTGTGGCAGCAGTGGTGGGCGGGGCTGTTTACATTACACAGCAATCCAAAATTGACGGCATGTGGGCAAATGGCAATTCAAGGTCCAGTACACAAACGTTGCCCAATAATTCTGAAGCCCTTTCCGGTGCTTCAATACCTGACGCATCGCCAAGCAGCACCCAGGCAGAGGCAAACCTGGCGCAACCTGAAGGTGATGGCAATCTTGGGGTAACGGCAGCTGCGCCAGCCACGCAGGCAGAAGCAACCTCACCTGACGCCACCAGCGCTCAGCCAGCCATCGCAGAAAATGAAGTCGTTGCCGTTGAAGACGGCACCGCACAGCAGGACAAACCAGCTGATCAAGAAGAAAATGCATTGACTGAAACAACACCCAGTGCAGAGCAAAGTAAGGCTATTGATGCCTACTCAACGGTTAGTGAACATGAATCAGATAGCACAGAGGTAGCAGAAGAGGGGGCTTCAGTATCTGGTGTTTCAGGTCAAGAAGCGTCTGCATCTTCTTCTTTGTCAGAGGCTCACACTGACAGCAATATAAGCGACGATGTTAAAGCGCAACTAGACGAGCAAACCGGGCAGATCAGCCAGCTTAAGGCTGAGTTGCAGCAAATTCAGAAACAATACACTGAATTGTTAGAACAACGGGTAAGCAGGGCCGATGTTGATGTCAGTCTGTTTGTGGTAAATGATGTAGCCCGCCTGGTTCAGTCCGCTGATAACGAACTGGGCATTGCCGGCAACCTGTCCAATGCTGTTCGTGCTCTGGAAATGGCGCAGCAAACTATTCGGCGTACAGATAGCCCCATACTTTCGGGTCTTGCGGGTGCCATCGCTTCTGATATCGTCATGCTGAAATCGGCACCGGTCATGAATGAGGACACCTTGTTCAAGGAAGTGGGCAAGTTAATCGACTTGCTTGATAATGCACCGCTGGTTTCACCAGATCGGGTTGATCATCTGTCTACCGTCTTGCCAGAAAACATCAACGCTCAGGCAAACGGGCAAGAGGTTCAGGCAACTGCCAACCAGGATACAAGCTGGTATGACAAAGCCTGGGAAGAAGTCAAGTCCTGGCCGTCACAGGCCGTGGGCATGCTGAAATCCGACCTGGGTGGCCTGGTTAGGGTTGAAAAACTGGATGACCCAACGGTTGCCCTGATTTCCACCGGACAAGCCGCTGCCCTTAAAAACAATCTCAAGCTTGATTTGCGTTTTGCGCAACAGGGTTTGTTGAACGCTCAGCAGGGAATCTGGAGCAGCTCACTTGAGTCAGTACAGGCCGCCTTGCTTAAATATTATAACCAGGATGCACCAGAAACCCGGAATGCGCTGGCATTGACCCGTACCTTGCTGGCAATACCCGTAAGGCCTCAATTGCCACAAATTACACATAGTGTAAAAGCAATCGAGGAAACCCGAAACCAGATTATCAATCTGGGCAAACCGCAGGAGTAAGTCATGAGGACAGGTTTAAAATTACTTGTGCTACTCGCGCTTGCTGTGGGTTTTGCACTTATTATTCAAGATTCAAGTGGTTATCTCATGCTGGTAACCGGAGACGAGCGTCGTACGGTCTCGTTAACAACGGGTGTTTTCCTGCTGCTTATTGCCTTTGTGCTTGTTTATTTGCTCGTCAGGTTGATTGCTGCCTTAGGCGCTTCACCCGTTACATTTAAACAATGGCGAACACGTCGCCATATTAACAAAGATGTCGATTTGCTTGAAAAAGGCTGGCTTGAGTTAATAGAAGGCCGTGCAGATTCAGCAGAAAAAGACTTTACACGTCTGTTCAATCACAGCTATAACCCCTCGCGTCAGATAATTGCCAGTCTGGCTGCTGCCAAGGCGGCACATCTGTCGGGTCATCATGAGCAACGCGACAAGCTGTTGCAGTTGGCCGAAACGAAGTCCAGAAACCTTCCCCGTCTTGCTGAAGCAACCGCCACGGTCAAGGCAGAGTTGTTATTGGAACAGGGAGAGTCCAAACAGGCGCAGGCGTTGCTTGAGGCGCTTGATACGGCCAATGGAAGTAATCAGGCGCATATACAGAAATTGCTGTTGCGGGCTTATAAACAAACCGGTAACAATGAAAAACTATTGCCGCTGGCCCGTATCATGCTGAAAAAGGGCCGCGTTGACCGTTTTGAGGCATTAAGACTTATTGAGCATGCGGCAGCGGGAAGTATCAATAGCGCGGCCCCTGACGAATGGCAATATGTCTGGAAAAGCCTGAATGGTGATGAAAAAACAATGCCATTGGTCGCATTGGCTGCTTCTGTGCGCTTTGACACCAAAGGTGATCCTAAAAATGCCGGCAAGGTGCTGGAAGATGCTTTGGTTATTAGCAAAGATACCCGTTTGCTGAAGGCTTATGTGCAGACCGCAGGTGAGTCGGTTCATGACCGTTTGGCGATGGCGCAAACCTGGCTTAAAAATGATGGTAATAACACCGAGTTGTTAACGGCCTTGGGTTATTTGTGCCTGAAGGGGCAGTTGTGGGGGCAGGCCGAGCGCTACCTTACGCGTAGTCTGGCTATTAGTGCTGAAGTGGGTGCTTCAGATGCAAGCCAGGAAACGGGGGTGTCGCGCGATGAAGCCCTGGCCCATGCATTACTGGGAACGCTCTATGACCGGCTTGGGCGCGCGCAAGATGCTATCAAGCACTGGCGTATTGCTTCAGCGGCTACTTCGGCATTGCCTGTTTTAAATAGTGATAGTATTTTGCCAGCGGCAGACACAACCGAAGATCCCGATGGTCCGCCAGACAGGAAAAAGCTTGATAATCTGGATGATCGTATTATGTCCACAAAAATTTCAGCCGATGCCCATGCGGATGCTCAGATAGATGAGTATTTCGATACAGCGCCCATACCGGGTTATGAAGCCGAAAAAGCAGTCAGAAAATAGTTAATATTTCTTTTAATTTTTAAAGGTCTTTTTATGAGTTTAGATCGCGTGCCAGCAGGTTCAAATTTGCCAGATGAGTTCAACGTGGTTATTGAAATCCCAATGAATTCTGACCCCGTCAAATACGAGGTGGATAAAGACACTGGTGCTGTATTTGTAGACCGCTTCATGATGGCAGCCATGCATTATCCCTGCAACTACGGCTATATTCCACAAACCATTTCCGATGATGGCGATCCGGTTGATGTACTTGTCATGAGCCCTTTTCCCATTCAGGTTGGTGCGGTCATCAAATGCCGTACCATTGGCGTTCTGCAAATGGAAGATGAAGGCGGTGGCGATGCAAAATTGTTAGCGCTTCCTGTTGATAAACTGTACCCTGTTTATCGTAATATCAAGTCACCTGAAGATTTGCCCGAAGAAGAGTTGAAGCGTATTCAGCATTTCTTTGAGCACTACAAAGATCTGGAACCCGGTAAATGGGTCAAGGTCAAAGGCTGGGAAGGTGTTGACGCTGCCAAGGCAGAAATTATGGCCAGCGCAGACAGATATGCAAAGGGCGCCAATTAATAATGGGTAATTGCCTGGCCTTTTAACCGGCCGCCTGGCTTTCATTGAAAAAGCCCCAAAAACGGGATTTTATTCCGCTTTCTTGGGGCTTTTTCTTATCTTGAAGCCTGGCATGATTTGATCCGTTGCCTGTTTATTTGCTTGCCAGTTTGTAGACCCGGGTTAAAACCGTGGCATGCGGGCGCTTGGTGAATCAGATGTCAATATGCTTGTCATAAAAAAAGCCATCCGTTTTCAGGATGGCTTTTGAACAGCTTAGTGGAATGCCAGGCCGGCATCCTGGGTTATTGGTTTATTTAACCAGACGTTTTTTCTGTTCGTTGATTTTAAGCAGCAGTTCGCTAAAGTTGGCCAGCCTTTCTTTTTCCTGATCAATGACTGCGGCAGGGGCACGGGCAACAAATTTCTCGTTGCTCAATTTGCCATTGGCTTTTGCGATTTCGGTTTCCAGGCGTTTGGTTTCCTTGTCAAGGCGGGCCAGTTCCGCTTCAATGTCAATTTCAACATTAAGCATCAGGTGGGTGTTGTCAAGAATTTGCACTGGAGCACCTAAATCGGGCAGTTCATTAACAATGTCCACCTGGCTTAATTTACCCAATGCTTGCAAGTAAGGCGCGTTGCGGGCAAGTAAAGAGGCATCTCCCTGAGCGTACATGGGCACTTTCTGGGCGGGTGACAGGTTCATTTCTCCACGCAGGGCACGTACGGCCTCTACTTGCGCCTTTAATTGACTCAATGAGCTTTCAGCAGACTCATCAATGAGATTGGCATCAGGCAATGGATAGGGCTGGATACTGATAGAGGTCTTTTCATCGGGCTGGCGTTTGCCAGCGATTAAGGCTACTTTTTGCCACAACTCTTCGGTAATGAATGGAATGATAGGGTGAGCCAGGCGCAGGATGGTTTCCAGTACGTTAATTAATGTCTGGCGGGTGCCGCATTGCTGGGCAGGCGTGCCTTGCTGGATTTGTACCTTGGCCAGCTCAACATACCAGTCGCAGTATTCATCCCATACAAAGTGGTAAATGCTATTGGCAATGTTGTCAAAGCGGAAATCGTTAAAGCCTTTTTCGGCTTCGGCCAGTGTTTTTTGCAACTGAGAAAGAATCCAGTGGTCGGCAAAAGAAAGTTCAATGCCGTCTTTGCCAGAAAGGTCATGGCCTTCCACGTTCATCAGCACAAAGCGCGAGGCATTCCACAGTTTGTTGCAGAAATTGCGGTAGCCACCACAGCGCTTAAGGTCAAAGTTCATGTTCCGGCCAAGCGTGGCGTAGGCCGCCATGGTAAAGCGCAGGGCATCGGCACCGTACGCATCAATGCCATCCGGGAATTCTTTGCGGGTTTCCTTTTCGATTTTGGATGCCTGTTTGGGGTTCATCAAGCCAGTAGTGCGTTTGGCAACCAGGGGTTCAAGCTCAATGCCATCAATCAGGTCAACGGGGTCAAGTGTGTTGCCTTTGGATTTGCTCATTTTCTGGCCATTGGCATCAAGGATAAGGCCATGCACATAAACGAATTTGAATGGGATCTGGCTGGTCAGGTGCATGCTCATCATGATCATGCGGGCAACCCAGAAGAAAATAATGTCAAATCCGGTCACCAGAACGCTGGAGGGCAGGTAGCGCTTGTAGTCGGGGGTTTCTTCGGGCCAGCCCATGGTGGTAAAGGGAACCAGGGCTGAAGAGAACCAGGTGTCCAGCACGTCTTCATCGCGCCGCAAGGGGCCGTTTATACCTGCTGCCCGGGCTTTTTGAAGCGCTTCTTCTTCATTGCGGGCCACAAAAATCTGGCCATCTTCGCTGTACCAGGCCGGGATTTGGTGACCCCACCACAATTGACGGGAAATGCACCAGTCCTGAATATTTTCCAACCATTGGTAATAGGTGTTGGTCCAGTTTTCAGGGTAGAACTTGATTTCGCCTGAGCGCACGACGTCAAGCGCTGTTTCGGTAATGCTTTTGCCCGGATTGTAGGTGCCTTCAGGGGCCGGCTTGCTCATGGCAACAAACCATTGGTCGGTCAGCATGGGCTCGATAACGGTTTTGGTGCGGTCGCCACGGGGGACCATTAATGTATGGGGCTTGACGCTTTCCAGCAGGTCAAGGGCCTGAAGGTCGGTAACGATTTTTTCACGGGCATCAAAACGGTCCATGCCACGGTAGGCTTCCGGGGCATCATCAACAATTTTGGCGTCAAGTGTAAGAATGCTGGAAAATGACAAGCCGTGGCGTTGTCCGACCGCATAGTCATTGAAGTCGTGGGCGGGGGTTACTTTAACCACACCGGTACCAAATTCCCGATCAACATAATCATCGGCAATAATGGGGATTTCACGATTGACCAGTGGCAAGATAACGGTTTGTCCAATCAGGTGCAGGTAGCGTTCGTCTTCAGGATGAACCATAAGCGCCACATCGCCCAGCATGGTTTCGGGGCGGGTAGTGGCCACGGTTAAATGGGTCAGTTCGCCCGACGGTTTACTGAGCGGGTAGCGAATATGCCACAAGTTGCCTTGTTCTTCACAGCTTTCAACTTCAAGGTCGGAAACCGCCGTACCCAGTACCGGATCCCAGTTGACCAGTCGTTTGCCACGGTAAATAAGGCCTTGTTCATGCAGGCGGACAAAGGTTTCAATAACACCTTTGGACATTTGTTCGTCCATGGTGAAATACTCGCGCGGCCAATCTGCCGAGGCACCCAGCCGGCGTACCTGGCTGGTAATGGTGTTGCCTGAAAGCTCTTTCCATTCCCAGACTTTATCAAGGAATTTTTCACGGCCCAGATCGTGGCGGGAAATATTTTGTGCATCCAGTTGGCGTTCAACCACGATTTGTGTGGCAATACCGGCATGGTCGGTGCCCGGAACAAAAACGGTGTCGTTACCCAGCATGCGGTGGTAACGGATCAGGCCATCCATGATGGTTTGGTTGAAAGCGTGCCCCATATGCAGGGTCCCGGTCACGTTGGGTGGGGGAAATTGAATGGTAAATGGCTGGCCACATTCTTCTGAACGGGTTGTTGTGTATTGTCCTGCAGCGAAAAGACCTTGTTTGTTCCACTCCTGATACCAGTGGGCCTCCAGCTCTTTGGGCTCGAAGCTTTTGGAGAGTTCTTTGCTATCAATGTTGTTAGATTCTTGGTTCATTATGATTCTGATTCCGACGGTTTGGTTGTTTTGTTCGCGAAAACCCTTATTTTAAGGTGTAGAAGGTACTTTTTGCATGTTAAAATGCCAAGTTGAGTAAAACTTACTTGAAGTTATTGTTTTTATTGAAATTTTGGAGTATTAAATGGCTGTTGAACGCACATTGTCTATCATCAAACCCGACGCAGTTGCAAAAAATGTAATTGGCGAGATCGTTTCCCGCTTTGAAAAGGCCGATCTGAAAGTGGTTGAGGCTCGTATGCAACAATTAACCCGTGAAGAAGCCGAAGGCTTTTACGCGGTTCACAAAGAGCGTCCTTTCTTTAATGACCTGGTCGAGTTCATGATTTCCGGTCCTGTATTTATTCAGGCTCTGGAAGGTGAAAACGCCATCCAGAAAAACCGTGACCTGATGGGTGCCACCGATCCTAAAAAAGCAGAGCCAGGCACCATTCGTGCCGATTTTGCTGAAAGCATCGACGCAAACGCGGTTCATGGCTCTGACGCCCCAGAAACCGCCGCTGTTGAAATTGCCTACTTCTTTGGCAAGTAATCGGTAATTTTAAGATATAGAGTTTTGATATTGAATAAGGCTTATTCCATGACTGATCAAATTAATCTCCTGGGTATCCCAACCGATGCCCTCATTGACCTGGTTGGTCAGTGGGGGAGTAAGCCCTTTCGTGCAAAGCAGCTTCAGCGCTGGGTTCATCAGCGTGGGGTCAGCGAGTTCGGGCAAATGAGCGATCTTGCCAAAGATTTCCGTTCCCGGCTTGCCGGCTCCTGTTGTATTCAGGCACCACCGGTCATTACGCAAAAAATATCCTCCGACGGCACCCGTAAATGGCTGTTTGACGTGGGCAATAATAATGCTATTGAAACGGTATTTATTCCTGAAGATGATCGTGGTACCTTATGTATTTCAAGCCAGGCCGGCTGTACGGTTGCCTGTCGGTTTTGTTCCACTGGTCATCAGGGTTTTAACCGCAACTTGACAACGGCAGAAATTATTGGCCAGTTATGGCACGCCCGGCGGGTTATCCAAGAAGACTTGCAGTCTGCCCGCATTGGCAATGCAGAAGCCCCTGAAGAAATGTCACGAGTCATCAGCAATGTTGTCATGATGGGCATGGGAGAGCCCTTGCTCAATTATGATCAGGTCGTTCCGGCCCTTCAGCTTATGCTTGACGACAATGCTTATGGTTTGTCACGCCGTCGTGTTACGGTTTCCACTTCTGGGGTAGTGCCCATGATAGACCGTCTTTCACAAGACTGTCCTGTGGCGCTGGCGGTTTCGCTTCATGCTCCCAACGATGCCTTGCGCGATCAGCTGGTTCCATTAAATAAAAAATACCCGCTGGCCGAATTGATCGCCTCGTGCAATCGTTATCTGGCATTTGCGCCCCGTGATTTCATCACCTTTGAATATGTCATGCTTGATGGGGTCAATGATAGCGATGAACATGCACGCCAGCTTATTGAAATTACCAGACAGGTTCGTTGCAAACTTAATCTTATTCCTTTTAACCCGTTTCCCGAATCGGGCCTCAAACGCTCCAAATCCGCCAGGGTGCGTATATTTGCCAGTCTGCTAATGGATGCCGGAGTGATTACGACCGTGCGTAAAACCAGGGGTGATGATATTGATGCCGCCTGTGGTCAGTTGGCAGGCGATGTTAAGGATAAAACCAAGATCAGCACGCTCATGCAGGCCAGAAAATCCATTCCCATTATAGAGGTGCAGTAGTGACGCCATTAAATGCAGACATGAACGAAGTATCCGGTTCTGATTCACCAGAAGAGAAAAGCCTGGGTGTATTGTTGAAAGGATTGCGTGAAAAAAAAGGCTGGTCTGTGAGTGATGTTTCCAATCAGATCAAGTTTTCATCCATGCAAATCAACGCCCTTGAAGCGCAAAAATGGTCTGCATTGCCGCAAGGGTTTGTGTTAAAAGGGCTGGTTCGCAAATATGCCCGCCTGCTTGGGGCAGATGAGCAGCAAATGCTTGATCTTTTAATCAGGCAAAGTGGTGTCAATGTCAATAAACAGGAATTGAAAAGCCTGCAATCAACGGCTGATTTCAGTACCAGTGAAGGTTATGAGTCACCGCGTTCGGGTACGGGAACCTGGATTTTTGTTATTGTTCTGATCCTGGTTGTTATTGCTGTTTATGGCTATAGCCGTGAGTGGTTTACACTTGAAGAGATTGGCTTGGAAAACTTCAGGAATTTATTTAATTAATTATGTCCATTTGTCAAAATCCATTTCCTGTCGGGCCTGTTGTCCGCCACCAGACCCGTCTGGTTAATGTTGCCTGGGGCTCAACGGTTGTGCCTGTTGGCGCCAGTTCGCCTATTGTCGTTCAGTCAATGACTAACACCGATACGGCCGATCACATTGGTACGGCCATCCAGGTTAAAGAATTGGCGTTGGCCGGGTCCGAGTTGGTCCGGATTACCGTTAATACCCCAGAGGCGGCCCAGGCCGTGCCGGCCATTCGTGAACAATTGGATAAAATGGGCGTTTCAGTGCCGTTGGTAGGAGACTTCCACTACAACGGCCATAAGTTGTTAACCCAGTATCCTGATTGTGCCCAGGCGCTGTCCAAGTACCGTATTAATCCCGGAAATATGGGCGGCGGTAAAAAACGCGACGACAATTTCGCCCAAATGATCGAGGTTGCCTGCAAGTACGAAAAACCGGTTCGTATTGGTGTGAACTGGGGCAGCCTGGATCACGAATTAATGGCTCGCATGATGGATGAAAATAATGCCAAACCCGAGCCATGGGATGCACAATCTCTCATGCGAGAGGCATTGGTTGTGTCGGCAATCAGCAATGCACAGCGGGCCGAGCAACTGGGCATGCCAGATAATGCCATCATTCTTTCCTGCAAAGTCAGTCATGTCCAGGATCTTATTTCCGTTTACCGGAATCTGGCGGGCCGTTGCAATTATCCCTTGCATCTGGGCCTTACCGAAGCCGGTATGGGCAGCAAAGGTATTGTTGCTTCTACGGCCGCGCTTGCGGTGCTCATGCAGGAAGGCATCGGCGATACCATTCGTATTTCGCTAACCCCCGAACCGGGCGGTGACCGTCGCAAGGAAGTGGTGGTGGCCCAGGAAATATTGCAAAGTCTGGGGCTGCGGGCTTTTACTCCCATGGTGGTGGCCTGTCCTGGTTGTGGCCGTACCAGCAGTACGGTATTCCAGGAGCTGGCCGATAGTATCCAGTCTTATTTGCGCGATCAAATGCCGCTATGGAAAACCGAATATCCCGGTGTTGAAAGCATGAACGTGGCCGTGATGGGTTGTGTGGTTAATGGTCCCGGTGAAAGCCGTCATGCCGACATTGGTATTAGCCTGCCTGGTACCGGTGAAGTGCCTTCTGCACCGGTTTTTATTGATGGAGAGCGCACAATAACCCTGAAGGGTGATAATATTGCAGCCGAGTTTCATGAAATTGTTCGTAACTATGTAAAGCAGCGTTACGGTACCCGAGCATAAGCGCCCGGTAAAAAAATAAATTATCTGAATAAAGAGATCCGTTTGTATGACTAAAACATTCCAAAAAGTTTCTGCAATACGTGGAATGAATGATATTTTGCCAGCCGAAAGCTGGCTTTGGGAAAAGCTGGAAGCCACCATTCGCGAATGGCTTGCCCAATATGGATATAACAATGTCCGTACTCCCATTCTTGAGCAAACGCGTTTGTTTGCCCGCGGCATTGGTGAAGTGACTGACATCGTTGAAAAAGAAATGTATACCTTCAGCATGTCAAAAGACAAAACGGATGTGGGCGAAATGCTAACCATGCGCCCCGAGTTTACGGCAGGCATTGTGCGTGCGGTTATCGAGCATAATTTGCTTTATGACGGTCCGCAGCGTATTTTTTCAATGGGTCCGGTATTTCGCCATGAGCGTCCGCAAAAAGGGCGTTATCGCCAGTTTCATCAGGTTTCCGTAGAGGCCATGGGCTATGCTGGCCCCGATGTCGATGCCGAACAAATCATCATGCTGGCGCGTTTGTGGAAAACATTGGGGCTGGCTGATATCCGCCTTGAGTTGAACTCACTGGGGCAACCCGAAGAGCGTCAGGCGCATAGGAAAGCCTTAATTGCCTATCTTGAAAAACACAAAGACCTGCTTGATGAGGACGGTTTGCGCCGCATGTACAGCAATCCGTTGCGGGTACTTGATACCAAGAATCCGGCCATGCAGGACATGGCCAATAACGCGCCCAAACTGTTTGACTTCCTGAAAGAAGAATCGTTGGCCCATTTTAATGAAATACGTGTTCGTCTTGATCAGGCAGGCATTGTTTATACCATTAATCCACGCCTGGTGCGTGGTCTTGATTATTACAACCTGACCGTGTTCGAATGGGTCACCGATCGCCTGGGGGCGCAAGGCACCGTATGTGGCGGTGGCCGCTATGATGGCTTATTGTCTCTGCTGGGGGGCAAGCCTGCGCCGGCAATCGGTTTCGGGATTGGTATCGAGCGTCTGCTGGCGCTGGTTGTGCAAGATAAAGAACGGGTCAAGCCGGCTGATTGTGATGTTTACTTCATCCACCAGGGGGCAGAAGCCTCACGTCTTGCCCAAATGTTGGCAGAGCAAAGCCGCGATGCCGGACTTCGCGTTATTGTGCATGCCGGTGCGGCATCCTTCAAGGCGCAGTTCAAGCGTGCAGACAACAGTGGGGCACCGGTTGCCGCCATTCTGGGTGAAGATGAAGTTAAAAACGGCGTTGTTGGCATCAAACCGTTGCGGGCATCTGAAGATGGTAATATTGCACCTCAGGTAACCGTACCTTTGGCAACATTCATTAATGAATTAAAAAATAGGATTTAAACAGAAGTATGGCTTTTGACTTAGAAGAACAGGAAAAAATCGATGCCCTGAGAGCCTGGTGGGATCGTTGGGGTACGCCTATTATGTCGGTGGTTACTGTTGTCATGCTGGCCTTTTTGGCCTGGTATGGCTGGCAATGGTACCAGTCCAACCAGTCAAGACAGGCGCTGGGATACTTTGAAGTCATCCAAAGTGCCTCTGTCAATGATGACAAGGCAGCAGCCACTCGTGTACATGAGGCAAGCGCGATTTTACAAAAAGATTATGCCAACACGTCTTATACAGGCAGGGCCGTGTTGCTGGCGGCCAATTTTCTGGCCAACAACAACCAGCCTGAAGCGGCCCAGGCCCAGCTTGAGTGGCTGATTGCGCAGGCCGACTCCTTCCCTGAACTGGTGCCGGTTGCTCATTTAAGAATGGCCTCCTTGTTGGCAGACCAGGAAAAATACGATGAGGCCTTATTACAATTGGCCAATCCGCAAGCTTCCTTCAAGGCGGCGTTTCTGGATCGTGCCGGTGATGTCCTGGTGGCACAAGGTAAAAAACAAGAGGCTGTCCAGCAATGGAAGTTAGCGCTTGAGCAGTCAAATCTGGAGCCTGAATTTATTCGTGCCGTTCAATTAAAATTAAGTGTGCTGGGTGGAGAGTAATTTATGAAAAAATCGTGTCATCGCATTTTGTCAGGTTCAGTTCTTGCGCTTGCTGTTGCCGCTATGGGCGGTTGTTCCCTGTTTAGTAACGAGTCCCGTTTTGAGCCGGTCGATCTTACCCAGTATCAACAGCAGGTAAATGGCTTTACTGTTTGGTCTGCCAGTATTGGTTCCGGTAGCGGTTTTGGTTTTGCGCCAGCGCTGGTGGGTGACTCGGTTTATGCGGCAACCCCCGATGGTTCTGTTGTTAAGGCAAGTTTGTCCAACGGTGCAATCCAATGGAAAACAAAGCTGGATGAATCGTTGGCTGCCGGTGTCGGCACCGATGGCAATGTTGTGATTGTAACCACCACAAAAGGCAAAGTTATTGCGCTGGACTCAACGGGTACATTGTTATGGACTACTAACGCGTCCACCGTTGTTTCTACACCAGCCGCTATTGCGGGTGGTTTGGTTGTGGTGCGTGCCGATGATTATCGCGTGCAGGCGTTCAATGCGCAAAACGGTGAGTTGCAATGGAGCTATCTCAGGACAAATCCTGAAATGGCGCTCAAGGCAAATTCGCGCATGCTAATTGACGGCAATCAGGTGCTTGTCGGTGTTCCAACCGGAAGGTTGGTATCCCTTGATTTGCAAACAGGTACGCCTCAGTGGGATATTCTGGCCGCCACCATCCAGGGGCCAACAGACCTTGATAGTGTCACCGACGTGGTGGGGCAACCTTTGCTGTCAGGCAATGGCTTGTGTCTGGCCACGTATCAGGGCAGGGTTGGGTGCTATGCGATTTCTGCCAATGGTGCGCAACCGGTCTGGAACCAGCCATTTTCAAGCGCAGTGGGTGTAGGTGCTGCCGGTAGTTCTTTGTATGCGGCCAGTGTGCACGGTGAGGTACGCGCCTACAATATCACAAATGGTCAGGAATTATGGACTGACCAAACATTAACCAATCGTGGATTGACTAACCCGGTCGTTTATGGCAATGTGCTTGCCACAGGTGACTATGAGGGCTATGTGCATTTCTACTCAGCCGCTGATGGCACGCTTCTTGGGCGTGTTTCCGCTGGTAGCGGGCGAGCCATCGTTTCTCCCATGACGGCAACCAATATCGGTATATTAATACAGAATGGTTCGGGTAATTTAGTCATGCTTGGTGTCAAGTGAACAGTATTAAGTTTAAACCGGTCGTCGCCCTGGTTGGGCGCCCCAACGTTGGTAAATCAACCCTTTTCAATCGCTTAACCCGTTCACGGGCAGCATTGGTCGCCGATTATTCCGGCCTCACCCGTGACCGTCATTATGGTGAGGGTCGTGTGGGTGATTATCCGTTTCTGGTTATTGATACCGGTGGTTTTGAGCCGGTGGCCAAAACAGGTATTCTTAAGGAAATGGCCCGGCAAACAGAGCAGGCCATTGCCGAATCTGATGTGGTTATTTTCCTGGTGGATGCCCGTGCCGGTGTTAATGCGCATGACCATGAAATTGCTCGCATGCTACGTCGTGCCGGCCCCAAGGTAGTGCTGGCCGTTAACAAGGCCGAAGGCATGAATGCGGGGCAGGCCAGTGCCGAGTTCCACGAGCTTGGCCTGGGTACCCCTCATCCTATTTCATCAGCGCACGGAGACGGGGTTGTTGACCTGATCGAAGAAGCGTTGTCCCAACTGGAAAATCCCTATATCCAGTCTGTTTCAGAAGAGCCTGATACAGAGGTTCCCGAGCCCGATCTTGAGTTGGAAGAGTCTGACTTTGAAGAGCAGGAAGAAGCGGTTTTTACCGATCACCGTATCAAACTTGCCATTGTTGGTCGTCCCAATGTGGGTAAATCCACTCTTATCAATACCCTGATGGGTGAAGAGCGGGTGATTGCTTTCGATATGCCGGGTACCACACGTGATGCCATCGAAATTGATTTTGAACGCAATGGCAAAAAATATACCCTGATTGATACCGCCGGCTTGCGTAAGCGCGGCAAGGTGTTTGAATCGGTCGAGAAGTTTTCGGTGATCAAAACATTGCAGGCTATCGAAGCCAGTAACGTGGTGTTGTTGCTGTTGGATGCCCAATCTGAAATTTCTGATCAGGATGCCCATATTGCCGGGTTCATTCTTGAGTCAGGCCGTGCGCTGGTGGTGGCCATTAATAAGTGGGATGGTCTTGATGCCGATAAACGTGAATGGATTCAACGCGAATTTGAGCGTAAACTACGCTTTTTATCGTTTGCTAAAATGCATACGATTTCCGCTCTCAAGGGGCTGGGTGTAAATGCGTTGCTTAAGTCGGTCAACGAAGCGCATGCGGCCGCTTTCATTAAGCTTTCAACGCCCAAGCTTACGCGGGAGCTGCATGCCGCGGTAGAGCAGCAACAGCCACCACGCAAAGGGATTTTCAGGCCTAAAATGCGGTATGCGCATCAAGGGGGACAAAATCCACCGCTTATCATTGTTCATGGTAATGCCCTGGATACTGTACCCGAGTCATATCGGCGCTATCTGGAATCCAGAATGCGCAAGGTTTTCAATTTGTCGGGTACGCCTTTGCGGATAGAGTTTAAATCTTCCCATAACCCATATAAATAGGCGGGGTAAAGCATGAGTAAATTCTGGAGCGATTTTGTTCAGGAACTGAAGCCTTATGTTCCCGGAGAACAACCCAAAGATGGCGAGTATATCAAGCTCAATACCAATGAATCGCCGTTTGATCCTTCTCCGGTCGTTATAGATGCGATCCGGCAGGAAGTTGAAGAAAATCTGCGTTTATATCCTGACCCTGAGTCTGATAAATTACGCGAGGCAATTGGGCGCTATTACGATATTCCTGCCAATTACGTATTTCCCGGAAACGGTTCCGACGAGGTGCTGGCGCATTTGTTTTATGCCCTGTTCAAACACAGGGGCAAGAAAATCCTGTTTCCCGATATTACCTACAGTTTTTATCGGGTGTATGCCAAACTGTATGATATCAATTTCGATGCGGTTGCGTTAAACAGTCAATTTGAAATAGACATCAATGACTATATTAATGTTTCTTCAGAAGAGGTCTGTGGTATTATTTTTCCTAACCCGAATGCGCCTACCGGGATTGCAGTCAGCCTTGAGGAAATAGAACAACTGCTTCAGGCGCAGCCTGATATTGTGGTAGCTATTGATGAAGCCTATGTTGATTTTGGTGCGGATTCAGCCGTTGCGTTATTGGAAAAATACGATAACCTGATTGTTTTGCAAACCTTGTCCAAATCACGTTCACTGGCGGGCTTGCGAGTAGGCTTTGCCTTGGCGCAGCCTCATCTGTTACAGGCGCTTATCAGGGTCAAAAACAGCTTTAACTCCTACCCCATAGACAGGCTGGCACAAGTAGGTGCGGTGGCTGCTTTTGAGGATGATGCCTATTTCGAACAAACTCGGCAGGAAATCATCTCCACACGGGAATATGTGGCCCAGGAACTAAACCGTTTGGGTTTTGTCGTTTTGCCTTCAAAAACCAATTTTGTTTTTGTTTCTCACCCTCAGGTTGAGGCGTCTGTGCTAAGCGCTCAATTGCGTGAGCATCTTGTTTTGGTGCGACATTTTGATCAGGATCGCATTTCGCAGTACTTGAGAATTACAATCGGAACCCGGAAACAATGTGAAGTATTAATAAAAACATTGTCTGAAATATTAACTTCAACTAATATTGGGTCTGAATAAAAAAATTACCGACAATATTGGAATTTACTTATTAGGTGGTAAGTTGTATAAAATGTCGGTAAAGTATTATTTCTATAAAATTCACCTATTAATAACATTAAAATGGAGCCTCGCCAATGAGCACTAAAGGGCAATCACTACAAGATCCTTTCTTAAATGCACTGCGTAAAGAGCATGTTCCCGTATCTATTTATCTGGTCAACGGGATCAAACTACAAGGACAAATCGAATCATTCGACCAATATGTGGTTCTACTAAGAAATACCGTTACCCAAATGGTTTACAAACACGCAATTTCCACGGTTGTTCCAGCTCGTGCTGTCAGTTTTCAGGTTGATGTTCCTGCTGAATAAGAAAAATAATCTTTTCGCAGAAACATGGCCCGCCAGGTTAGCCTGTGCGGGCATTTTCCTTTTTAGGGGTGTATGCGCACATTAATTATAAGTGTAGATTTTGGCAAGCCTGATTATCAGGCTCATGCCGAAGAATTTGAAATGCTGGCTAAAGGCGCCGGAGCCGAGGTTGTGGCGACGGTCGTGGCCAAACGGGATAAGCCTGACGCGGCACATTTCATTGGTTCCGGAAAACTTGAAGAGGCTGTTTTGCTGGCCGAGTCTTCCGATGTCGATATTATTTTATTTGATCAGCCGCTTAGTCCGGCGCAGCAACGAAATCTTGAAAGGGCATTCAAACTTAGGGTGGTTGACCGTGTGGCGCTTATTCTTGATATTTTTGCCTTGCGTGCCAAAAGCCATGAAGGGAAGCTGCAAGTTGAACTGGCGCAATTACAACATCTCATGACTCGGCTTACCCGAATGTGGACTCACCTTGAACGTCAGCGTGGCGGTATAGGTATGCGTGGTCCGGGTGAAGCCCAGCTTGAAATGGATAAGCGGATGATTGGTGACAAGGTTAAAGTGTTGCGAGAACGACTAAGTAAAGTCGAAAGGCAACGCACTACACAACGTCGCTCAAGGGCAAGGGGGGGGATCATGTCAGTTTCCCTGGTAGGGTATACCAACGCGGGTAAATCCACCGTGTTCAATGCCCTTACCCGTGCAGGAGCCTATGCAGCAGACCAATTGTTTGCCACGCTTGATACAACAACACGGAGAATCTGGATTGAAGATGCAGGGCAGGTGGTGATCTCGGATACGGTGGGTTTTATTCGTGATCTTCCCACAACACTCATCGCGGCTTTCAAGGCAACGCTTGAAGAAACGGTTCAGGCCGATTTGCTCTTGCATGTTATTGATGCTTCCAGCGCACAGCGCGACGAGCAGATCCTGGAAGTGAATAAAGTACTTGAAGAGATCGGTGCTAAAGACATACCATGCATTCTTGTTTACAATAAGATCGATGCTGCGGGTTATGAACCAAAAGTTGAACGAAACGAAGAGGGCAGGATAGTCCGCGTTTTTATCAGTGCATTAGATCGAACCGGTCTGGACGGATTGCGCGGGGCAATCGCTGAGGCCAAAGAAAAAATAGGAAATAATGTTGCGAATCTCAAAAATATTTAACTTGAACGATCCGGGTTGGGGTCGAGGTAATCAAAATGGTTCAGGCCAAAACGAACCACCAAAACGTCCCTCCAGCCAGGGTGATGGCCCCCCGGATCTTGATCAGGTCTGGGCTGATTTCAATAATCGAATAAAAAGTGTCTTTGGTAATAAAAAAGGAGGCGGCGGTGGTTTTGGCAAGCCTCCACGTAGCGGAGGGTTCAATCCTTCTCCCAAGGCGGCCAGATTCGGCGTTGTTTTTATTGCTATCGTTGCCTTATTACTTTGGCTGGCCAGTGGTTTTTACATTGTCCGTGAAGGTCAGGTGGGTGTGGTAACCCAATTCGGGAAATATTTAAAAACCGTTCAGCCGGGTTTCCAGTGGCATATTCCGCGACCTGTTCAAAACGTTGAACTGGTTGATATTGCCAGTGTTCGTTCTTTCTCGGTTGGTTATCGCGATAACTCGCGCAATAAGGTATTGCCTGAAGCCTTAATGTTGACTGAAGATGAGAATATTGTCGATATACAGTTTGATGTCCAATATCGTCTTAAGGCGGCAATGCCCCTTGAGGCCGGAGACTACAGTCCTGCTGCAGATTATTTGTTCCGTCTGGTTTCCCCGGATGAATCAGTGCGTCAGGCAGCAGAAACAGCCATACGAGAAGTGGTTGGCAAGCAGTCAATGAATAAAATCCTTTATGAAAGCCGTACTGCGGCGGCCATGGATGTCATGAAACTGATGCAGCAAATTCTTGACCGTTACCAGTCTGGCATAGAAGTCACTACGGTGGCCATCCAGAACGTGCAGCCGCCTGAGCAGGTGCAGGCCGCATTTGAAGACGCCATCAAGGCCGGCCAGGATAACGAACGCCAGAAAAACGAAGGTAATGCGTATGCCAGCAAGGTTATACCCGAGGCTCGTGGACAGGCCTCTCGTATGGTGCAGGATGCAGAAGGTTATCGTGCCACTGTGGTGGGGCAGGCCCAAGGTGAGGCTTCCCGTTTTGAAAGCATAGAAAAGGAATACGCCAAAGCTCCAGAGATTACGCGTGAACGTATGTATATCTCCACACTGGAAAATGTCTTTAAAAATGCCTCTAAAGTCATGCTGGATGCCGAAGGCGGTAATAATATGATGTATCTGCCTATCGACAAACTGATCGAGCAAACATCGGCCTCTACTTCAGTGCCAGCGACAACATCGGTACCCTCCGGTGCCACTACTTCCTCCAGCAGTACTGCCTCAGGTTCTACCACTGATGCCAGTGCAGCATCACGAAGTCGCCTGACCCGTGATAATTTTGATCGTCGCTAGGAGGTGGGTAAAATGAATCGTAAAACTATAGTAGGTATTGTATTTTTTGTGGCGGCTCTTTTGTTGTCGTCGTCAATTTTTATTGTTTCCGAGCGAAACTATGCTCTCGTGTTCAAGTTGGGAGAATGGCAGCGTACCATCCAGGAGCCTGGCCTCTACTTCAAGCTGCCCACACCACTTGAAAATGTGGTTTATCTTGATAAACGAATCCAGACTATCGAATCCGGTGATACTGAAAGAATCCAGACTTCGGAAAAGAAAAACCTGATTATCGACTCTTATATCAAGTGGCGTATTTCAAATCCATTGCAATTCTATGTGTCCTTCGGAGACAGTACTTATGCGGCACAGAATCGTCTGGGCGCACAAATTCGCGATGCCCTGAACGCATCTGTCAATACCCGTACGGTTCGCGCTGTTATTTCACAAGAGCGTGATGTTGTCATGGCCGAGATTCTGAATAACGTAGAAGAGCGTGCCAAGCCTTTGGGTATCCAGGTGGTCGATGTGCGGCTTAAGCGTATTGAGTTCTCACAGGAAGTTTCCGATTCCGTCTATTCACGGATGCAGGCCGAGCGTAAGCAAGAAGCAAATAGTTTGCGGGCCAATGGTGCTGCAGAAAGCGAGATGATTCGTGCCGAGGCAGACCGTAAAGTCCAAGAAGAGCTTGCTCAGGCCAATGCCAAGGCCCAGGCCATTCGTGGTGAGGGAGATGCGCAAGCTGCGGGCATTTATGCTGATGCTTACGGTAAAAATTCTGATTTTTACAGTTTTTACAACAGCATGAATGCGTACAAATCGATCTTCGGTTCCAAAAAAGATTTGCTAGTCGTCGATCCTGATTCTGATTTCTTCCGCTTCTTCAAGCAATCTGATGGAAATGTGTCAAGCAACGAACAATAAATTGAATAACCGGTTTATTTTCTGAATTTATGCGTAATTAGTTGTACAATGCCGTGTAAGTTCAGAAACTATTCCTAAATGCGACTCGCATTGCTTACGCAACGAGTCGCATTTTTATTTGAAAAATTGTCATGACAACAAGTAACTGGTTATTGCCCGAACACTTGTCGGATATTCTCCCGGCAGAGGCACGGCGTATAGAAGAGTTGCGACGTAAATTGCTTGATCTTTACCGCACCTTTGGTTTTGAAATGGTTGCGCCGCCATTAATTGAATATACCGACTCACTATTGGCTGCCAAGGACCTTGATTTGCAATTACGCACCTGCAAGCTGGTAGATCAGTTGTCAGGTCGTACCATGGGTTTGCGTGCAGACATGACGCCGCAGGTAACGCGAATTGATGCGCACTTGCTTAATCGCGAGGGCGTAACACGGCTTTGCTATTGTGGTAGTGTCTTTCATGCCCGTCCATCGGGTTTGCTATCTGATCGCGAGCTGTTGCAAATTGGGGCTGAAATTTATGGTCACGCCGGCTTTGAAGCCGACTTGCAAATTATTCAATTGGCGCTAGAAAGCCTTGAAATGGCAGGTGTCAAAAATCCGCGTATCGACCTGAATCATCCTAATGTTTCCCGTGTGTTGGTAGATTCTGTGCCAGCGCTCTCAGGGCGAGCCAGCGAGATTTTCTCCCTGCTTAATGATAAAGATGTACCAAGCCTTAAAGAATTGCTTGAAAGTTGTCAGGATGTGCCGCAAGATATCGCCAATGCATTAATTCTGTTGCCAACCCTGTACGGTTCTGTCAATGTGCTTGACGAAGCCCAGGAAAAGCTCCCGCGTTTACCAGGTATCGGTCAGGCTTTGCAGTCACTGCGTGAGCTGGTAAATGCTCTGGATAATGCTTGTGTTGGTATTGATTTGGCAGATGTTCGTGGTTACGATTATCATTCTGGTGTCAGCTTTGCCATTTTTGCGCCAGGCTGGCACGATGCCATTGTGCGTGGTGGTCGTTATGATAATGTAGGCAAAGTATTTGGCAGGGCGCGTCCTGCCACGGGTTTCAGTCTCGATTTGCGCAAAGTCTCTGCGGGTCTTTCGCCTGCGCAGCCTTCAAGGGCAATCAGAGCGCCATGGGGGCTTGATGCAGAGCTGGTCGGGCGAGTTCGTGAGTTGCGAAATCAGGGGCATGTAGTGGTTCAGATTTTTCCAAACAGTACGCAAAGTGTCGATGAATTCATTTTTGAAAGTGAATTGCTCTACAAAGAGGGTGACTGGGTCCTGGAAAGTATTCAGTAAAATCAGGTCTTGACGGAAGTTTTTTTGCCGGCAAGTGACGAACGATATATTTTTTATTTTATTTAATATGAGCAAGAACGTAGTTGTTATCGGTACCCAATGGGGTGATGAAGGCAAGGGAAAAATTGTTGACTGGTTAGCCGAATCAGCGCAAGGCGTTGTGCGTTTCCAGGGTGGTCACAATGCAGGTCATACCTTGTGGATTAATGGTAAAAAAACGGTTTTACGCCTGATTCCCTCTGGAATCATGCATCCCCACGTTACTTGTTATATTGGCAACGGTGTTGTGCTGTCTCCCGAGGCGCTGCTTAAAGAGATTGAAGAGCTTGAAAGTGCGGGGCTGGATGTTCGCTCACGCCTTAAGATTTCAGAAGCTTGCCCCTTGATTCTGCCTTATCACGTGGCAGTTGATCAGGCACGTGAAGCAAAAAAAGGCGATAACAAGATTGGAACAACCGGTCGTGGTATTGGGCCTGCTTATGAAGACAAAGTTGCACGTCGTGCGTTGCGGGTACAGGATCTTTATAATCCTGCGCTTTTCGATGCAAAGCTGCATGAAGTGCTCGAGTACCATAATTTCATCCTTACCCAGCATCTGGGTGCAGAGGCCATCTCTTTTGATGAGGTTAAGGCGCAAGCTATGGCGCTGGCCCCCATTATTGAGCCAATGGTTGCGGATGTTTCAGCTTTGTTGTATGAGGCTAAAAAAGAAGGTCAGAGCCTGTTGTTTGAAGGTGCGCAGGGTGCCCTGTTAGATATTGATCACGGTACTTATCCATTCGTTACCAGTAGCAATTGCCTGGCGGGTGCTGCTTCTGCGGGTGCCGGTGTAGGTCCTCAGCAGTTGAATTATGTTCTGGGTATTACCAAGGCGTATACAACACGAGTGGGTTCAGGTCCATTCCCCACCGAGCTTAATAATGAAATCGGGCTCCGGATTGCTAAGGTCGGTAATGAATTTGGCGCGGTAACCGGTCGCCCACGCCGTTGTGGCTGGTTTGATGGCGCTGCTCTTAAGCGTTCGGTTATTGTGAATGGTATTTCTGGTTTGTGCGTGACCAAGCTGGATGTTCTTGATGGTATTGAAAACATCGGTCTGTGTGTGGGTTACCATATTGATGGCAAGCGGGTTGATCTTCTTCCTTATGGTGCGCATAAAGTTGCCAAGGCCGAACCTATTATCGAAATGATGCCGGGCTGGAAAGAGACCACTGTTGGTGTCAAAGAGTATGATCAATTACCTGAAAATGCCCGTCATTTCCTGGATCGTGTCGCTGAAATCTGCGAAGTACCTATCGATATGAT
>JAVESC010000109.1:0-7529 GCA_034006805.1 Advenella sp.
TTGTGAGTCACACGACAATACCCGTACCGAAGTTTTTCTGGTAGAGGGCGACTCTGCCGGCGGTTCCGCCAAGATGGGCAGGGATAAAGGGTTTCAGGCGGTTTTGCCGTTGCGCGGTAAAGTGTTGAACGCCTGGGAAGTTGATCGAGATCGTTTGTTTGCCAATAATGAAATTCATGATATTTCGGTTGCTGTTGGCGTAGATCCCCATGGTCCCAAAGACCACCCCGACTTGTCCGGTTTGCGTTACCGGCGCATTTGCATTCTTTCCGATGCGGACGTTGATGGCTCCCACATTCAGGTTTTATTGCTAACCCTGTTTTACCGGCATTTTCCGCGTTTGGTTGAAAACGGTTTTGTATTTATTGCCAAGCCTCCCTTGTTCAGGGTAGATGTGCCGGCACAGGGAAAGCGCCCCGCAAGAAAAATTTATTGTCTTGACCAGGCCGAACTGGATTCAGTTCAGGACAAGCTGGTGAATGCCGAAGGGGTGAAACTGTCTGCCTTGTCAATCAGCCGGTTTAAAGGCTTGGGTGAAATGAGTCCGGAGCAATTGTGGGAAACGACCATGAACCCTGATACCCGTCGTTTGTTACCGGTGGGTTATGGTGAGTTAAGTCCTGAAGACACGAACAAAATGTTTGACATGTTAATGGGCAAAGGCGAATCGTCACAGCGACGGGCCTGGATCGAAGAAAAAGGCAATCTGGCCGAATTGGATGTGTAATGAGTGAATTGGATACGATATTGAATAACGAACCCGGTGAAGATGAAACCATCACACTGGGGCATTATGCTGAACAGGCCTATCTTGATTATGCGGTTTCAGTGGTAAAAGGCAGGGCATTGCCTGATGTAGGCGATGGGCAAAAGCCAGTCCAGCGCCGTATTTTGTATGCCATGAGCGAAATGGGCCTGCGTGCCGGCGCCAAACCCGTTAAATCGGCCCGTGTGGTGGGTGATGTGTTGGGTAAATACCATCCGCATGGTGACCAGGCTGCTTATGACGCCTTGGTGCGTATGGCGCAAAATTTTTCCCTGCGCTATCCGCTGGTGGACGGACAGGGTAACTTTGGCTCGCGCGATGGCGATGGTGCAGCCGCCATGCGCTATACCGAGGCCAGGCTTACGCCTATTGCCGCGTTGCTGCTGGATGAGCTGGATGAAGGCACCGTAGACTTTACGCCCAACTATGATGGCAGTCAGCAGGAGCCTCAAATGTTGCCGGCACGCCTGCCTGTGATGTTGCTCAACGGTGCTTCGGGTATTGCCGTAGGTATGGCAACTGAAATTCCTTCGCATAACTTGCGTGAGGTGGCTCAGGCCTGCGTTACGTTGCTTAAGCAACCTAAAATCAGCAATGAAGAACTTCACGCGATTATTCCCGGACCGGACTTTTCCGGCGGGGCGCAAATTATTTCTTCCCGCGAAGAAATTGCTGCTATCTATGCGGGCGGCAAGGGTTCCCTGAAAGCGCGTGCCCGTTGGGTGTTTGAAGAAATGGCGCGTGGGCAATGGCAGTTGGTGGTTACCGAGTTGCCCCCCAATACCTCTGGGCAAAAAGTACTGGAAGAAATAGAGGAGCTGACCAATCCGAAAGTTAAATCAGGCAAAAAATCCCTGACCCCTGATCAGCAGAATAATAAGGCCAGTATGCTGGCCGTGCTGGATGCAGTACGCGATGAGTCGGGTAAGGATGCCGCCGTCAGGCTGGTGTTTGAGCCCAAATCTTCACGCATAAACCGCGATGAATTTGTTAATTTGCTTTTGGCACATACCAGCATGGAAGGCAGTGTACCCATTAATCTGGTGTGTATTGGTATTGATGGCCGTCCGCGCCAGCGTGATTTACGTACCATTCTGGAAGAATGGCTCGTATTCAGGACACAAACCGTCACGCGGCGCAGTCGCTATCGTCTTGACAAGGTGCTGGACCGGATTCATGTGCTTGAAGGCCGCATGCTGGTTTATCTCAATATCGAAGAAGTCATCCAGACCATTCGGGATTCTGACGAGCCAAGAGTCGCATTAATGAAGCGGTTTAACCTGACCGAACGCCAGGCGGAAGACATTCTTGAAATGCGTTTGCGGCAACTGGCACGGCTTGAAGGCATCAAGATTGAGCAGGAACTGAAGGACAAGCAACAGGAACAGCTCAAATTGCAAGATTTGCTGGATAATCCTGGCACCCTGAAGCGACTGATCATTAAAGAAATTGAAGCGGATGCCAAGAAATATGGCGACGATCGAAGAACGGTGATTGAGGAAGCTGAGCGGGCCATTATTGAAACCAAAGTGATTGATGAACCGGTCACGGTGATTGTGTCTGAAAAGGGCTGGTTGCGTTCGCGCCAGGGGCATGGTCATGACGTTAATCAATTCAATTTCAAATCGGGTGACAAGCTTTATGCCACCTATGAGTGTCGAAGCACTGACACACTTATTGGTATTGGTGATAACGGGCGTGTGTATTCGGTGGCGGTAGGCAGTTTGCCTTCTGCCCGTGGTGATGGTCAGCCCATTACCGCTATGGTAGATCTTGAAAGTGGCACGCATATTATCCATATTATTGCGGGTACGTCAGATAGCCGTTGGCTGTTGGCTCAGGCCGGTGGCCTGGGTTTCTGCGCCCGGGTTTCTGATATGAGCAGCCGGCAAAAAGCGGGTAAGCAGTTCATTACCCTTGAAAAAGGCGATATCCTGCTGCGGCCGGTACCCCTGTTTGATGAAGCCAAATATTTGGCCATGCTAACCGTGGGGGGGCGTTTCCTGGTTATTGAATTAAAAGAGGTGAAGTCGTTATCCGGGGGCGGAAGAGGAACCATCCTGATGTCGCTGGATAAAAATGACAAGCTTGATCAATTGATACCGATCAGTGAGCAGGGATTGACGATTTCGGGTATTTACCGGAATAAGCAAGTAGATGAAATCCTGGCGCTAGGTGATTTGCAGGAATATATCGGCAAGCGTGCCCGTAAAGGAAAACAGCTTGACGTGCGTATGAAGCAAGCCGTTCTTTTTCCGGTAATTTGACGGGAAGCAATTTAGCCTATGTTGGATCGTGTCATAATTGCAAGCAGTTATGTCACGATTACTTTTATTTAAAAGATTTAAACGAGTTTTGAATTTATTATGAGTTTTACTATTACGGTTCACCCAAGTAACCATCAATTTATTGCCAAAGAAGGGCAAACCATTCTTGATGCAGCGCTTGATGCGGGCATTGTTCTTCCCTATAGCTGCAAAAGCGGCTCTTGCGGTTCCTGTAAAGGCAAGGTTCTTTCAGGCTCCATACAAGAGTCTTCTGCCGTTTCCCAGGTGGTGGGTGAAGAAGAAAAAGAACAGGGCCTTACCTTGTTCTGTCAGGCAAGCGCAACCAGTAATCTAGAGATCGAAAGTCATGAAATTCGTATGGCCAGCGATATTCAGGTCAGGAAAATGCCTGTGCGTGTGGTGGACATAGAAAAAATGGCCGATGATGTCATGGTTCTGAAATTGCAAATGCCTGCAGCAGAACCATTTCGTTATTATGCCGGCCAATTTGTGGAATTCATTCTTAAAGATGGACGCCGCCGCAGTTATTCCATGGCCAGCGCACCTAGCGGTAACGAGCCGGTAGAGCTGCATATCCGTCATATGCCTGGCGGGGTGTTTACCGATCACGTGTTCGGTGCTGGCCAAACCCAAATGAAAGTGCGGGAAATCCTGCGGGCAGAAGGCCCCTTGGGTTCATTTTTCCTGCGTGAAGATTCTGACAAGCCCATTGTGTTTGTGGTAAGTGGAACCGGCTTTGCGCCGGTAAAAGCCATGATGGAAGTTATTATTGAAAAAGGTATTGCCCGTCCGGTTACCTTATATTGGGGCGGTCGCAGGCCTAAAGACCTGTACATGAAAGACTTGGTTAAACAATGGGAAGCGCAGTTGCCATTTTTCACCTTCGTGCCGGTTATTTCAGATGCCCTTCCTGAAGACAGCTGGGGCGGTCGCACGGGTTTTGTGCACAAGGCAATTATTGAAGATTTTCCCGATTTGTCAGCGCATCAGGTTTATGCTTGCGGCGCACCTGTCATGGTCAGCAGCGCACGCAAGGAATTCGTCGCCAACTGTAGTCTTCCTGAAAACGAGTTTTATGCCGATTCCTTTACTTCCGAAGCGGATACGGCTAAGCTGGAAGCCGCCAAAGCCTGATTTTTCAATTTAATACCGTTTTGGTCCGTCATGCTGCGTTTTTGTCCGTCCGTAAATTTCGCAGCTTGCCGCGGCCTGTTTCCCGTTGCATGATGGCTGGGTTTTGTAATTTGAATCAGGCTAATCATGACAGGAATAATTCGGTTTTTTGCCAGCGTGCTACTGGCAGGCATGCTAATGGGCTGTGCAACGCAGCCAGAATGGCTGGTCCGCAAACGACTTTACCCCGAATGGGAAGTATCAAACCGTAGCGTTAACCAATACTCTTTTGACTGGTCTTTGCACGGAGACCCGGACATTGCGCCTTTGCAGGTTTTTAGTACGGGTAATGAAATATGGTTGCAGTTTGAGCCCGATGCCAGTATTCCGGCCATTTTTGCCGTTCAGCAGGGGGCTGAAAAACCCTTGCCTTACTATCGCAATGACCCTTATGTTGTTATCAAGGGAAACTGGGCGGAACTGGCGCTAAGGGCCGGAAATCGTCTGGTACGAGCGCGTCACTGGCAAGAAAACAACATCAGGTAAAAGGGTTTCAGGCTGTTGGATATGGTTTTTAGAGGGTATCTGTCAGGGGCATTTAACGTAGTAAAGTGTCAAAAATGCACTTATTTGTTAAACACCCCTTATAATTGGCGGTTAAATAAATTTATTCAGCCACTTTTACACGATGAAATCAGCAGAAATAAGACAAAAGTTTCTACAGTTCTTTGAGTCTAAAGGCCACACCATTGTTCCATCTTCGTCATTGGTGCCCGGAAATGATCCAACCCTGTTGTTTACCAACTCAGGCATGGTTCAATTCAAGGATGTCTTTACCGGTAAAGAAACCCGTCCGTACAAACGGGCAACCTCTTCGCAGCGTTGCCTGCGTGCCGGGGGCAAGCATAATGACCTCGAAAACGTGGGTTATACCGCTCGCCATCACACTTTCTTTGAGATGCTCGGAAACTTCAGCTTTGGTGACTACTTTAAGCACGAAGCCATCAAGAATGCCTGGGAACTGCTTACGCAGACTTACCAGTTGCCTGCTGAAAAGCTTTGGGTGACTGTTTATCAGGAAGATGACGAGGCTTATGACATCTGGAACAAAGAAGTAGGGGTTCCGGTAGAGCGAATTATTCGTATTGGTGACAATAAAGGCGCACGTTATGCGTCCGACAACTTCTGGCAAATGGCTGATACCGGTCCTTGTGGGCCTTGTTCAGAAATTTTCTATGATCACGGTCCCGATGTTTGGGGTGGCCCGCCCGGCTCCCCCGATGAAGATGGGGATCGTTATATTGAAATCTGGAATTTGGTGTTCATGCAGTTCGATCGCGATGCCGCTGGTGTCATGCATCCACTGCCTCATCCCTGTGTAGATACAGGCATGGGCCTAGAGCGGGTTTCCGCCGTCTTGCAACATGCGCATTCCAACTACGAAATTGATCTTTTCCAGCATCTGATCAAGGCGGCAGCACGTGAAACCGGCGTGACTGATCTGGCGCATAATTCCCTTAAAGTTATTGCAGATCACATTCGTGCCTGCAGTTTCATGATTGTGGATGGTGTCATACCCGGTAATGAGGGTCGCGGTTATGTGCTGCGCCGCATTATCCGCCGTGCTTTGCGGCATGGTTATCAGCTGGGGCAGGCTAAGCCATTCTTCCATAAACTGGTGGCTGATCTGGTCAAGGAAATGGGCGAGGCCTATCCAGAGCTGGTCCAGCATCAGGATCGTGTAACCCAGGTGCTTAAACAGGAAGAAGAGCGCTTCCAGGAAACCCTTGAAAAAGGCATGAAAATCCTGGATGCAGAACTGGATTCTACCGCCAAGGGCGGAGCCCTAAGCGGTGAAACAGCGTTTACGCTTTACGATACATTCGGCTTTCCCTTTGACTTGACCGCGGATATTTGCCGTGAGCGTGGCTACGAAGTAGATGAGGCTGGCTACGAAGAGGCCATGAATCGTCAGCGTGAAATGGCAAGGGCCAGTGGCAAGTTTAAAATGGCACAGGGCTTAAGTTATTCTGGCGAGCAAACCCGTTTTGAAGGGTATGAGCGTCTGCAAACCAATGCCAAAGTGTTGGCCGTCTATGTTGATGGTGTGCTGGTCGCGTCCGCTTCCGAGGGGCAGGATGCCGTTATCGTTCTGGATAATACCCCGTTCTATGCAGAATCGGGTGGTCAGGTAGGCGATACCGGTATTCTGGCTGGTTTTGGCAGTAACTTTAATGTTCATGACACCCAGAAAATCCAGTCTAATGTTTTTGGTCATCACGGTACCGTTACGTTGGGAGCCATCAACACAGGCGATACGCTTGATGCGCATGTCGATGTAGAGCGACGCCAGCACACCATTCGGAACCACTCGGCAACTCATATCATGCACAAGGCTTTGCGTCAGGTGCTGGGTGAGCATGTGCAGCAGCGTGGTTCATTGGTTGATCCTGATAAAACCCGGTTTGACTTTGCGCATGACGCAGCGGTCACTGCTGAACAAATCAGTCAGGTCGAAGACATTGTTAATGCAGAGATTCTTAACAACACTGATGTCACTGCACAATTAATGTCCTATGATGACGCCGTAGCCGGTGGTGCGGTGGCCCTGTTTGGCGAGAAATACGAAGATGAAGTTCGTGTGCTGGATATCGGCTTTTCCCGCGAGTTGTGTGGGGGTACTCACGTCCATCGCACTGGCGATATCGGTTTGTTCAAGATCGTATCCGAGGGTGGTGTGGCAGCAGGTATTCGCCGAATTGAAGCCATTACCGGTGGTAATGCGCTGGCTTGGGTGCGTAACCTGAATAAGTCGGTTCAAGAGGCGGCGGCTTCCCTGAAAGCCAATCCTGCCGAGTTGGTGGAAAAAGCCCGGCAGGCACAAGAGCATATCCGTTCGCTTGAAAAAGAGGTTGATCAGCTTAAGGCAAAAGTGGCTTCCGCAGCCAGTGCCGATTTGTCATCCCATGCGGTTGATGTTAATGGTATTAAGGTTTTGTCTGCCGTTATTAAAGGGGCAGACCCGAAATCATTGCGCGGTATGATCGACCAGCTTAAAGACAAGTTAAAAACAGCCGTGGTTGTGCTGGCCGCAGAGGTTGATGGAAAAATCAGCGTTGCGGCAGGCGTAACGGCCGATACCACCAGCAAGATCAAGGCGGGCGATCTGGTGTCGCATGTTTCCACACAAATTGGTGGAAAGGGTGGTGGCCGCCCCGATATGGCGATGGGTGGCGGCACTGATCTTCAGGCGTTGGATGCGGCTATTGCCGGGGTTCGTGCCTGGGTTGAGGGTAAGGTATAGGTATGTCTGAAAAGCATCCTTATGTGCTGGAAGTGGATACCAGTGGTTTGAAGTGTCC
>JAVESC010000012.1:0-42679 GCA_034006805.1 Advenella sp.
ACCCCTTTTATTCACAAGGAAGCCGTACAGACAGACTCAAGCCAGATCCGTTTCTCTTTCCATTTTTATATTCAAAGGGTAACTGATGCTTGAATTTTTACAAACACTAAGCTGGGCGGCTGTCTTCCAGATCATTCTGATTGATATTCTGCTTGGCGGTGACAATGCCGTGGTGATTGCACTGGCCTGTCGCAATCTTCCTAAAAAACAACGTATGCAGGGCATTTTATGGGGTACTGCCGGTGCCATCGGCCTGCGGGTTGTACTGATCGCTTTCGCCCTGACCTTGCTAAGCATTCCATTCCTGAAAATTGTGGGTGCCTTGCTGCTGGTATGGGTTGGCGTGAAACTGCTTATTCCCGAAGACGATGCCCATGGCAGTATTGAAGGTGGCACTTCTATTATGTCCGCCATCAAAACCATTATTATTGCCGACTTCGTCATGAGCCTGGACAACGTGATCGCGATTGCCGGTGCGGCTCAAACCGCCAACCCCGACCATCAAATCGGCCTGGTTGTTTTCGGTCTGATCGTGAGTGTGCCCATTATTATCTGGGGCAGTACCATCGTACTGAAACTGATTGACAAGTTCCCATGGGTCGTTACCTTTGGCGCTGCCTTGTTGGGCTGGATTGCAGGCGGCATGTTGTTGACCGATATTTTCATCGTAGAAAAAATTGGCGAGCCTTCCACCACACTGAAGCTGGCCGCGGAAGTGATTGGCGCAGTGTCTATTGTGCTGATGGGCAAATTTTTTGCCAGCCGCAAATTAAAAGCGAATGCAAATACCGAAGCTTAAGAAGGCAGCTAGGTCCAGGCCACCTAAGGCCTGACCACCGCCCTCAAGCAAACAGCTAAACCGATAAAAACCGGGTATGTGGAAATTCCATCTGCCCGGTTTTGTATTAAGCATCACCATTTTGCCTGAATTTTTTTGTCAGCGTGCTTTACAGAGCAAAAGAATTGCCCAATAAATCATATAATTAGCCCTGTCCAATTTATATTTGCAATTCTCCAGCCTCTCATTGCCACCCTAAATATCATGCCAAGGGGCTCATGCATCTATATTTTTCAATGAATACCGCAAGTATTGTGTTTTGTATAAAGGTAACAAACAAATGTTTCGAATGATGATGAATAGCAAAATTCACCGCGCTCAAGTGACCGAGGCGAATTTGGACTATGTTGGCTCTGTCACCATTGACCAGGACATCCTGGACGCCGTTGACATGCTGGCCAATGAAAAGGTGCATATTGTCAATAATAATAACGGTGCCCGGCTTGAAACCTATATTATCCCGGGCAAGCGTGGCAGTGGCGTGATTTGCCTTAACGGTGCGGCAGCCCGCCTGGTTCAGAAAGGCGACATTGTCATTATTATGTCTTATGTTTATGTTGATGCCAAAGAAGCCGAAACCCATCAACCCAAAGTGGCCATCATGGGTGAAAACAACCGCATCAAGGAAATTATCGGGGTCGAGCCCGAAGCGACCATTATGTAGTTTAAACAATGATGACAAATGGCAACATGTTGCTTGATGTAGATCATGCCAATCATTAAAACGTTTTTCATGACTTGACGCTGAATATGGGCATTATTAGAATTCAGTAATGCCCAATACCTTAAAACCATATAAGCAAAAACAGCACCTGAAAGCACGTATTGCCGCCTGTTTTCTCTTGCTTGCCCTGGTATTGCGCAGCCTTATCCCCATTGGTTATATGCCAGCATCCCATGCCTCGGCATCGGGGTTCATGACTTTAACCATCTGTAACCCTGAACACGGTTTTTACACAATTCAGGTTCCCATTAGCGATACCGGCACCGTTGGCAACGAAACCCCGCTTGCCAACGAATGTCCTTATGGTATTCTGGCACAGCAGCTTTTTATTGATCCGCCCCCAATACCAACACCGCTTATTAGCAAGCCAGCCACGGCCAGGCCATTTTCATTTAAAAACACCCACTATCCGGTTTTCAATATCCGCGGCTCCCCTTTGGGCCCGCGCGCCCCGCCTTCTGTACCTTCCTGACTCCCTCTCCGTTATTTCGCCTTGTCTTGCCCGATATAAGTCCTGATTTTGCTTGCCCGTTTTTTGTGCAGGCGCCTTGTGCTGCATCCTTTACCGGGTAACGAGAAGCAAAGCTGATGCAATTTTCAACAAGTACAGAAACATGAAACCCTTTAACCATCCCCCTATTTTCAGGCATTCCCTGCTTTCATCCGCTTTATTACTGGCCATGACGGCATCTGCCATGGCCCAGGATACCAACAAGGTTACCCGGCTTGAAACCATTCTGGTTACACAGGTCGCCCCAGACTTCCCGCTTACCTATACCACCAACCCCAAACTGCCCCGCCAGCCCATTCCCGCCAGTGACGCCACCGACTACCTCAAAACCATTCCCGGTTTTTCGGCCCTGCGCAATGGCGGCTCCAATGGCGATCCTGTTTTACGCGGCATGTTCGGATCACGCATCAATATACTGGCCAATGGCTCCAACATGCCGGGTGCCTGCGGTGGACGCATGGATAATCCGGGCTCATACATTGCGCCCGAGAACTTTGATGAACTGACCGTTGTAAAAGGACCGCAAACCGTTATCTGGGGGCCGGGCGCCTCGGCGGGAACCGTACGCTTTGACCGCAATCCGCCCGTTTTTGAAGAAGGTAAAAATATTAATTTCGAGGGTTCTTTAGTGGGCGGCTCATGGGGCAGGAATGACCAGGCCGCCGATATTGAAACAGGCAATGACAAATTTTATGCCCGTGTCACCGCCAACCACTCACACGCCCAGGACTACAAAGATGGCGATGGCAACAAGGTTCACTCCCACTGGGACAAATGGAATGCCGATCTTTCCCTGGGCATTACACCCGATGCCAACACCCTGCTTGAATTAACCGCCGGTACCGGTGATGCCAAGACCGCCTACGCGACCCGCGGCATGGATGGCACAAAATTCAAGCGTAAAAGCTATGGGCTAAGATTCAAAAAACAAAACATTGGGACTGTGTTTGATGAGTTTGAAGCCCATCTTTATTACAACCAGGCTGATCATGTCATGGACAATTTCCGCATGCGGGACTACACCATGAAAATGGAATCCAACCCAAGGCGCACAACCTGGGGAGGCAGGGTCGCTGGCACCTTCCGCTTCAATGACAATTTAAGCCTTGTCACCGGCCTTGATTTCCAGAAAAGCAAACATGAGCTGCGCAAATTTGCACGCAACGGAATGGAATGGATTTCCGCCACCGAAATGCCCTGGCAAGACAATGCCAAGTTCGGCAATACTGGCCTATTTGGCGAACTTGTCTGGCAAACCTCGGCATCAGGCAAACTGATTGGCGGCCTGCGGCTTGACCGGGCTACCGCCAAAGATTACCGGGCAGGCTCGCCCAGCAAAGGCCATAAACGAGACGACACGCTTACCAGCGGCTTTATCCGCTACGAGCATGAGCTTAACGATATGTCCACCACGGTCTATGCGGGTCTGGGTCATGTCGAACGTTTCCCCGACTTCTGGGAACTGGTTTCTCCCGGTGCCGGGCCCGAGGGTTCAGTCAACGCCTTCAGGGGGATCAAGCCTGAAAAAACAACCCAGCTTGATTTTGGTGCCCAATACAAAGGCGAACACCTGGAAGCCTGGCTTTCCGGCTATGTTGGTTATGTGAAGGATTTCATCCTGTTTGACTATGCTTCATTAGGTGGCGGCGTTAAACAAGTACGTAATGTTAATGCCCGCATTATGGGAGCAGAAATGGGTGCCTCGTATGAGGTATCCGACCAACTCAAGCTAAACGGCACTTTAGCCTATGCCTGGGGCAAAAACAGTGATGACGGCCGCCCCATGGCGCAAATCCCGCCGCTTGAAACACGCCTTAGTGTCCAATATGATGACGGAATCTGGTCAGCGGGTGCCTTATGGCGCCTGGTGGCACCGCAAAAACGATATGCCACCAACCACGGCAACGTTGCCAGCAAAGATTTTGGGCCCAGTGCCGGCTTTGGCACACTGGCCCTGAATGCCGGCTATGCGTTCAATGACCGGGTCAAACTTACCGTAGGCATCGACAACCTGTTTGACAAAACCTACAGCGAACACCTGAACCTGGCGGGTGTCGGTGCTTTTGGCTATGCCGCCAACACCCGTATCAACGAACCCGGCCGCACTGCCTGGGCAAGGTTAAACATCAAATATTAAGATATGCCTGCCAAAGCAAAAAGAGGCCCCCCGCCTCTTTTCGCTTTTTGTTTATGGTTTCATGCAGGCCTGGTTAACCGCCCGCACAAATTCAGGCAGGTTGTCCACCTGCATTTTTTGCATGGCACTGGCGCGCTGGACTTCAACCGTACGTACGGCAATATAAAGTTCATCGGCAATCATCCTGTTGGTTTTACCCTGTAAAACCAGTTCAGTCACCTGTTTTTCCCTTGGCGACAAAGACGCATAAAGACTTCTCAAACGACAGCAAAGCAAGTTCCGTTCTGCCTGCGCCAGCGCATTTTCAAGGGCAACATCCATCTGAGCCAGGGCAACCGGTTTCTGCAAAAAGTCCACCACCCCTTTTTTCAGCATTTCAACCGCCATGGGTACATCGGCATGCCCGGTAAGAATAATAACGGCCAAGGTACTTTTGGCTTCAATTAAAAGCTGGTAAAGCTCCTGTCCGCTTAAATGAGGCATGCGAATATCAAGGATAACAACCCCTCCTTTGCCAATATCGGCCCCATCCAAAAATGAGCGGCCATCGGGCCAGGTCTGGGCATCATAACCAAGGCTTTGCAGCAAATACAGCAGCGCCTCTCTTACCGAGGCATCATCGTCCACGATATGAATAGGCAAGGTATCCGGTTTCATGATGAGGCTTTAACTCCTTTTGGGTCGCTGTGTTTTTTAAGCGGCAATTTTAACGTGACCACGGCACCCGCAATGCCATCACTGCGATTATCCAATAACAAGCTCCCCCCGATCACGCGCATCAAGCGCTCACAAATCACCAGCCCCAACCCAAGCCCCTGATCCTTGTTGGTCCGGAATGGCACAAACGGAAACTCAAGCTGCTCCTGGCTGAAGCCGCCTGCATTATCAGCGATGGTAATGCCCAGAAACGGCTCCTCAAAATACCGGATTGACATATCCACCTGGGTAGCCTGCTGTTGCCAGCAATTAAGCAGGCTGTTTACCAGCACCTGCTCTATCACACTGGGCACGGTAAGCAGGACCAGGTCAGCCGGGATATTGATATGTATATTCATAGGGTGCCGGTCATTTTGCAAACGGACAAATTGAACACTTTTGGCCACCGCCTGGGCAATGTTGACCGGCACACTCTGATCATTGCGTTCAGATTTGGCCCATTTACGCAAATTCTCAATAATTTGCGTAATGCGCTCTACCTGCTCAATCACTTTGTCCAGCACCGGAATCAATTCCGTATGTGTTTGCTGCTTTTGCAGGCGATACCGGGTACCTTCGGCATAATGCCGAATAACCGATACCGGCTGATTGACCTCATGAGCAATACCCGACGCCATTTCACCAAGAATATTCAGCCTGTCCGCATGCATCATCATGCGTTCATAGGTTCGCATTTGTTCATAGGCCTGGGTTATCTGTTTTTGCCTGCGCCAGGCCAACCAGCTTACCCAGGCATAATTCAGAAAAGACAAGGCAACTAACAGCAAGGTAATACCCACCCAGGTTTTATACTCGTTCACCCAGTTCTTAATGCCTGCCCAAACCGACTGCTGAAAAGGATGCCGGTAAATACTATGCAGTATTTCCTCTACCCGGGTCGAGGCTACTACCGGAGACCACCCTGGCAACAAGACATCTGCCTGATTTTGCAATAACAAAGAACCCAGGCGTGTAGCCAGGCTATCGGGCACATCGGGCAAGGCGGCCAGTGACCAGTTCGGGAACAATTCAGTACTGCCGGCACAGGCGCTATGATTATTAACCGGGTGCAACAATTGAAATTGCGCACTGTCCAACACACCCCGGGATTGCATTTCTTCCATTAAACACAAAGGGGCAATCGCGGCATCCACCTGCTTTCGATCAAGCAACAACAGAGTCTGGTCAATAGGGTAACCGGTAAACACCAGTGAATAATCCCGGTTTTCACGCAGTTGTGCATCGTACAACAATTTATAGCCCAGCAAAAAACCGCCAAATGCATTTTCCTGTACGGCGGCAATCGTCTTGCCACGCAGCTGTGCAATGTCTTGCAAACCGCTGTCTTTGCGCACCCATACCGCACTGCCCACCAGTTCGGCGGCCTTTGGCTGTGCCATATCCATCCGGTTCAGGGTGGCCAGCCAGCGCATTTCCACGCCTGTTTTCATGGATAAAAACTGTGCCTGTGGCGCGAGCACAAAATTAACCCGCTTATCGGCAATCATCTGTTCGGCATCGGCCAGTTGCATGGGCACCAGGATAAAGGTTTCATTTTCCCATTGGGTAGACAGCCAGTTAAGCCATGGCTGCCATTCCTGCTGGGCTGCCTGCACCCCGCGTGGCGCCAGAATACCCACATACCAGGTTTTGGCACTTAGCATACCCGAATAAGCCGCCAGCCATAGCAGCAGCAAAATCCGGAAAAAATGCCTGCAGGAAAATTTCATTATTTATTTGTCCTAAATCAAAACTACCCAACTTATGTGGAGTTCCACAATATCCCCTGCTTCCATTACGTCTGAGAATGAACTCATCAACATCCAGTTTGTACAGGCGCCAGGCAATTGGCCTGCCTTACTGTAGAAACGTGTATTTTTATAGGAATGTAACATGAGAACACTGCATAAAAGCCTGATTGCCGCTGCAGTCCTGTTTGCCGTGGCTTATGGCGGGGCAGCCATCCTGCCACAAACCAGAGTCCCGGATACAACGGCAAAGGTGGATCTTGACAATGATGAACTGATCAAGCGCGGTGCTTATATTGCCCGGACGGCAGACTGCGTTGCCTGCCATACCAGCCCTGCGGGTGCAGAATATGCAGGTGGACTGGCCATGGAAACCCCCGTAGGCGCCATTTACTCAACCAATATTACGCCCGACAAGCAAACCGGTATTGGCAATTACTCTTTGGCCCAATTCATTGGTGCTGTCAAACACGGTGTGCGGGGTGATGGACAAGCCTTATACCCTGCCATGCCTTACCCGTCTTATGCGATTATGCCTGACGAAGACCTGGAAGCCCTTTATGCCTACTTCATGTCCGCTGTCAAACCGGTCAAACAGCAAAATGCCGCTTCCACCATCCCTCCGGTTTTAAACTGGCGCTGGCCCATGGCCTGGTGGCAATTGGTGTTTGCACCCAAACGGGATTTTGTACCCGATCCCAATGCCGATGCGCTTATTAATCGTGGCGCCTATCTGGTAGAAGGCCCAGGCCACTGCAGTGCCTGCCATACCCCACGCGGTATCGCCTATCAGGAGCTGGCCGTAAAGCTAAGTGATGGCGATGAGTTTCTTTCCGGTGCCGTTATTGATGGCTGGCGAGCCAAGAGCCTGCGGGGAGAGGCCCGCGGTCTGGCCTCCTGGAGCCAGGAAGAACTGGAACAGTTCCTGTCTACCGGCCGTACTGACAAGGTTGCCGCTTTTGGTGCCATGGCAGATGTTGTACAACATAGCACCCAATATTTCACCCCTGAAGATATTACCGGCATGGCCAAATACCTGAAGCAGCTGCCACCGGTTAAAGGCAGGGAAACAGCCTTGGCAGACAAAAAAGATACCACAACCGGGGATCTGCTTAATGGCACCTATACCAGCCGGGGCGCCATTTTATATACCGAGCACTGCACGACCTGTCACCGGGCGGATGGCAAAGGCGTTGAGCGGATTTTTCCAGCACTGGATGCGAACAGTGCCATCTTCGCCAATAATGCCCACTCTGTTATCCAGATTACCCTTGAGGGCGGCAAAATGCCCGACACGCCCGCAGACAGGATGGCCTTCACCATGCCTGCGTTTAATCACCTGAGCGATCAGGATCTGGCCGAGGTCATCAACTTTATCCGTAACAGTTGGACCAACCAGGCGCCGCGAGTTGATGCCGGTGACATCGCAAAAATCCGCCATTTCGTTTCGGGCAAAGCCCCCCATATCACCGCTACAGGAGATCAACATGAATAAAACTGTTAAATGGTCTGTCATGGCAGCAGCCCTTATTGCCATCGGTGCGGGGGTTTATCTGGCCCAGTCGCCTTCCCTGACGGAAGCCAGCCCTATCGGTTTTGAGATTCTGGACAAAGACAAAAATGTTGTTGGGCAATATCTGATTCCTGATGACACGACCATTGCCCAGGAACCGAATGCGCAAGAAATTTTCTATGGCAAGCGCCTGATGAATGAAACCAAACGCCTGTTGCCCGAACATGTGGGCGCATCCATGAACTGTAGCAGCTGTCACGTGGCACAAGGCAAGATCAACATGGGCGCGCCTTATTTCACCACCACCAACAGCTATCCAAGAGTGATGCCACGGGCCGGAGAAGCAGTAGACCTGACTGGCCGCATTAACGGCTGTTTCCAGCGCTCCATGAATGGCAAGCCACTGGATCCGGATTCGCGTGAAATGAAGGCCATGATTGCCTACATTGACTGGGTAGGCCAAAAAGTGCCCAAAGACCAGAAAGTGCAAATACAGAATGCCGGCAAAATCAATGAAGATCTTGTACCCGACCCGGTGAATGGCAAAGTGCTTTATGCCGCCCAATGCGCAAGCTGTCATGGCGACAATGGCGAGGGCCTGAAAGACAGCCGGGGCAATATTGTTTTCCCACCCTTATGGGGCGATGAGTCCTTCAACATCGGTGCCGGTATGGCACGCACCTACAAGGCCGCCGCCTTTATTAAGTACAACATGCCCATGGGGGTGCAAAAACATGGTGCATGGGGCCAGGGCGATGTGTTAAGCGACCAGGAAGCGGTTGATATTGCTGAATACTTTTCCCATATGCCCCGCCCCGACTTTCCGGGCAAAGTCAATGACTGGGCGAACGGAAACAAACCCAAGGACGCACGCTATTAATTAATTAATTAACCTTCCCCAACATCCTCTTTAGCCGGACAATATGTCCGGTTTTTTTTTACGTCCTGACACGTATTTCAGGACCGGTTCCGGGTTAAACCCGTCCATACCCATATGGCCGGCTCTTTTCAGGGCACAAAAGCGAAACGGGTCAGGTGAAAGAAAACCGGTGCGGCAAACACCACGGAATCCAGTCTGTCGAGTACGCCCCCATGCCCTGAGATCATATAACCCCAGTCTTTGGTGCCTATGCTTCTTTTAATGGCAGACAGGGAAAGCCCGCCCAAAAAACCGCAGGCAACAATAATGAATGACAGGAATGCGGCCTGCATGGGGGTGAACGGCGTAATCCACCACAACGCGGTACCGGCCGCAATGGCCAACAGCCCTCCACCAATCAGACCTTCGATTGTTTTTGAGGGGCTTACATTGGGCGCAATTTTGGTTTTACCCAACAACTTGCCAACAATGTACTGGAAAATATCGCTTAATTGAACCGCCAGCAACAAATACATTAACAACAGCAGATTCTGCCCTTCATAACCGGGAATGGGCAATAGCATTAAGGCCGGTGCATAGCTTAAGCAAAAAAACCATTAAAAATCAACCCATTAGGCTATTATTCAAAACAACTTGCTTAATATTCAAAAACAAGATATACTTGGGAAAATCGCAAAAAAAATTAAGGCAATAAAACCAAGCACTTATAGCGATTTGTTATATAAGCATATAACAAGCAAGCAATCCCTCCATTCGGGCTTGCAAAAAAATTATAAATCATAAAATTGCAATAATAACGGGTTAAGCTATTAATGCTACCCCGTTTAGCTGCAAAAGACAGGTGGCAAATCCGAGACGTTTGCTCGCACCAAAGCATTATCAACAATTATTTTTATAAAGAGAAAAATATGAAACTATTAACCAGACTTCGTGAGGAATTTTCTACTCACACCGCAACCGAAAACCAAAACAATGCTGAAAAAGACACTCAGCACAGTTATCAGCGCGTTAATAACGGCATGCCATTCCTGCCGTCCAATCGTCGCGTCAAATCTGAAAACCTGAATTAACACAACCTTAACCAACAGGTGCGCTACCCAAAACCGCCTGTGACCGTCAAATAAAAGAGGCATGCATTGGCATGCCTCTTTGCTTTTGTGGAAACGAGTTCAGCACCCTTACATCAAACGCTGTAAGCCCATGTCCCAAAACGCCACTTCCATCCGGGTTGCCGTGCCAAAGGTTTTTTTCACCCGGTTCAGCCAAGTATCGGGCAGGTCGGCACATAAACGATCCAGCAATTCCTTTTCCACCTTAATGGCATCCTGAAATGCCTGCCCTGCATACATCTCTATCCAGTTACGGTAAGGATTGCCTTCCAGTTTGGTAAACGGCTGCTGCATTAGCCAGCTGCCAATTTCGGCATAGCCCATCATGCAAGGGGCCAATGCAGCGTGCAATTCGGCCAGGTCGCCGCTTAAACCACGATCCAGCACAAAACGTGTATACGCCACGCAGGCCGACGCTTCATTTTCCTGCTGCAACTGTTCTTCGCTAATGCCCCACTGCCGGCAATAATCAATATGCAGCCCTATTTCCAGGTCAAGCAAGGCATTGATACCCGCCTGGCCATAGCGCATATCGGCGAAGTTGTCACTTTTATATACGGCCAGCGCCCAGGCACGGGTAAACTGAATCAGGAACAGGTAATCCTGTTTAAGGTAATGTTTAAAACTTTCAGCGGGCAGCGTACCCGCCCCCAACTCGCGCACGAACTCATGCCGGGTATAAGCCTGCCAGTCTGTGGCACATGATTGTTTTAACTGCTCAAAAAATGACATTTCCAAAAACTCCTGTTAATCAAACAAAAAAACCTGATTACCAAAGCATGATTTTTAAAAACAAATCAAACTTAAAGCATCATCGGGGTCAATAGCCATAAAAACAAACCAATCTGCCCATCAAGGTTCAATCGCGTATTCGACCAGTGCCGGCACCTTGTTTTTAATCAGGCCCTGCTCTTGCATGAAACTGGCAAAGGTTTCATAACGCCGTTGGCCCAGTGCGCCCGGTTGCAAAGCAAAACGGGGCAAGGTATCTTTCCAGGCCCGACGGTTAAGTTCATTATCCAGCTCTTTGGGTTTATAGTCTTTGAATAAACCCCAGGCCTCATCGGGATGGTTCACAATGAATTGCACCGCCTGTTCCAGTGCCACATTAAAACGGCGATATTTATCATTGTCGCGGTCTTTATTGTTAACCACCATAATCAATTCATCATAAGCAGGAACGCCCTCTTCTTCGACATAAAAAGCGTGACCGGGATGGTTTTCTATATCAAGCTGGTTCAACTCGAAGTTACGGTACGCACCCACCACGGCATCAACCTTGCCTGTAATAAGAGAGGGAGAAAGCGACCAGTTCACGTTAATCAATTCAACATCATCAAACGTCATGCCATGTTGCTTCAGCATGACTTTTAACAGCGTATCTTCAAAGCCTCCTACTGAAAACCCCACTTTCTTGCCTTTCAAGTCGGCAATCGACTGGATATTACTGCTTTTAAGCGTAACCAGGGTATTCAGGGGCGTGGCAATAAGCGTGGCCACCCGTGTCAGGGGCAGACCTTCGTCAATTTGCATATGCAACTGGGGCTGGTAGGTAACCGCCATATCCGCCTTGCCAGCCGCCACCAGCTTGGGCGGCATCGACGGGTCTGCCGGCTCCTGGATATCCACTTTCAAGCCCTGTTCGGCAAAATAACCTTTCTTTTCGGCAATCACGATGGGCGCATGATCGGGGTTTACAAACCAGTCCAGCAAAAGCGTGACCTTATCTTCGGCCAATGCCTGCGCACTAACCAACAAACTTAAGGCACACGCGGCCAACCATTTTTTTCCGGCAACTGAATTTTTCATACTTTTTCTGATCTCCCTGATCTTGCTCATTACTCTTTCCTACAATTGATTTAAAACTAAAATAAATTATACTGCCCAGTAAATTAATTTCCGTAACAGGTAATCAACACTGAAATACAGTAACAATGACAAACAGGCCAGCACAATCAGCGAGGCAAATACCGTATCGACCTGCATACGGGCATTGGCATGCAGCATTAAGTAACCCAAGCCGCTGCTGGAACCCACCCATTCGCCGATGACCGCACCAATGGGGGCCACCGTTGCAGCCACCCGCAGGCCCGATGCCAGTGACGGCAAAGCCGCTGGCAAACGGATTTGCCACAACACCTGCGCGTGGCTTGCGCCCATGGTTTGCGCCAGTTGCAACCAGTCACGGGACGTGCGCTGCAAGCCGTCGTAACAGGCCGAGGTAACCGGAAAAAAAATTACCAGGGCAGCCATCACCACCTTGGAGGCCATGCCATAACCCAACCAGATCATTAAAATGGGTGCCAGGGCAAACACGGGGATAGCCTGGCTGATAATAAGCACTGGCAACAACCATGTCCTGAATGAACGGGACCATTGCAACAGCATGGCACTGGCAAATCCCAGCAGACAACCCAGCGCCATGCCCATGATAATTTCCGCCATGGTCACCAACGCATGTTCGCCAATCAGGGAGCGCTGATCCCACAGGGCATTCAAGACCCGAAACGGGCCTGGCAAAATGAAATGCGGTGCATTGGTCAGCCATACAATGGCCTGCCACAAAACCAGCAAGCCAGCGGTAATCAGCAACAAGCGCAAGCCAGGTGAGGTTGTACGAATATTCATGGTGCCGGTGCCTCTTGGTCTTTTTGCAAATAGGCCAGTAATTGCCCCTGCCAGGATAAAATTTGCGCATCATCCAGGGCGCGCGGTGCCGGCGTATCAATGGCAAACATCATTTTCAACACTACCGGCCGTTCTGTCATGACCCATACCTGCTCGCTTAAGCGCAGCGCCTCAAGCGGCTCATGGGTAATCAACAGCACGGTTTTACCGTGCAGCAAGGTAGCCGCCAGGTCTTGTAATTGAAGCCGGGTGATGGCATCCAGTGCCGAAAAAGGCTCATCCATTAACACCACGGGTTTGTCTTCCATTAAGGTTCGGGCCAGTGCCACGCGCTGGCGCTGGCCACCCGATAAATGCTCGGGCATACTGTGTGCCATGCCACCCAGGCCAACCCGTTCAAGCATGCCATTGGCTCGTTCCTGATGTTGTGCCGACACCTGTTTACGCAAGCGGGCACCCAGCAATACATTTTGTTGTACCGTGAGCCAGGGCAGCAAGCCATCGCGCTGCCCCATCCAGGCCACCCTACCCTGTAACGGCTGCCCGTCACTGGCATTAATATGACCCGTAAGTGCTGTATCGCTTAACAGGCCGGCAATACTTTGCAGCAAGCTGCTTTTGCCCACACCCGAACGGCCCAATATGCTATGCCAGCAAGCGCCCTTGAAATGCGCCTTCAATTGGCTGAACAGGGGTTTGCCTGCGTAGCCCAGGCCAATATCGTGCAGGCTGATTCCGGGTGACATGAATGGAAACGGTTCCTTTTGTACGGCAATTAATAATTATTCTGATCTGCGTAATTGGACAAAAGAAGAAGGTAAAGACCACACCGGCCCGAACCGGCCTTGTAGCCGGCATCTTATTTCCTCCGCCAGTACGAACTGGATCAGGTTCACGGGTGTTTTCTCAGCCTTGCCATCATTAACAAGGCACCCCGACAAGATGCTTGGCAGTCTAGCGTATTATAAGGAAACTGTCCAATCTCACGTTACACAGTATGGGTCGCGAATCAGGGACAGGGTTTGCTGCGCAATCACCCGCTCTTCATTGGTGGGAATAATATAAACGCCAATTTTGCTTTCAGGGGTACTGATGCAGGCCTGGTTGCTTTCATTAAGAACCGGGTCAATGCTGACCCCCAGCCAGGCCAAATGCTGGCATACATCACGACGAACCAGCGCGCTGTTTTCCCCAATGCCGGCAGTAAACACCAGCGCGTCCAGCCCCTGGATGGCAGTCAGCAATCCGGTAATGCCTTTGGCAATATGGTAAGTAAAATAGGACAGGGCCAGCCTGGCACGCGGATCAGGGTTGTCCTGCAAATCCCGTATATCTGAGCTGATGCCTGAAAGCCCCTTCAGGCCTGACTCTTTATACAGCAGGTGCTGGATTTCATCATGGGTCATACCCTGCTCCAGCATCCACAATACCACCCCTGCATCCATCTGCCCGCAGCGGGTACTCATGGGCAAACCATCCAATGCGGTAAAGCCCATGGTTGACTCCTGACTGCGGCCATCTACCATGGCGCAGGCCGATGCACCCGAGCCCAGATGGGCCACCACCACCCTGCCCGCCACCACATCCGGGTAGTCCTGCCGCATTTTCCCGGCAATGTAATCGTAAGACAAACCATGAAAGCCGTAGCGGCGAATGCCTTCTTTATAATAAAACTGCGGCAAGGCAAAACGGTCTGCCACCTCGGGCTTGGAGCGGTGAAAAGCGGTATCAAAGCATGCCACCTGCCTGATGTGTGGCCAGTTTTCAAAAATGACATGAACCGGCTCAAGGTTGTTGCGCTGGTGCAAGGGAGCCAGCGAGACCAGGGCATCCAGCTTTTTCAGCACCTCATCATCAACCATGACACTGTGATCGTAATCAGGCCCGCCATGCACGATACGGTGCCCCACGGCCAAGGGTTCTTTGGTTATGACCGTACCCAGCCAATCGCCAACCACCCGCTGGGAAAGCTGCAGGTTTTGTGCCTGTTCCGGCAGCAAGGCCTGTTCCACCAGCACTTTTTGATGCCTATCCTTAACCTTGAAAGACGGCTGCCTGCCCCCAATGCCCGACACCTGCCCGCCAAAAGAAAACTCAAGCGTATTCATGCCATCGGTTTCATAAACATGGAACTTCAAACTTGAACTTCCCGCATTCATGACTAAAATTGTATCTTGCATATATTCAACCCGCCTTTTTATTTGCCAATGGCCCTGTTTTTAACCAGGCTGTCAGCATACACCGCCGCAACCGCACAAGAAGCCAAACGGGTTCGTTCGCTGTCAGCCCGGCTGGTAAGAATAATGGGCACCCGTGCCCCCAACACAATACCAGCGGCATCGGCGCCCGACAAAAACGTTAAATTTTTTACCAGCATATTGCCGGCTTCCAAGTCGGGAACCAGCAGAATCTGGGCATGCCCAGCCACCGGAGACTGGATACCCTTGATGGCCGCTGCTTCGGGGCTGATGGCGTTATCCATGGCCAACGGCCCATCCAGGATACCGCCCTTGATTTGCCCCCGATCAGCCATTTTACATAGCGCGGCCGCATCAATTGTACTTTGCATTTTTTCATTGATTTGCTCGACGGCCGATAAAATGGCCACCCGCGGGGTATCCAGGCCCAATGCCAGATGCAGGTCAATGGCGTTACGGATAATATCGGCCTTTTCACACAGGGTGGGAAAAATATTAATTGCGCCATCAGTAATGAAAAGCAGTTTGTCGTAACGGGGGACATCCATGACAAACACATGGCTGATACGGCGTTCGGTACGCAAGCCACCGTTATAACACAGCACCGAATGCAGTAGCTCATCACTATGCAGGCTGCCTTTCATCATCAGTGTTGCCCTGCCTGCCTGCACCTCGGCAACCGCGGCATCGGCCGAGGCATGGCTGTGTTCGGTATTAATAATTTGCAAACCGCCAATATCCAAATCATGTTCCCGGGCAACCTGACGGATCCGCTCTTCGGGACCCACCAGAACGGGCGTAAACAGATTTAACTTGCCTGCCTGTACGGCACTGGACAATGAAACTTCATCACAGGGATGAACAACCACACAGACATGCTTTTCTTCAAGGCCGATGGCCGTATTGACCAATGCCTGAAAACGATCATTTTGACTCATACAAGATTTCCTTTACGCTTCCTGGCACACTAACCATGCCGGGCATCAACATCACACTTCAAAACACAATTTAGTTAATTATGAAACATTTTCATTACAATACCAATGATTAAGGCATATACCTACTGATTTTTCACATTGAACATGGCAAAACACAATCAAGCCCCCATTCCGTCACCCCCATCCCCAGGCGTCCTGCCTTCCCGCAAGGATGACGCTACTGGCCTGCTATCGTGGATGCCCGGACTGTACACACTGCTTAACTATCGCAGGCAATGGCTCAGGCATGACCTGGCGGCCGGTCTCGTACTGACCACGGTTCTGATCCCCATTGGCATTGGCTATTCAGTGGCTGCCGGATTGCCCGGCATTTATGGCCTATATGCCACGATTATTCCCCTGCTGGTTTACGCCATTTTCGGGCCCAGCCGCTTAATGGTCATCGGCCCGGACTCCGCCCTGGCAGGCATCATTTTTGCCATTATTGTACCTATGGCTGCAGGAAATCCCGAACGGCTGATTACACTGGCCAGTACCTTGGCCATTTTTTCAGGACTGATCATCATCCTGGTCAGCCTTCTGAAACTCGGGTTTATTACCGAACTGATTTCCAAGCCAATTCGTTATGGCTACATGAACGGGATCGCACTGACTGTCCTGGTTGGCCAGACACCCGCTTTAATAGGCATTTCAACAGACGCAAGCGATATTTTTGCCAAACTGCAAGCGATTTGGCTGTCGCTGCTCAAAACCGAGACCAACAAGCTCTCACTGCTCATCGGTCTTGCTTCACTGATTTTACTGCTGATTATCAAACGCTTCAGGCGTTTTCCAGGCCCCTTGGTGGTCCTGACCCTGGCAACCATCGTGGTGGCGTACTTCGAGCTTGACCGGCATGGCGTGACAATCCTGGGCAATTTGCCTGGAGGATTGCCCTCATTCACGATTCCCGTGATCAGCTATGATGACCTGATACCCCTGCTTTTGGGGGCTGGGGCAATTGCCCTGTTATCCAGCTCCCAGACCAGTATTTTGTCCCGCACCTATGCCGCCAAATACAATCGTTACATCAACCCCAACAAGGAGTTCTTCGGGCTTGGAATTGCCAATTTGTTCACCGGTTTTTTTCAAGGCTTCCCCATCAGCAGCAGCGCCTCGCGCACGCCTGTCTCTGAAGCCGCAGGCTCAAAAACCCAATTGGCCTGCATAACCGGTGCCATCATCGTAGGCTCACTTCTGCTCTGGGCACCTGATCTGCTGTATTTTCTGCCTGCTCCAACCCTGGCCGCTGTTGTGATCACGTCAATAATCAGTATTTTCGAGTTTAAAGATCTCAAGCGCATTTACCGCATTCAACCATGGGAGTTCTGGCTCTCTATGGTTTGCTTTGCCGGTGTTGCGGTATTCGGCGTTTTACCGGGTATCGGCATAGCTGTCGCCATCGCCATCCTAGAATACTTATGGAACGGCTGGCGGCCGCATTACGCCATTCTTGGCCGGGTTGACCATCTCAAGGGTTATCACGACATCAGCCGCCACCCGACGGCCCGCCTCATCCCGGGCCTGGTCCTGTTCCGCTGGGATGCACCACTGTTTTTTGCCAATGCCGAACTTTTCCATCACTGCGTCCTGGATACCATTGCCAAGTCCCAGCACCCGGTTCAACGCGTTGTTATTACCTCAGAACCGGTTACCAGTGTTGATGTCACCTCTGCCGACATGCTGATTGAACTGGACGAGCAGCTCAAGGCGGCCGGCATTGAACTGTGCTTTGCTGAAATGAAAGACCCGGTCAGGGACAAGTTGCGCAAATTCGGCCTGTCGGCACGTTTTGGCAATGAGCGTTTTTTCCCGACGATCGGCCAGGCCGTCAATGGCTATTTAAACGCCTACATTGTTGAATGGATAGACTGGGAAGATAAAGTCTGATAACCACTGGAAATATTTTATGTGCATTGCCTATTTATCTATCAGAAAGCATCCCGAATGGCCCTTGTTCATTGCAGCCAACCGGGACGAATTTCACCAGCGCAAGGCATTGGCAGCCGCTCGATGGCACAGCAATCCGGCCATTATTGCCGGAATCGACAGCGAAGCGGGCGGAACCTGGCTGGGCATCAATACCAACGGCCGTTTTGCCCTGCTGACCAATTACCGCGATGTCAACACTATCGTCCCCGGGGCACCAAGCCGTGGTCATCTGGTAAGTGAATTTCTGCAAACCAATACGCCATCCGTGGAATATGCAAGCAACATTTTGAGCCGGGCAGCACAATACAATGCTTTCAACCTGGTCGTGGGCAACCCACAGAAAAGCATGTATATCAGCAATCGCAGCCACCAGATCGAACCGGCCGAACTGCAGCCGGGCAGTCATGTCCTGTCCAACCATTTAATGGACACACCATGGCCCAAGGCCGAACGGCTGCGCAAGGCGCTGGACAGCATTGAGCTTGATTTTCTACCCGACCAATTACCCGAAATTTTTGATATTTTGCGTGACAATACCCGCGCTGCCGACAACGATTTACCCAATACCGGGTTATCGCTGGAGCGCGAACGACTGCTCAGCAGCCCGTTTATTGTCAGCCCCGACTATGGCACCCGCTGTTCAACCATTATTGCCGTACATAAAAGTGGCCAGGCCCTGTTTAGCGAAATGACTTACAACCCCATGGGTGAAGCCGTCAGCCAGAATAAATTTGATTTTTTCATTCAAACCTAAGGCAACAGCGCTGCAACCAGGCCAATCATGCTTTCTTTTCCAGTCGTAAGGTACGTTCTAGCAGTACTTCATAAATAGGACGCCCACCCAAGGCATCGGCCACGATATTGGCGACGATGGCGGTTAGCAAAACCGGAATGACCAGCACATAAGACCCGGTGAGTTCGGCCACCAATACCATGCCCACCAGCGGCGCACGCACGGTACTGGCAAATAAGCCGGCCATACCGGCTGCGGCAAATGCCACCATCCCTCCGGGTGGCAAGGGCAGGATCATATTCAACAATTCAGCTAAAAACACACTACTTGCCGTGGCTAAGGCCAAAATTGGCGCAAAAATACCGGCTGGTGCCCCGGAAGAATAACTGGCTGCCGTACCAAAAAACCGTACCAGAATGACCAATCCCAATAAGCCAATGGGCATCGGATTATTAACAATAGACATTGCCAGCGATTCACCGCCCCCGGTGGCTTCGGGGAAAACCACCAGCATGGGACCAATGACAATACCCAGCAAAGCCGGTATTAAATAAGGGGAAAAACGCAAACCAATATGTAAAGAAAGATCAAGCCCCGCCAAAACCATCCGGTTAAACAGCACCCCCATCACACCCAGCACCACCCCCAACACGATAAACACAGGCAAAAAGGATAATGGCATGGCCGTTGAATCCAAGGCCATAAACGGTGTTGCGCCTGAAATGGCAACCGTAGCGATCGCACTAAAACCACACGCAATAATAGCAGCGCTATAAGTACGCCCGCTATGGGGGAAAACTTTACGCGCTTCTTCCAGAATAAACAGGACTGAGGCCATGGGTGCATTAAAGGCGGCAGTTAAGCCAGCCGCCCCGCCAGCCCCCCAGAGCGCGCGCATTTCCTGTTGGGAAAAAGCAAAGCGGGAACCCAGCGCTTTGGCAATGGAGGCCCCCATATGAATGGTTGGCCCTTCACGACCACCGATTAAACCGGCCCCCAAGGCCAGGGTGCCGCCAATAAACTTTACCGGTAACACCCGTTGCCAGCGTATATTACGCAAACCCGCCATGGCGCCTTCAATTTCCTGTACGCCCGAGCCACTGGCTTCCGGTACGATATTACGTACCAGCGCAACCGCCAGGCAAAACATAACAGCAGAAAACAAAGACATGAACAGATAAAGCCACAGCCCTTCCAGACCCAACAATGCGGGAAGATGATGCGACCATGCCAATGACTGGTTAATGACTTGATGAAAAAATGACCCCAGCAAACCCGTTAACAAGCCAACCACCGCCGCAACAAGATAATAGATACCCGCTTTTGTTTGTTTCGTAGCACTTGGCTCTGTTATTGCTGTTGCATGCTCATTCATAGGGTTAAACCAACTCAACTCATAAAAAATTTTAATTGAACAGCCTTCTCGGCCAGTGCCATCATAACCGACTTGATTATTTAAGTGCAATGTGACTGCGCCCCGTCCGGGTTGAGCCGGGTTTACGCGGTTTTTTGCTAATTAAAATTCTCGTTTTTAAAAGCGGTTTTCAGATAGTTCAAAAACAGCCGGATAATATTGGGCACATGCGGGCTATAAGGACGAAGGATGAAGCATGCAAAAAGACCCTTGAATTTTTGTGTTTCAAGGGTCTTTTATAAAGCTTGCATGGCAACGCCAGGCTTATAAACGAATGTTAACGAACCGCATACAGATAAAGTTCCACGCGACGGTTCATGGCACGTCCGCTTGCCGTACTATTGCTGGCAACAGGATCATTGGGACCGCGGCCTTCAATGCTCATGCGGCTGGTAGCAACGCCTTGGGAAGCCAGGTAATTAACCACGCTTGAGGCACGGTTAACAGAAAGAGTCTGGTTAAAAGCAGCTGAGCCGGTGCTATCAGTATGACCCACTGATTTCAGACGCAACGAAGGTTCTTCAACCATGGAAGTGGCCAAGGCATTGAGGACAGGGTAAATGGCAGGTTTAAGCGTGGCCTGGCTGATATCGAAAGTGGCGCCGTCAGGGATATTGACTTTCAGGCTGCCATCGGGCATTTGGGTGGTTGAAATACCCAGTTGCTTGCCGCCGGCCTGGTCAACCTTGCCAACAATACGATCCCAGTTATAACCAACAATCCCGCCGGTTATCGCACCAATACCCGCACCAATGCCGGCTGCTTTGGAGCTGTCACCAATTAGCGCTCCCAAGCCGGCACCCACTACCGCGCCAATACCGCCACCTGCGGCAGTATTGCCACCTTGTGTTGCGCAACCAGCCAGAATAGACCCGGCAACCAAAACACCGGCAAGACGTGTTAAACGATAATTCATGTACTTCTCCTATTCGAATCTGTGTTCTTGATGATGAATGACGGCAAGTATGACTAAAATAATAGATGGTTAAAAAACCATATTTTAAATTAATACGCTTTCCGCTGGGAATACTAACATACTACTTCAGACACAAGTACCGCCAAGCTCTCCTTTAATGTGGCCAAAAAATCCAAAATACAACTATCCCATTGTTTTCATATGGCTTTTAAACTAAAGCAATTAACATTCCTTGTATTTTAATAACAATCCGCAATGATTGGTAGAATATTTAATAATGCGATATTAATCGGGTTTTATCAATAACATCACCAGCTTATAGTCAAGGTGAGTCGCCAGCCGAAAAGTGATCTGGTCAAACTCTAAGTACCCCTTTTGCGGGTGCATGAATTCGCGTATGCCCCCTTCCCGTTCCACCACCGCCTGTCTTGACCACCAATGCTGAAACAGCTCGCTGGAAGCCAGCAGCTCTTCAATAATCTGGCTAATATCCTGCTCATCAAGATGGGCGCCAATATCGGCCCTGAACTCGGCCACTGAACGGCGCGCCCGCTGTTCCCAATTAACCACAACCTTTGGCGCCTCGGGGTTTTGAAAAATGAACCTGAGTAAATTGGGCGCCTGTTGGCGACTGGGCCAATGATTGAAAACCATATCCAGGGACTGATTGAAAAACAGCATATTCCAGCAACGGTCCAGGATATAAGCCGGCCCGGCACAATTATTAACGCAGGCCTGCAACGATAAAGGAAGACTGCCATGCTGCGCTTTCCCATGATCGGGATCGGCTACTTCAGCCAGCTCAAACAGGTAAGCCCGCTCTGCCTTGCTCATGTGCAGGACATCGGCCAGCCGTGACCACACGGTGCTGGAAACAGACACATCGCGCCCCTGTTCGATCCAGGTATACCAGGTGACGCTAATATCACATAATTGCGCCACCTCTTCACGACGCAGGCCCGGCGTCCGGCGACGCTGCCCGTGACTAAGCCCGGCCATTTGCGGTGTTACCCTGGACCGGGCATTACGCACAAATTCGCCCAATACGTGTTTATTCGCAGCAACCCCTGACTTATTGCCCATAACCGGATTTACCCAAGACTGCTCATTAACGCCTTGCGCACTTCCGCTTCTTCAAGCCCGCTGCGCGCAATATAATCCTGTAATTGGTCATCGCCAATATTGCCAACGTTAAAGTAAGAAGACTGCGGGTGGCTTAAATAGAAGCCCGAAACACTGGATGCAGGGTACATGGCCAGGCTTTCGGTTAGCTGCATGCCAATTTCCTCGGGTAGCAAAACGTCGAACATGTCCCGTTTAACCGTATGTTCAGGACAAGCCGGGTAGCCTGGTGCGGGGCGAATACCCTGGTATTTTTCTGCAATAACTTCTTCGTTACCCAGTAACTCATCGGGCACATACCCCCACAAATCCTTGCGTACCCGTGCATGCAGGCATTCGGCCAGGCCCTCTGCCAGGCGATCTCCCAGTGCCTTGAGCATAATGCTGGAATAATCATCCATTTCCTGCTCGAAGCGCTTTTCATGGGCTTCGATACCCAGACCGCCGGTAACGGCGAAAAAGCCGATGTAGTCTTTGACGCCACTTTCTTTAGGGGCAATGTAGTCGGCCAGACATTTATTATCCACCCCTTCGCGTTTGGCGGTTTGCTGGCGCAGGTTACGCCAGGTAAACAGGACTTCGCTGCGGGATTCGTCTTTATAAACTTCAATATCTTCATGGTTGACCGTATTAGCCGGATAAAAAGCCACCACACCACTGGCGGTCAGCCAGCGACCTTCGATGACTTTTTTCAGCATGGCCTTGCCATCTTCATACAGTTTTTTTGCCTGTTCGCCCACGACCTTGTCGTCCAGAATGGCGGGAAACTGCCCGAATAAGCCCCAGGTCTGGAAAAACGGCGTCCAGTCCATATATTTTTCTATTTCACTTAAATCATACTGTTTGAACGTACGACGGCCAATGAATTTGGGCTTGGGCGGGGTGTAGTTTTGCCAGTCAATCTGTGGCTTGGCCTTGCGGGCTTCTTCCAGTGGAATAATCGGGGTAGCCTTGCGATTGGCGTGACGCTCACGCACTTTTTCGTATTCTTCAGCCGTTTCGCGAATAAAAACGTCGGCCTGATCGGAAACCAGCTGCGTAGCCACGCCAACAGCCCGGCTGGCATCGGCCGTATACACAACCGGACCGTCATAATGAGGCGCGATTTTAACAGCGGTATGAACCCGGCTGGTGGTGGCACCGCCAATCATCAGCGGAATATTATGTTCCCGGAAATAAGGGTCGCGCTGCATTTCAGAAGCGACATAAGCCATTTCTTCAAGGCTGGGTGTAATTAACCCTGAGAGGCCTACAATATCGGCCTTTTCTTCTTTGGCCTTGGCTAAAATCTCGGCACAAGGCACCATCACGCCCATATTCACGACTTCAAAGTTATTGCACTGCATAACCACGGCCACAATATTTTTGCCAATATCGTGCACATCGCCTTTCACGGTGGCAATCACCATTTTACCCTTGGCGCGTACATCCCCCCCCTGGGCTTCAATCTGCCGTTTTTCTTCTTCAATGAAAGGCACCAGGTGAGCCACGGCCTGCTTCATGACGCGGGCTGACTTGACCACCTGGGGCAGGAACATTTTTCCTTCGCCAAACAGGTCGCCCACTATATTCATGCCATCCATCAGGGGGCCTTCAATCACCTCGATGGGGCGACCACCACGATCGGCAATTTGCTGGCGGATTTCTTCGGTGTCTTCAACAATAAACGTGGTAATACCATGCACCAAAGAATGCGCCAGGCGTTTTTCAACCGCTTGCTCACGCCAGGTCAAGTCTTCTACTTTTTTGCTACCACTGCCCCCCTTGACGGTTTCGGCAAACTCGACCAGCCTTTCGGTTGGGGTATGCTCATCGGCAGGATCGGTTTTACCCAGCGGCGGATCCCGGTTCAGGAGGACGTCTTCAACCAGAACCTTGACTTTAGGATCAAGATCAGCATAAACACCCAACATACCGGCATTGACAATACCCATTGTCAGGCCTTCACGAATGGCGTAGTAAAGGAAAACGGTATGAATCGCCTCGCGCATGGCTTCATTACCACGGAATGAGAAGCTCACGTTGGAAATACCACCCGAGATACGGGCATAAGGCAGATTTTGATGGATCCACTTGACGGCTTCGATAAAGTCAACACCATAGTTGTTGTGTTCATCCAGACCGGTGGCAATGGCAAACACGTTAGGGTCGAAAATAATGTCTTCGGGTGGAAAATCCAGTTCTTCTGTCAGCAAGCGGTAGGCTTTGCCACAAATATCCTTGCGCCGTTGCAGGGTATCGGCCTGGCCTTGTGTATCAAAGGCCATCACCACAACGGCCGCGCCGTATTTACGGCACAGGCGGGCATGCTTAAGAAAGGCCTCTTCGCCTTCTTTCATGGAAATGGAGTTAACAATTGGCTTGCCCTGCACGCACTTCAGCCCCTCTTCAATAACCTCCCATTTGGAACTGTCAATCATGATGGGCACCCGGGCAATATCGGGTTCAGAAGCAATCAAATTCAGAAACCGGCGCATATTGGCTTTGGAATCCAACATGGCTTCATCCATATTGATGTCAATAATTTGCGCACCGTTTTCCACCTGCTGGCGGGCGACTGACAGCGCTTCATCAAATTTTTCTTCACGAATCAGACGCAAAAATGCCTTACTGCCCGTTACGTTGGTACGCTCTCCCACGTTGACAAATAGGGACTCTTCATCAATATTCAGGGCTTCAAGGCCAGACAGACGGGTTTTTACCGGCACCTGTGGCACTTCACGGGCGGGCAAGGTTTTAACGCTTTGCACAATAGCCTGGATATGCTCGGGTGTAGTGCCGCAACAGCCCCCCACCATATTCACAAAACCGGCCTGGGCAAACTCTGCCAGCAACGAAGAGGTATCTTCCGGGGTTTCATCAAAGCCCGTGTCACTCATGGGATTGGGCAGGCCGGCATTCGGATACACACAGGTATAGGTGTCGCTAAGTTTTGACAGCTCGGCGACATAGGGACGCATAAGCGCCGCGCCCAAAGCACAGTTCAAACCGATGGTGACGGGACGGGCATGGCGGATAGAGTTCCAGAAAGCTTCAACCGTTTGCCCCGAAAGAATACGCCCGGAAGCGTCGGTGACCGTACCGGAAATCATGACGGGCAGGCGTATGCCACGTGCTTCAAAGACATTTTCTACCGCAAAAATGGCCGCTTTGGCATTCAGGGTATCAAAAATGGTTTCAATCAGGACGATATCAATATCACCGTCAAGCAGCCCGTTCAATTGTTCGGTGTAGGCCTCGGCCAACTCTTCGAATGTAATATTGCGTGCCCCCGGATCATTGACATCAGGAGAAATGGACGCCGTTTTGGGCTGTGGGCCCAGGGCACCGGCCACAAAACGGGGATGTTCGGCTGTGCTGAATTCATCACAGGCCTGGCGCGCCAGTTTGGCTGACTCCAGGTTCAGTTCGTAGGCCAGTTCTGCCAGATTGTAATCGCCCTGGGCCACCGCAGTGGCGCCAAAAGTATTGGTCTCAATCACATCGGCACCGGCAGCCAGATATTGGCGATGGATATCCAGAATAAGATCGGGACGCACCAACGACAACAACTCGTTATTACCTTTGACATCCTTGCCATGCTCTGCAAAGCGCTCACCGCGAAAATCGGATTCGGTCAGTTTAAATTGCTGGATCATGGTCCCCATTGCGCCATCAAGGACAAGAATACGGCCGGAACCCAGCTGGCGTACAAATTCGGCACCCTTTGTATAGGCGGAAAGCGGATATGGAAGTTTAGGATAAGACACGTTGAACCTGAAAATAGAATTGTCGTGGCTCTAGTGTACTAAATATTATGGCTATGTTACAGTATTGCCCTTATTGTCAAGGTGCTTTCAACTCATTCGAGCGGTGAAAGTTAAATGGGAAACAGAAAACAGGAAAAATAGCCGGCCATTTCGCCACGCTTGTCCTGTTCAGTCTGTGCTGCCCCCGCAACGGTAAGCTGCCTGGCCTTCAACTGCCGGCAACAAGCCCGATACCAGCCAAACAATAAACATTCCCTAATTCCTATGTGCGGGGTCGCACATATTGTGAAGGCCATTTACATGAATTTTACGCTCCACACTCGTGCGCTGGCACTGGCTGCCTGTTTCGCTCCTGCCCTGCTTTTTGCTCAAACCCCCACCAAACCTGCCCCCAATGTCACCACCCTGGATACCATTGTTGCCACGCCTGCCCGCATGGCCCAGCCGCTGGATAAGGTAATGGGTGACGTGACCGTTATTTCCGGTGTCAGCCTGAAAAATTCAGGAGCAGAATCCCTGACCGCTATCTTGGCCAGGCAACCGGGCCTGCAGATCTATAACTCGGGTGGCCCGCAAACGGTCTCAGGCATATTTGTGCGAGGGGCCAGCCCGGCGCAATCCCTGGTCATGGTTAATGGCATGCGTATTAATGACACTAACAGTGGCAGCACCAACTGGGCAGCCATAGACCCATCCACCATTGAACGCATTGAAATTATCCGCGGCCCGGCCAGCAGCCTGTATGGTTCCAGCGCCATGGGTGGCGTGATTAACATTATTACCAAACCTGGCGGGCAAGACCGCCCGTTCAGTGCCTTTGGCAATTTTGGTGTTGGCTCGGACAGCACTTTCAAGACCGGCTTTGGCTTTTCTGGGGCACAAAACAACTGGAACTATAGTCTGGCCGCCAGCTATGCCTCCAGCGATGGCTTTAATGCCACCAACCCTGATTCAGGCCCCTACACTTACAACCCAGACGATGATGGCTACACCCAAACCAACCTGACCGGTACCCTGGGTTATGAGTGGAGCCCCGGACAACGGCTTGACCTGACATTCCTGCATGGTTACAACCATGGTGACTTTGATTCCGGTGAGTATTACCAAAATACCTATGGCATTACACGCCAGCAGGCCTATACCTTTAGCAGTACCAACCAGATTACAGACAATTGGGAAAGCATCCTGGGTTTTGGCTACAGTAAAAGCGACCATGACTTACAAACCTCTGATGGCGATTCTGGCCGCACGGAAATGGGTACCATCCAGCGTCAGTACAACTGGCAAAACAACTTTACGCTTAACCAAAATAACGTGCTGTCCCTGGTGCTGGAACACCTTGACGAACGCGCAACCGGCTCTTCCCTGTTGACCCGCCAGCACCGTGACACTAATGCGGCGGCCCTGATCTACCGGGGTGATTTTAACCGTCACCACATGCAGGCCAGTGTCCGCCATGACAATATTTCCGGCATTGGCAGTAAAACCACCGGCAGCCTGGCTTATGACTACGATTTAAGCAATTCGCTAAAAGTAGGCGTGGCCGCCAGCACCGGTTTTCGGGCACCGACCTTTACTGATCTATATTACCCATTAAGCTTTGGCTACCAGGGCAACCCCAACCTGAAACCGGAAAAATCCAAAAACATCGAAGCCAGCCTGCGCTATCAGACAGAAGACACCCAATTAAGCCTGGTGATGTTCCAGAACAAATTCAAGGACCTGATCAACCCTTATGTGTGCGATGCCCTGTTCAACTGCACTGCTGAAAATACCGACAAAGCCACCATTCGCGGCCTGTCGCTGGAGGCCTCACACCAGTTTGGCAACACCCTGCTCAGTGCCGGTGCAGACTTTCTGAACCCCAAGGACGACACCAACGGCAAAACCCTGGTCCGCCGGGCCAAACAGGTTTATCGTCTCTCGGTCAGCCACAAACTGGACAATGCCGAGCTGGGCGCCAGCTATCAATTTGTTGGCAAGCGCTATGATGACAAGGACAACACCGCCGCCAGAAAACTGGGCGGTTATGGCCTGCTTAACCTGCATGCAAGCTACCAGTTCAATAAAAACCTGCAGGGCCAGATCTACTGGAATAATGTGACAGACAAAAAATACAATACTGCCTACGGCTACAATAGCCAAGGTTCCAATGTATTTCTAAACCTGGCCTGGCGCATGTAGCCAGCAATAGCTGTTAAGGCCTTTCCTGCCCGTTTTACAAACAGGAAAGGCCGGCTTTTACCAAACCAGTAAGCTGCCTGCAACCAGGATTTCGGGATCAAAAACATGAAGCTTCATCATAAGCTGTTTGTCGGGCTCTGCCTTCTTGTCGGTTCATTTAATGCCAGCCTGCCCACCCAGGCAGGCACCTTAAGCGCCCCCATGCCGGAAACGGCAAAACGCATTATCAGCCTGTCGCCCCATGCCACGGAACTGATATTTGCGGCCGGGGCAGGCAAACAGCTGATTGGGGTTGCCAAAAGCAGCAACTATCCCCCTGACGTCAACAACATGGCTAACGTGGGCGACGGCTTGCGGCCGAATGCCGAATTATTGCTCAGCCTGCAACCCGACCTGATGGTGACCTGGTCTTCGGGCGGCCTGCCCGTGACGGGACTCAAACAGGCTGAACGCATGGTTCCGGTACTGTCTCTTGCCCCCCAAAAACTGGCAGATATTACGGCAGACCTGTTGCAAATTGCCAAGCTGACCGGAACGCTGGAACAAACCCGCCCCCTGGCCCATGAGCTGGAACAAATCATCCAACAAACCCGTGCTGAATACAGCACCCGTACACCCGTACCGGTTTTTATTTTTTTGGGCAGTACCCCGCTTTACACGCTGGGGGGCAGCCCTATCCAGAACGAAGTGTTGCAGGTTTGCGGTGCCTACAATATTTTCAGCGACCAGGGCAACCCTTCGCCCATTGTCAGCCTGGAAAGCATTATGCAGCGCCAACCCACACTGATACTGGCTGGCGCTTCAGATGAAGAAACAGCCAACGAAATACTGGATTTCTTCAATGGCAAAGGGTTTTCATTTGCCCGTCAGGCAATCATTACCCAACACCCTGATATTTTATTTCGCCCCACAGACCGGCTGATTCGTGCCCTGCCGGAGCTTTGCCAGGCTATCGACCAGGTTCGCACCCGCACACACCCCTAACTCACCAGCTCAAGCGCCTCCTGCTCAAGCTTACGCTGGATGGCCTTGGCCGCCACCACCCCATCGGCCATGGAAGTAATAATGCAGGGATGATGCCGGTTGGCGACCTCGCCAATGGCATACACGCCGGGCACATTTGTTTCTGCGGTATGGACATGGGTATTGACATAGCCTTTTTCGCTGCGGGAAAGCCCCAGGCTTTCCAGGCCATTAAGCTGGGCCTGCCACCCATAAAAAACCATGACGACATCATACTTATGTCCGTTAACGGTTCTGGCCAGCGGATCAAAGACATACTCACCCGTATGAATCCGCTTTTGCGACAGGGATTCAAACCATTGTTTTTGCGCCCTGATATGACGGGCATAAACGTCCACCGACAAGGCCCCTCTTTTTTGCGCAAAAATGGCATTCTCAAAAGCGTTATCACCGCCTCCCAAAACCACCACCTTCTTGTTGGCAAATTCATAGTTTGAAATATGCCTGCCAGGCCCCACCAGGACATGGTCATATTTTTGACTGGCCAGTTCTTGCGGAAAGCGGGAGGTAACGCCACTGGCCACCACCACAAAACGCGACACCAGGGAGTGCCCGTCAAAGAACACCCGAAACAGTTTCTGGCATGCCGGGTTCGTAGGGCTGCCCGCCTTTTTGAACAAGCTATTGATCTGCTCAGGATCTTCAATAGTATCCACCCTGTCCACCCGCATTTTCAATAGTACAGGCACCCTTGCACCATCAAGACTACGCTTGATCTGAACCGCCACCTCTTCTCCGGTCAGGCCGGGGGCAGTGACATTCCAGGCATCTTCAAAGGGATTATGCGCCGTCAGGCCACCTACCTGTTCAGAGGCATCAAGAATTAACGGAGAAAAGCCCAAATAGGCAAGCCAGACAGCGCAGGAAGCACCCGCTGGGCCTGCACCAATTACAATCGCATCATAAACAACCGGTTGCATGTAGCCAAATCCTTTTTATTCCATGAAAATCAATGATTTCTTTACCCTGAAGGCCGCATTGCAGCCTCTTCAAATAAGATAACCACTACAATTAAGCCCTTGATAAATTACAAAGAAAACGCATTATTCTTTGTCTCTACATATTAACCTTATTTTTATGTCAACTCGCCGTATATTCTTCTCCCGCCTTGCCCTTGATGCCCGGATTGGCATTCTTGAACATGAACTGCGTGCCACCCAACCCCTGCATATTGATGCAGAAATAGATATTGAAGTCCCCAGACAGCTGAATGACAACGATATCAGCAGTGTGCTTGATTATCGCAAACTGCGGGAAGCCATTATTGAAGAATGTACCCGTGCACACATACATCTGGTTGAGTCACTGGGCGAAATGATTGCCAACCGTTTGCTGAAAGATTTTCCCGAGGTTCAAAAGGTCAGGCTCAAGATCAGTAAACCCATGGCTTTTGCCGATTGTGATGCGGTTGGCATTGAAGTTGTTACCGGAAGATAAACATGAGTACCGAGCATCGTGGCGCCGCAGCCGAAAAAATCCGTCTTGAAAACAACAAGCTAACCAAGCGAGTCATGCGAGAGGCCGGCACTGCCATTGTTGATTACAACATGATTGAAGATGGCGACAAAGTCATGGTTTGCCTGTCGGGTGGCAAAGACTCCTATGGCATGCTGGATATCCTCATGACGCTGCAAAAACGCGCACCTATCCATTTTGATATTGTGGCCGTCAACCTGGACCAGAAACAGCCGGGCTTTCCTGAGCACATCCTGCCCGAATACCTAAGCAAAATTGGCGTGCCTTTTCATATTGAAAACCAGGACACCTATTCCATTGTCAAGCGTGTCATTCCAGAAGGCAAAACAACCTGTTCATTATGTTCACGCCTGCGCCGCGGCATTTTATATCGTGTTGCCGAAGAACTGGGCGCAACCAAAATTGCCCTGGGCCATCATCGGGACGATATTCTGGCCACCTTTTTCCTGAACCTGTTTTATGCGGCCAAACTTAAAACCATGCCCCCCAAGCTGGTCTCAGACAATGGCAAACATACCGTGATCAGGCCGCTTGCCTATATTGCCGAAAAAGACCTGATTGCCTATGCTGAACTGAAGCAGTTCCCGATCATTCCGTGCAATCTGTGCGGTTCCCAGGAAAACCTGAAACGTCAGGAAATCAACCGGATGATCCGTGCATGGGAAAAGGAAAGTCCCAAAAAAGTATGGAATATCTTCAAATCCCTGTCTGCGGTTGCGCCCTCCCATTTAATGGATCGCAATCTGTTTGATTTTGCCGGCCTGAAACCAAGCGGCCTGGCCGATGAAAACGGTGACAAGGCCTTTGATGCGGAAACCTTCCCGGATCTTGAACCGACAACAGAATCTCCGGCTGAATCGATCCCGTCCATTTCCCGCAACAAAACCATTTTTATGCAACCCCAACCTTAATTGTTCGCCCGTCATGACCAACCCTGAACTTCATCAGGCCCCTTTGGGAAAAGAAACACACTATCCCGATCAATACGATCCTACACTCCTGTTTCCCATTCCCCGCTCTGGCGGCCGTTCGCAACTTTCCTTGCAGCCGCACCCCCAATGGTACGGCGCCGACATCTGGAATGCCTATGAACTTTCCTGGCTGAACCCGAAAGGCAAACCCCAGGTGGCCATGGCCCGTTTTACCTTTGAGGCCGCTGCACCCAATATTATTGAATCAAAATCCTTTAAGCTTTACCTGAATTCATTCAACCAGACCCGGCTGGATTCAACAGAAAGCCTGTTAGCCCGCCTGCAACAGGACTTGTCCGCCGCCAGCGGGGCGCCCGTTTCCATCCAGCTTATAAAACCGGCCGGCTTTGCCCGGCAAGCTATCGAAGACCTGGACGGCACGCTGCTTGACGAACTGGATATCGCGCCCAGCCAGTATGAACCCGATGCCAGCCTGTTGCAATGCCGGCCCGAAACCATTGTGCAAGAAACCCTGGTTTCCAACCTGCTTAAATCCAACTGTCCGGTCACCCGGCAACCCGACTGGGGCAGCCTGCAAATCCGTTATGAAGGCCCGGCCATCGATCATGTCAGCCTGTTGGAATATATTATTTCCTATCGCAACCATGACGGTTTTCATGAGCAATGCGTGGAACAGGTCTTTTGTGACATCATGAAACACTGCCAGCCCGTCAAGCTGTTTGTGTATGCCCGCTATACCCGCAGGGGCGGGCTGGATATCAACCCCTGGCGCAGCACTTTTCCCGTCACTTCCCTGCCGGCAGCCCGCCAGGCCCGTCAATAAAATCATTCCGCCACGCTGGCCAACCGGCTGGCGTGTGCCCGTCAATACCCTTCCCTTTATCTTACTCCGACTTCCAGGTCCGGCTAAACACGGTAGGAATCCCCTTCCTTGACCCCTTGTGGCCGAGCGTTAGCGAGAGGGAGGGAGGGTGTCAACTCCTGTTTCTTTTTAGCCTTAAAATTTTCTTTTTAATAATTGCCAGATAAGCATTTGATATACTAAACAGATCAAAAAATAGCATCCATGCTATTAACAGCAGGCCATCGCCCTGTCATTGTCATTCAAATTAGGATTCACCATGTTTTTCAGTGATATACCTTTACATCTTATTTTCCTCCTTGGCATTATTGTTGTTTTTATCGGTATCGGCCTGAAAGATCATAATCCGGGTATTGTCGTCATGGGTCTTGGCCTGATCGTCCTGATCTACGTTGTCATCCAGAAAGCTATCGAAGTTTTCGGCTACTAATGCACATTCATCGCCTGTCATCATGAGCACATCAAACAAAAAACCGATTATTTTCGTCATCATCATCCTGGCGGCCATTGCTCTTGGAGTGTATTACTGGAAACAAGCCGAGTCCAACAGCCAGCTAGATGGCTTTATCGGCAGCAATGGCCGCATAGAGGCCACCGAACTTGACATTTCCAGCAAGCTTGCCGGACGGATCCAGGAAATCCTTGCCAACGAAGGAGACTTTATCAAGGCAGGCCAACCCCTGGCCCATATGCAAATTGATGTCATCAAGGCCCAGCTTGAACAGGCACAGGCAGAGCATCAGCAGGCCCTGAACAATGTGAATATTGCTAAAGTCCAGGTTATTGCCCGTGAAAGCGAACATGCCGCCAGCCAGGCGGCGGTGGCACAACGCGAAAGCGAATTTACCCTGGCTAATCAACGCCTGCGCCGAACCGAAACCCTGGCAGCACGTGGTGCCACCCCCAAACAAACCCTTGACGATGACCGCGCTGCCGCACTCAGCGCCGAAGCAGCACTCAATGCGGCCAAAGCACAAGTCAATGCCGCCTCTGCTGCCATCAAGGCCGCCAAGGCACAAGTTAGTGGGGCCGAGTCTGCGGTTATTGCGGCAGAAGCAGCCATCAAGCGCATTCAGGCCGATATTGATGACAGCATCCTGAAGTCTCCGCGTGACGGGCGCATTCAATTTCGCATTGCCCAGCCGGGTGAAGTGGTTGGTGGCGGTGGAAAAATCCTGAATGTGATCGACCTTAACGATGTCTACATGACTTTCTTCCTGCCCGAGACCGTGGTTGGCCGCATTGCCATGGATAGCGATGTGCATATTGTCCTGGATGCCGCGCCTGAATACGTCATACCCGCCAAAATTTCTTATGTAGCCAGCGCTGCCCAGTTTACGCCCAAAACGGTTGAAACCGCCAGCGAACGCCAAAAACTCATGTTCCGCGTCAAGGCGCGTATTTCACCCGAACTGCTACAACAGCATCTTGAACAGGTCAAAACAGGCCTGCCGGGTATGGCCTGGATCAAGCTTGACCCAAACAAGGCGTGGCCAGAACACCTAAGCGTTAAACTGCCGGAGTAAGCAAGTCATGAGTACACCGGTCGCCAGCCTGCAAGCGGTCAGCCTCAGTTACGGCAAAAAACTGGCCCTGGACAATATCAGCCTGGATATCCCAGCGGGCACCATGGTGGGGCTGATTGGCCCCGATGGCGTTGGCAAATCCAGTCTTTTATCCCTTATTGCCGGTGCCCGCGCCATTCAGGCAGGCAGTGTCCAGGTGTTAAATGGCAGCATGGCAGATGCGGTACACCGTACCCAGGTCTGCCCTCATATTGCCTACATGCCCCAGGGGCTGGGCAAAAACCTCTATCCCACCCTGTCGATAGAAGAAAATCTGCAATTTTTTGCCCGCCTGTTCGGTCACGATGAACAGGAAAGGCGCCGGCGAATTGATGACCTTACCCGTAGCACCGGCCTATATCCATTTTTATCCCGGCCTGCCGGCAAACTGTCCGGCGGCATGAAGCAAAAACTGGGTTTGTGCTGTGCGCTCATTCACGACCCCAACTTATTGATTCTTGATGAGCCCACCACCGGTGTTGACCCGCTTGCACGCAATCAATTCTGGGACCTGATCAATCGTATCCGCCAAAGCCGGCCACAAATGAGCGTGATTGTTGCCACCGCCTATATGGAAGAAGCCGATCGCTTCGACTGGCTGATTGCCATGGACGATGGCAAAATATTGGCTACCGGTACGCCCCATGAGCTACATGAAAAAACCGGTTCCCGCTCTCTTGAAGAAGCATTTATCAGGCTGCTACCCGAAGAAAAACGAGCCGCCCATCAAGCCATTGTCATTCCCCCTTTCAATAATGAAAATACCAATATTGCCATTGAAGCGCAAGATTTAACCATGCGCTTTGGTGATTTTGTGGCTGTTGACCATGTCAATTTCCGCATCCGGCAAGGTGAGATTTTCGGATTCCTGGGCTCCAACGGTTGCGGTAAATCCACCACCATGAAAATGCTCACGGGTTTGCTTGAGGCCTCTGAAGGAAAGGCCTGGCTGTTTGGCCAAGAGGTTAACCCCAAAGATATCGACACCCGCCGTCGGGTTGGCTATATGTCGCAAGCCTTTTCCCTTTACTCTGAGCTCACGGTCAAGCAAAACCTGGTGCTCCATGCCCGCCTGTTCAAAGTCCCTGAAGCGCAAATACCGGCCCGCGTCAAGGCCATGATCCAGCGTTTTGACCTTGAAGATGCCATTGACGCCTTGCCCGACAACCTGCCCATGGGCGTGCGCCAGCGTTTGTCCCTGGCCGTTGCCGTGGTTCACGGGCCCGAATTGCTAATTCTTGATGAACCCACCTCGGGTGTGGATCCCATTGCCCGGGACCTGTTCTGGCAACTCATGATAGACCTGGCCCGCAAAGATGGCGTCACTGTTTTTATTTCTACCCACTTCATGAATGAGGCAGAACGCTGCGACCGGATATCCTTCATGCACGCAGGTAAGGTACTGGTTAGCGGCACACCGGCAGAACTGGTGCAACAACGTGGCACCCAAACGCTGGAAGACGCATTTATTGCCTATCTGGAAGATGCGGTTCGCGAAGAAAATACTGGTAAAAACGAACTGCTTGAAACCACCGCCGAACCCGCAACGCCTGTCCATGAGCCCCAGCCAGAAGCGGCCACGGCAAAAGGCTTCAGTTTTTCAAGGGCCTTCAGCTATACCTTGCTGGAAACCCTGCAATTACAGCGTGATCCCGTACGCCGGACCCTTGCCCTGCTTGGTACCGCCCTTCTCATGTTTATTATGGGTTACGGCATCAGCATGGATGTAGAAGACCTGACGTTTGCCGTCCTGGACCGGGATCAAACCACCCTTAGCCAGAACTATACGCTAAACCTGGCCGGCTCCCGCTACTTCATAGAAAAGCCCCCCATCAAAGATTATGCCGATCTTGACCGGCGCATGCGCAGTAACGAAGTGGTGCTGGCTTTAGAAATACCGCCCGGTTTTGCCCGTGACCTCAAGCAAGGGAAAAACGTCCAGATTGGCGCCTGGGTAGATGGCGCCAACCCGCAACGGGCAGAAACCGTCCAGGGCTATATCAGCGGCATGCATCAGGGCTGGCTGGCCACCATGGCGACCGAGCGCCTGGGCATCAACCCGGCCAGCACGGTACCGGTCACTATCCAAACCCGCTTCCGTTATAACCCTGATGTAAAAAGTCTGCCCGCCATGGTACCCGCTGTCATCCCCCTGTTGCTGCTTATGATTCCGGCCATGCTTTCCGCCCTCTCGGTGGTGCGCGAAAAAGAGCTCGGCTCAATTATCAACCTGTACGTAACACCGGTTACCCGCAGCGAATTCCTGCTGGGCAAACAGGTGCCTTACGTTATTCTGGGCATGATGAACTTCCTGCTCATGACTTTTCTGGCGGTCACTGTTTTCGATGTTCCCATCAAGGGTAATTTCCTGGCGCTCATGCTGGCTGCTTTTCTATACGTCCTGTTTGCGACCGGGGTGGGCCTGTTCGCATCCACCTTCACCAAAAGCCAGATTGCCGCCATGTTCTTCACCATGGTCGGTACGCTGTTGCCCGCCATCCAGTTCTCGGGCCTGCTTAATCCGGTTTCCGCCCTGGAAGGTTTTGCGGCATTCATTGGCCATATATTTCCAACCACCTACTTTCTCATGATCAGCCGGGGAATCTTTAACAAGGCACTCGATTTTCAAGATCTGATGATTTATTACTGGCCTCTGTTGGCAGGCGCTATGGTGATTCTATTATTGTCCATTTTATTGCTGAAGAAGCAGGACGCCTGATCATGCCCAACTTCAAAAACATTTATCGCCTGGGAATCAAGGAATTCTGGAGTTTAATCAGAGATCCGATTCTGTTATTCCTGATTGTCTACACCTTTACCGTTTCTGTTTATACCGCCGCCACGGCCATGCCCGAAACCCTGCATGGCGCACCCATCGCGATTGTTGATGAAGACCGTTCCCCGCTATCGGGCCGGATTGCCAGTGCATTTTTCCCGCCACGTTTTACACATCCGGAAATGATTTCCATTAATGAGATGGACTCTGGCATGGACGAAGGCCGTTTCACCTTTGCCCTTAATATCCCCCCCAACTTCCAGAAAGACGTGCTGGCCGGCAAACAGCCCGAAATCCAGCTAAATGTGGATGCTACCCGAATGTCACAAGCCTTTACCGGCAGCGGATACATCCAGCAGATTATCAATAGCGAAACGACAGAATTCGTCCAGGGCTATAAAGCCACCGAGACGCCCATGGTTGATCTGGCCATGCGCATGCGTTTTAATCCAACACTTGAGCGTGCCTGGTTTGGTGCGTTAATGGAAATTATCAACAGCATCACCATGCTTTCCATTATCCTGACCGGGGCCGCGCTTATTCGAGAACGCGAACACGGTACGATTGAACACTTGCTGGTCATGCCCGTGACACCCACCGAAATCATGCTGTCCAAAATATGGTCAATGGGCCTGGTTGTCCTGGCCTCATCAGCCCTTTCACTGCAGATCATTGTGCAAGACGGGCTGAATATCCCTATTGAAGGTTCAATTCTGCTTTTTCTTGCTGGTGCCGCCCTGCATCTGTTTGCCACCACGTCGATGGGTATATTCATGGCAACCCTATCACGCAATATGCCCCAGTTCGGGCTGTTAATGGTGCTTGTCCTCTTGCCGCTGCAAATGCTTTCAGGCGGCAGTACGCCACGGGAAAGCATGCCACAGTTTGTCCAGGACATCATGCTGCTGGCCCCCACCACGCACTTTGTCTCATTAGGCCAGGCCATCCTTTATCGAGGCGCAGACTTTGCTGTTGTATGGCCCCAATTTCTGTCCCTGTTTATTATTGGCTTGATCCTGTTCCTGTTCTCGCTTAATCGTTTCCGGAAAATGCTTAGTCAAATGTCCTGATGTTACCCTGTATTGGACCTGATAACGACGACCTATTTCTTGTCCAGACCTACCGTAGCACGATCGGAATCAGACTGTATTATGAACTACCGCCACCTAACCAGTAAGGTTCAGGTGGGGGAATGCAGCGGGACTTATTCAAACTGTGCCCGTAACATTTTAAAAATATGTAAAACCAATGGGTTGATCGTGTCTTTTCGAGTCAGCAACCGGTAAGTCACCAAGGGTAATGCCGGCAAACCTTCTGATTCAGCCAGAACCCTCATATCAGGCCCAAGAAACTCGACACTGCGGGCCGTTACACCCAACCCGGCCCGAACAGCCGCCTTGATACCTGCCAAAGATGGCGCCAGATAATTAATACGCCATTGCGTCTGGCTTTGCGTAAGCGCGGTTAATGCAAGTTGCCGGAAGATGCTGGGTTCATCGGCCAGAATCAAAGGCAAGGTGGCCCCCCGGCTAAAAGGAAAATCTGCCGCGCATATCCACACCGTCGGAGAGGTACGCACCACAAAACCACTCAATCCAGGCGCTTCGCGTGTGGAAATCGTCATGTCAATATCACCGGATGCCAGCTGCTCCATCAAGGCAGGACTACGATCAACCTGAATATCCAATTTTACTTTAGGCGCATGACGCGCTATATGGGTAAGCACGATTGGCAAAATGGTATCCGCCACATCAAAGGTCGCACCAAAACGAATATGCCCTTCCACTTGCTGCTGCCCTAGCGTGCGTAAGACTTCATCATTAATCGCCAGCAAACGCCGGGCATACATGGTCAGTTGTTTGCCTTGAACCGTCAGCTCCCTGTGCCGGCCCCGTTTTTCAAATAACGGATACCCTATCTGGGATTCCAGCCTTTGCATTTGCTGGCTGATGGCAGATTGTGTTTTGAACAATACCGCTGCCGCACCAGAAAATGTATTAGTTTTTTCGACAGTAACCAGTGTGCGCAACAAACCCAGATCCAGGTTATTCATAGGGAGTAGTAATATAAAAAATCATTAAAAAAAGAAAATACCGGGTTAATTCATTAGGATCCCTAATATATTAACCAAGATTTTTAATTAGTCAATGCTTGCGAAAATTACTATACTTTATAAAAGTCACAGGAGAACCACTCATGAGCAGTAACAATGGCAAGCAAAATGCCATCAATGCTTTCATAACCCTAGCCAAACAGCAAACAACCCCAGAGCCAAATCGTCAAGGTCTGGAGTCCGTGCGTGAAGGCCTGATCAATCTGGCCGCCAATAAAAGCTGGTGGTCAGAAGCAGACTATCCAGCGCCAGAAGGCGAAGAATTGCAAGCCCGCTATTTAATTCATTCAGAACCCGACAACAGCTTTGCCCTGTATCTTAATGTGATGAAGCCTGGCAAGAAAATCGTGCCGCATAACCATACAACATGGGCCTGTATTGCCGCTGTAGAGGGCACCGAAAGCAATTATTTGTACGACCGCACCGATAATGGCAGCATTAGCGGAAAAGCCAATCTCGTTCAAACGGCCATCAAAAGCATCGGCCCCGGTGAAGGCATCGCCTTAATGCCTGATGACATTCACGCCGTTCGCATTGAAGACAGCCTGATCCGCCACCTGCATATGTATGGCAAGGCACTGGAAACACTTACCGAAAGGCTGGCCTTTGATGTAGAAAACAATAGCTGCAAAATCATGGATATCGGTGTTAAAACCCGTTAGGGCAATTAACACCTGCAAAACCTTTCACTTCCAGACTCACCTTTCTATGAACAATGAAAACAATTGATGCCAAATTGCTGAAAAGCTGGATTCATGATGAACATGAAATAGCCGTACTGGATGTGCGTGAACACGGCCAATACGGAGAGAACCACCTTTTCTTTGCCGTTTCTTTACCCTATAGCGTGCTCGAACTGCATGTCAGAATACTTGTACCCCGTAAAAACACGCGTATTGTTGTTTATGCAGACCATAGCGGTGAATCAGTCGTGAAGGCTGCTGCCCAGGCCTTACAACGACTGGGCTATGCCCATATTCATATCCTGCAAGGAGGTATTCAAGCTTGGCAAGCGGCTGGATACGCCACCTTTGCCGGGGTCTACTTACCCAGTAAAACTTTTGGTGAACTGGCCGAGCACATCTATCAAACACCGCCTATTAGCGCCCGGCAATTGTATGAGCAGATACAATCCGAAAAGTCCAACCTGGTTATTCTGGATGGTCGCCCCATACAGGAATACCAGAAAATGAATATACCGGGCTCTATCTGCTGCCCCAACGGAGAGCTTGCCCTGCGCGCCCGTCAAATTGCACCTGATCCATCAACGACAATCGTCATCAATTGCGCGGGGCGCACTCGCAGCATTATTGGCGCCCAAACCCTGATCAATCTTGGCATTCCCAACCCCGTTTATGCACTTGAAAACGGCACTCAGGGTTGGTATCTGTCAGGCTATGAACTGGAACACCAGTCAGACCGGTTTTATCCGGAGCAAATCAATCCAGACTTGCTCGCTGATGCCAAGCAAAGCGCAAATAATCTGCTCAAAAAATTCGAGCTGCAAACAATTTCATTCCAGCAACTAAAAATCTGGCAAGAAGAATCAAATCGAACCACATACCTATTTGATGTGCGAACCGCTCAGGAATATGATAAAAGCCAGCTATCATCCGCTATACGGCATGCCCCAGGAGGGCAGCTGATTCAGGCAACCGACGAATATATTGGCGTCAGGAAGGCCCGCATCGTTTTAGCCGATTTTGACCAAATTCGGGCTCCTGTGATAGCCAGCTGGCTCAAACAGCTTGGCTGGGAAGTATATCTACTGGCAGACACCGATAAACTGGCAACAATAACGGTACAAATGGATGAAGGCCCTGTTGTGGTACATTCCCAAGCACTTTCTTCCGAGGATACCGTTAACTTCATCAAACGGTATCCGCAGGTTAGTATCCTGGACTGCAGGTCCAGTACGCAATTCCGTTCTGTTCATTTAAAGCATGCACAATGGGTCATTCGCCCCACCCTGTTCAAGCATGCCCCCAGTAATAAACAGGCACCTGTACTGTTACTGGGTACTGACAATAATACAACGGCACTATTGGCCACTGATATGGTAAACGCAGGGTATCAGAATATTCAGCAGGCAATATTTAATCCTTCTTTTTTTGAAGCGGCAGGCCTACCCCTGGAAAGGCAAAGCAACGTCCCACCCGATGCGGAATGCATTGATTTTCTGTTTTTTGTTCATGACAGACATAACGGCAACAAAGAGGCAGCCAAAAAATATCTAGAATGGGAAACCAATCTTGTATCGCAAATAGATGAAGAAGAAAGAAATACCTTCAATTTTAATTTGTCTGCTTAAGGAAGCAGTACGTTTGAAATAAACAAACTGCCTAGCACGCACCTGAAGTAAGCAAGCTAGGTAGCACAAGCATAAAAAAACGGGCACGGCCCCGTTTTTTTATGTCTGATTTTTACTAGCGCTGTAAGCGTTCGGTAATCCCACATTGACTTGGCCGCGTAAGCGGCCAATATTCTTTCAAGCACCCGTTGCCGGTGCCCAGTGGTGCGGCAACAATTCCTCAATATCGCTGTTCTGTTGCGTCGGTAAACGCATCAAGACATCTTTCAGATAGGCATACGGATCGTGGCCGTTGAGCTTGGCCGATTGAATCAGGCTCATGACGGCCGCCGCCCGTTGGCCCGCCCGCAAGGAACCGGCGAAGAGCCAGTTCTTGCGACCAATCGCGATGGGCCGAATCTGATTTTCAATCCGGTTATTATCAATCGGTAACTGGCCATCATCCAGATAACGGGTCAGCGTCACCCAGCGTTTCAGGCTGTAATCCAGCGCCCTGGCAATGCCGGTATTATCAGGCACTTTCTGGCGATGTGCCAGCATCCAGGCATGCAGGGCATCGGCCACTGGCCGAGCCCGCTGTTGGCGTAATTGCAAGCGTTCTGCTGCTGACAGGCCTTTGGCCTGTCGCTCCACCTCGTAGAGCTGACCCATCAATTGCAGGGCCTGTTCGGCCAACTGGCTTTGATTGGCCTGCTGTAAATCAAAGAACTTGCGGCGGGCATGTTCACCGGCACGCCCTTCGGTAAAGTCATAGATCACGGCATTCAAGGGTGCGGTGTCGCTGCTGGTATAGGCCCACAGGTAAGCGCGTTTCGTATTTTTCTGGCCCGGTTGCAGCATTAAGACTGGGATCTCATCGGCGTGCAAGACAGCTTGCTCCAACAACAAACGCCGTAACGCAGCCACCAGCGGTTGCAGGCGTACACCACACACACCGACCCATTCAGCCAGGGTAGAACGCGCCAGCCTAACACCGGCACGGGCAAAGATCTGCTCCTGCCGATACAACGGCAGATGATCCGCATATTTGGCCACCAGCACCTGGGACAGCAAGCCCGGCGTCGGGATGCCCTTGTCGATGATATGGGCGGGCAATGGGGCCTGGGTTATTGTCTCGCAGTCACGGCAGGCCCATTTGCCATGAATGTGACGCTCAACCGTAAAGTTGCCCGAAAACCGCAATCTCATGCGTGAGCTTACGAATGTGGGCGTCTTTAAACTGATTATCCTGACCCAAATAAGTCACATCTTTGGTGAGGTGTTCGACGTTCCCCATCAATTGCCGAACCAGCGCGCGTAGTGCGTGCTCGTCCAGTTGATCCAGATCGGGAGGGGAAACAGTCGTCTTTGTCATGGGGTGCAGTATGCCATAACGGGCCTGCCTGAACCATCGGTATCTCACCGGATTGCCAGCCGGTTTACAGCAGCGTGATCGCCGCATCAGCCCCCAGGCGTTGCCAGGGCAGCCCCATCAGCAAGGCCTGTACCTGTTCAGCGTTTAAGCGGCATTGTGTGGCACCCGCCTGCGCCCAGTTAAAGCGCCCCTGGTGCAAACGGCGCACGGCCAGCCAGATGCCCAGGCCATCATGCACCAGCACCTTTAAACGGGTAC
>JAVESC010000013.1:0-42483 GCA_034006805.1 Advenella sp.
CTTAAAACCGTCTATTTTCAAGGCAAGGCAGAATACTTCTGACCTGTTGCAGCCTGCCTTTTTCCAATACATGCACCGCCAGCCCCGGCTGGTCGGCACAGCCGGCAAGCACACTGCCCATCGGGTCTATGATCATGCTGTTGCCGGTGCAACGGGTGGCTGTCTGCCCCGAGGCCAATACATAACTGGTGTTTTCAATGGCCCGCGCCCTAAGCAGGATTTCCCAGTGATTTTCCTTGTAAGGCCCGGCAATCCAGGCAGCACTTACCGAAATAACATCTGCCCCCTTAACCGCCAGGGCACGGGACAGCTCGGGAAAGCGAAGGTCATAACAATTGACCAGACCAATCGTAAAATCTTTAATCTTGAATAAACCCAATTCAGAACCGTCTTCCTTGATGTCACCCGGCTTGACCTTGTCTGATTCCTTGAAATTGAAAGCATCATACACATGCAGTTTGGTATAGCGGACAATCACTTCACCCTGAATATTAATAACCAGCAATTGGTTGCTTACCCGTTCTTCAGCCGGATCATCGCTTAAGCTAAGCACCCCCACGATAATATTCATTTTATGGCTGCGTGCCAGACCCTGCATAAATTCAATAAAACCCGGAGAATGCTGTTGGGCAATATCCCTAAGGGTTGCCAGGTCAGAACCAAACGAACACATGGCCGCCTCGGGAAAAACCAGCAGCTCGGTACCTGTGGCAACGGCCTGCTCCGTCAGGTCCTGGATATATTTTTTATTGGCAGCAATATCATTCACGGCAGGAAATTGTGCCACAGCCACTTTCAGGCGGGAAAAATCAGCAGTCAAAGTCATATTCCTCACAAATTTTCTGGGATTAACGCGCTGATATCCCCGCCCCAATGGGCGAGGGTTTACGCGGTTTTTGCTCATTATGCACCAGATTGCCTGAAATGGAATAAACAGGCGCTCGCGTCAAAAAAAACGGCGCCCGCTTCGTATGAAGCCATGCGCGGCATGACAAGCCAGTTTTAACGTGTACACTATCCCGATAAACAAACCGGCCTCTTAACGGAATCCCAGCATTGAATACCACCAAACATATTTTAATTGCCGGATGCGGAGATCTTGGTCTGCGTACCGCGCAACTGCTGCTGCAGCAAGGCCATGTGGTTTATGGTTTAAGAAGAAACCCACCCGGCCCGCCCACTCCCGAGCCAAAAGCCGCTTCGTCAATAACATGGATACAGGCTGACTTATGCCAGACCGGCATCCACACACCCTTACCTGAAAAAATCAGCACTATTATTTATTGCCCCACCCCTGCCCAAAGAACCGAAGCCGCCTATCGGGCCATTTTCATCCAGGGGCTGAATAACTTGCTAGGCGCATTAAACACCACCTGGCTTGAGCGCCTTGTTTTCATTTCCTCCAGTGCCGTTTATGGCGAGCATCATGGGAATTGGGTAAATGAAAACACGCCCCTGTTGCCGCTGGGGGTAAATGGCCGGGTTTTGCAAGAAGCAGAACAACAATTACATGCACTGCCTTATGAAACCGTTGTATTGCGGCTGTCCGGTCTTTATGGCCCCGAAAAGCAACAGCTTCTTGAACGGATTCGCGCTGGCCAGACCCGGGTACCCCGCCATGAAACGTATTACGCCAATCGCATTCATCTTGAAGACGCGGCCGCTGCGATTGTGCATTGCCTGACTTTACCCCAACCGGCACCCTGTTATCTGGTTAACGACAACACCCCATTGCCGATTGACGAACTGTACGATTGGCTGGCAAGCGCCATGCAAGTACCCTGCCCGCCAGAAGGCACACCACCGGCCGGCATTGGCAACAAAAGACTGAGTAATGCATTACTGCTGGAAAGCGGTTTTCGCCTGCGCTGGCCCGATACCAGACAAGGCTACACGGCCTTGTTGAATGAACAGCGGTTAAATAACCAACAAGTATAAATTTAAAGTTAAAGTTAAAGTTAAAGTTAAATTTAAATTAAAGTTAAAACCAGTATTACTTTACAATAATACAGCCAGGCCGGGTTTCTTATTTGGCAAGACGGGCACCGCGAACCTGAATGACAACCGCATCAATCACCCGATTTTGTCCATCCCTGATTTCCACCCGGTGGCGGCCCGGCAAGGGTAACCAGGCATAAGGATTGGCACTGCCCAGATACTGCCCGTTCACATACCAGTTCACTGTTTGCGTTACCCGCCCGGCCGTATTGCCGGCACGCAACATCAGGCGCTGGTTATCGGCCGGAATGTCAGGATCAAGGGCAATAATGGTGGCATGGGCCGGATGACTGATAAACAGCGGCTGGACTTGCCCCGACTGCAATGAAGTGGCCAGGGCAACCCGCGAAAATTCGGTCCCTGCCAAAAAATATTCGGTGCGTGAAGGCTCCAGCCCCTGTTCAAACACCACCTGTTGGGCCACCACACCCGCCGGCATGGCAGGCGCCTTGCTTGACTGGTGCTGGTGCAAATACCCCATCACATCATGCCAAATCGGCCCGGCCCCTGAAACACCGGTAATGTCATGCATGCTGGCACCGCTGCTGTTGCCCACCCAAACCCCAACGGTATAATCCTGCGACCAGCCAACCGTCCAGTTATCACGCATGTCTTTGCTGGTCCCTGTTTTCACGGCACTCCAGAAGGGCGTACTTAAGGAACTGTCCAGTCCAAATGTGCGGGCACGTGCCTGGCGATCCGACAACATATGCCCAATAATCCAGGCGGCCGGGGCAGAAACCAGCGGTTTGCCAGACACGGGCGCCGCATTTTCCACCCCCGGAATCGCCCAATTTACTTCGCTGTACCGCCCACCGTTGGCCAGCGCCCGAAACGCATTGCTCAGGCTAAGCAGGGATACCTCGGCACTGCCCAGCGCCAGGCTGTACCCATAATAATCGCCCGATTGTTCCAGCGGCAGGCCAAAACCGCTTAACAAATGCTGGAAGGCATCGGGCGTTACCATGGTTAAGGTGCGAACCGCCGGAATATTCAGGGAAGAAGCCAGTGCCACCCTGACACTAACCCAACCGGAATACTGCCGGTCATAATTTTGCGGCACATACAGGCCCGAGCCGGTGGCCAGATTAACCGGGCTGTCATCCAGCAAAGAGGCACCGGTCAGGCGCTGCTGGTCGATGGCCTGTGCATACAGAAACGGTTTCAGGGTTGAACCCGCCTGACGCAGGGCCCGCGCATGATCCACATGAACCGCACTGGCCAAATCGGCCGAAGCGCCAATATAGGCCAGGATGTTGCCCGTACGGTTGTCCAGCACGACAACGGCGGCATCATTGGCATTATGCTTTTGCAAAGGCTTAAGATTGCGCCGGATGCTTTGCAAGGCATAAACCTGCAAATCACGATCTAGCGTACTGCTAATAGTGGCAGGCATGGCTTGCCCGCTTTCTTTATACAGGCCAAGCAACTGGCTGGCATAATGCGGGGCCAGCACCGGATCATCCAGGTTCACATGATGTTGATTGGCCAGGTAATGCCCGACAAAACGATCCAGATGATCGCAATCTTGTGTGAATGCCTGCCGCCGCAAAATGCCACAGGCACGCTGGGTAACCGTTTGCGCCGAGGCATTGGGCGCCCGCAAAAGGGCAGCCAGCATGGCGCCTTCACGATGATTGAGACCGGCCGGATATTTTTGCAGCAAGGCACGGGATGCGCTGGCAATGCCTGTTAGCTCTCCGCGAAATGAAACCAGATTCAAATAAGCTTCAAGTATCTGGGCCTTGCTCCAGTGCTGCTCCAGCGCCTGGGCCATAATGATCTGCCGGGCTTTTTGCCGGTAGCTGCGGGTTCGTTTTTGCCGAAAAAGGCGTTCATCCAAAAGACCGGCCAGCTGCATGGTTAAGGTTGAGGCGCCGCCACTATGACCTTCAAGCAGCCGTTTATAGGCAGCCCCCAGCAAGGCCAGGGCATCCACCCCGTGATGGCTATAAAACCGCTTGTCTTCAGAAACCAGCAAGGCATCCAGCATGGCCGGTGAAATATCGTCAATTGTCGTCCATTCCCCCCGGCGTTCCCGGAAATCCTGTCGCTGCTGCTGCAACAGGCGGCCATGATGGTCTAGCAGCGCCACATACGATGAACGATAGCCCGATTTGACCGCATCAAAAGACGGCACATCCTGCTGCGCCACCATTAGGCGCATCAGGAAAAAGGCCAGCGCCATAAGCGCCACTGCGCTCATGACGCACCAGCCCAGGATACGCCAGCCGCGCCGCCCCGATTGCAACGTCATACTTTATGGCCCTTTCACCTCGAAGCCGCCCGTATTCGGCAATTCGCCATAAACATTGGGTGCATACATGGCTTCAACACGGGTGGGCGGCAACACGTATTGCCCGGGGGTATTCAACCGCACGGTATATTCCACCTCCGATTCGCCGGCCGGCAGGTATTGGTAGTAAGCACGGTAAACATCGGCATGGCGCTCGACAAAACTGGGCCCGTCCCAGCCATCATTTTTTTCACCAGCAGTACTGATTAACGAATCACGCCCCAAACCACTACCAAGGATAGTGGCACCGGCAGGCACCGGATCGGAAACAATCACCCAGTTCATGGCCGACTTGGCCTTAACCAGCAGCCTGACCCGGTACACATCCCCCTGGGTCCATTGTGTGGCCAAGGCCTTGCTGACCGGCTCAATGGTTTTTTCTATCACGTAACCCGCATAAGCCGGCTGGGTAAGCGGCACGGCGGCCAGCGCACTAACGGTTGCCCATACCCGGCCCTGCCCCTGTTTATCCAAAGACAGGGACTCCATACCGGTACCCACCCACGGTGACAACACTTTCTGGTTTAGGCTCATGTTCTCCCAGGTTTGGGTTTCTCCGGTTTGCGGCACCAACGTCATGGTAACGCTGCCCTGGGCTGGTGTTTTTTCAAACTGCCGGGCAAACTGCCCCACGGCCAGGGTCCCCCACAAGTTGGCGGTAGTAGTTGACCATGCGCCTTTTTGCTGCATTTGCAGCAGGCCCTGCAACATATGGGGAATATCGTTTTCCCATTCCTTGCTGCTCATGGCAGCCAGCAGCAGCTTGCCCATATTGGCCTCGGGGTTCAGCATCAGCCACCAGGAGGAGTTGCGATCGGTATCGGCAAACACCATGGCAGTTCCCTGGCGATCCATGCGTGCGACCAATGCATGACGAACCCGCTCCAGCATCTGGCTGCGATTGGGAATACCCTGGACACGGGTAACAATATTCATCCAGTCGATGAGGGCGGCGGTTGACCAACTCTGGGTATCCAGTTTGACCGATGCCAACAGGGACGGTGTTACCCGACCGTATCGGGAAAGTGCTTCAAACGCAAGCAGGCGACGCTCTACATTATCATTGGCGGGTGCCCATGAATGGCGACGTAATTTGCCCAATACGTAATTGTGCAAGCCGTCAAGCATGCGTTCCCGGTAGGCCTCGGGAATGCCATTCACAATACCCTGTTTTTGGGCTTCATCAGCCATGGAAACCAGGTACGCGGTTAACACCGCATCACCACTCAGGACAGCGCTGGGAAAATACATGGCCAGGCCATCCTGGTCCAGATAAGACGGCAGTTGCGCCATAATGGCATCCCATTTCTCGGGGCTGTTCAAGCCAACGGCAATGGAAGAAACCTGTTCAAGGCAAGTGTAAGGATAGTTGTTGAACCATTTGCGCACATTCTGCAGCCCGCCAGCCAGCGTAGGCTGCAGCTGAACCTGCACGCCACCTATCAAGCGGCCCGCTTTTTGCAGCGACTCGGGCGGCACTTGCAACGACAAGTCATTAAGCGGCGCTTCAGGCGTCACCGATAACAATGCCGCCTGACGCACAGTGACAGGCGTTGCCGGCGATACCTCTTGCGTAAAACGCAATTGGTCCAGCGCATCACCGGTGCCGGTTTCGGCTACCCGCAAGGTCCAGCTTAGTTTTTGCCGGTCAAGAATAGAGCCTGAGGTGGGCACCTGTACTTCCCAGCTTAATTGCCCTGAGCGACCTGCCGCCAGCTCGATCTCTTGTGCCGGCAATGACTGGGGTGCCACCGCCGTACCGGTAAAACTGGCCTGTACTCTGGTTTTCATATCCCGGGCACTGGAATTGCGTACGGTTACCATAGCCTGATAACGATCCCCCTCTCGCACCACCTGCGGCAAGCCTGAAATAATTTGCAAATCCTGCGTCGTATTAATGAAAACGGCCTCGTCACCAAACCGTTGCGCACCATGATCGGCCACTACCACCACTTTAAAACGGGAGATCACATCGTTTAGTGGAATATCAACCGTGGCCTGTCCCTGTTCATCCAGCTGCACATTGGGTTTCCAGAGCAACAGGGTATCAAGTAACTCGCGGGTAGGGGCGCCAATACCCCCACCACCGCCCGGTGGCAGGGCTTTACGGCCATAATGCCGTCGCCCGATAATCTCCAGTTGGGCCGTCGCTGTTTCAACACTGTAAGGCCGGATACCCATCATGCCCTGTAGCAATTTCCAGCTGGGGTTATCGGCCAGCTCAAGCAGCGCCTGATCCACCACAGCAACCGCCACCGTAGCGCCTGCCGCTGGACGACCATCGGGCAGAACGGCCTTAATGGTAGCCTGGGCGGTTTCACGGATTTTGTACCGTTCTTTGTTGGACGTGAGCTGGATATTGATCTTGTGTGCCGGGCTTTGGACCCGGATATCGGTCAAGCCAAAGCGGAAGGCCGGCTTGGCCAGGTCAATCATGGCTGTAGGCGCGGCCACTTCTTCGGTATCTTTACCCCAGTTGAACAGGGACAGGCCCGGTGAATGCCTGACACGCCCGCGCACCGCCAGTACGGATACATAAACATTGGGGCCCCATTCGGGTTTGATATCCAGCGTAACAGTTGGGTCTTTGCCATCAATGTCCACCACCCTGGCTTCCAGCACCCCTTCGCGCTCGACGGCCAGCAGTGCGGTTGCCTGGCGAAATGGCATTCTTACCTGGAACCGGGCCTGCTCACCGGCCACGTATTCTTTGCGCTCGGGAATAATATCAATGCGATCATTATTCTCACCGGCAAACCAGAGTTCTTCCTGCCCAACAACCCACACCGAGGATTCTGCCCAGGACAGATTTCCCTGTTCATCCTGGACCTGGGCAACCAGACTGACACGCCCGGTTTCCGTCAGGGCAATATCGCATTCAAGCCGGCCTTCATGATTGGTGCGGCCTTCACAAACCGTCCCCATATCCTGGCTTACGCGCTGCGTGTCGTAACTGTAGAACCCGCCCACCAAACGTTTGCGTACGGTATGGGAGGTGTATTTAACGGCCTGGACCTGAACAGGGGTTTGCCCAAGCGGTTTGCCGGCAGGTGTCAGGGCCAGCGCGGTGATTTTGGCATTTTTGCCCTTTTCAAGATAGTAGCCGGTACGAATACCCGCCACGACATTAGCAGGCCATGCCGCAACCTGCTGGCTCAGGGTCTGGATTTCACCATTCGGATCCATGAAGCTGGCTTCAAAGGTAAAGGTTTTGGCTTGCTTTACCTCTGGCACAGGCTCAATCTTTATGCGTGCCCCACCTTTGTCATCCAGCACCTGCTGTTTTTTATCTACAAACAGCCGCACCGCAGAATCAGGCTGCCCATATTCCTCTTCATCCTGCTCACTGTATGGCGGCTCAAAAGAAAAATCGCTGTAATCGGCAAAGTGAACCGAGCGGTCCCGTGCCATGGCGGAAATCGCAACCGGTAACTGTCCCGCTGCCCCCCCGGCAATGTAATTAAGCTGCAAGTCCAGATCTAGCTCATGCGGTGCAACAATAGCGGCACCCTCTTGGCCGGGCTGGATAATTTTCAGGCTGCCCGTAAGTAGCGGCAGTTTAAAGCTCTCCACCCGGAAATTTTCCCCTGCAAAATAATCGTTTCCCACACTGTCAAAGCGGGCTTCGTATTCTCCCAGTTTGGCTGATTTTGGAATGGCCCAGCTGGTGGTGGCACTTAAGCCTCCACTGGGGCTTGGCTGCCACTCAACCGGGATTTCATAACTGTCGGCTGACCCCATATGCGAAATGGTCAGCTGTTTGGGCTGGCGTTCGGCCGCGGGCAAGCCAAAACCATCACGGGTTTCGGTACGGATAAAATGTTTCATGGACACGGTTTCTCCGGCCCGGAACAGGCTGCGGTCAAATACCGTGTGGGTTTTAAGGTCTGCCAGATCGCTGCTGTAGCCCATTGGCACATTAAAACGCCAGGGTTCAATACCCCGGTCCCAGCTGGTGAAGGCAAAGGAGTAATCAGGCGCCCCATTAGCCATGGGATGGGTATCAGGAATACGGACCGACACAAAATATCCGCTCATGCCATTGCTTTCGCAATAATCCTTGCCTTTGACGGCTTTGCGTAAATGCCAGATGCCGTTTTCAGCGGTTTGACCACCCGCCACCACCTGCCCGTCGCAGGCCAGCACATTTACCTGTGCATTGGGCACCGGTTTGGCATCATCCAGCGTGGTAACCCAAACCAGGAAGTCATCTTTGCCCTTTTTAACGTGTACCCCCAGGTTAGTGAGCAATACAGCGGTTCGCACATACATGGGGTTACGGTCTTTCAGCAAGGACTGTCCCAAATGGGCGGACTTGACTTCAAGCACATGAAAGCCGGTTTGCTGCAAAGGCAAGCCGATTACCTCAAAATCACGCTCGTTATTGCTACCAGAAGCCGGCAAATTGATTTTAGAGACATTTTCATGATTGGAAAGAATGGAAACCGAACGGGTGTCCACCTCTGTTTTGGGATCTTCCCGGTTCCAGTCAATAGCCTGGTCATTCATGATGGCCCGGATATTGGCAGGACTGTAACGAACGTCGTCCAGACGACGCACGCGATGAAACCAGTTAAGCACATCTTGGTCGGTTTGCGGTACAAAATCACTGACTTGTCCCGGAGAAATGAAGTGATCATCCGCCTGCAAATGGCTTTCCACATTGCGCACCGTCAAGGGGACCAGAGCAGGTTGCTCTTTTAATGATTGGCCGGGTTCAGTTTCGGCATGCTTTTCTATAATACCAAAGGTGGATGAGGCAAATTTCACCAGCGGTGGCGTGCGCCCAAAAGCGCTTTTCAGGGGAAACTGACTGGCATTGCCCAGCTCCCTGCCCGCATCATCCCGAAAATCCGCAGGCAATACGATACGCATTGCCGCATTTTCTGGAAACGGCGGCGCAAACCGGACGCTTTCCACCAGATTATCGGGCGTTTCGTCTTGCCATGCAGGAGAATGAATGTGGCCATCCACCTCAAGTTTAATTGCCCTGGCCTGCTCAAGCGGAACCGGTGCACTAAAGCTTAGGGTAACCGGTTTGACGGGCATGCAGCCCGCATTCTGGTTTTCGCGCAGGCAGCTGAAACTGATTTTAAAGGGCTCCCTGACCTCGTAATTGCGCGTATAAGGCAGTTCGGATAACAAGCCTCCCACGCCTTCAAGGCCCTTATCAATAAACAACTGCATTTTGCCACTGGCAGGCAAACGCCGGCTGCATTGCACCACCTCAAGCTGCCCCGCACGGTCTGACAGATAATCCATGGATTGCTTTAGCAAATCCAGCTTTTCTTGTTGGCCAAATACACGCACCGGAATTTGCTCACCATAGCCGGTTACTGTGCAAACGGCTTTTTGGGCCAGCGATTGGGGATTGACCGGTGCCGTGAAGTTAATCACAAAGGCCTGGTCTTCATCGACCTGGTCACCGTAGGGAACAGCATAGTCCACCCGGGGACCGCCGGTATTGAAAGTATATTGGGGGTTTGACTGTACGGCCTTGCCTTGCAAGTCGCGAAACCCGGCATTGGGGGTGATGGTGCAGGTAACGCCGGAAGGCACCCGGCCTTCGAAATCATAAGACCAATTGGAAGGATCGCTCCATTTTCCATGGCCTGTCAGGGTGGGATGATCGCAGTCAACCAACAGGGGATTGGGGCTGTCGGCACGCCCAAGACGAATAACCGGTTCACTGAAGCGCGCCTTGACACTGCTGACTTCATTAATTCGCCCGGTGGGTATTAACGACTCTATTTGTGCCGCCTGCACCGCGCAAGCCGTGCCGGCCAGCAAGGCAAGCCCCAAGGACAAAAAATGCCTTTTATACATTTCCCCTACCCCTATCTTTAAGGGCATCTGCTGATGCCATATTTTTACGTTCTATTCTGAACCGTTATTATGGCACCAGTTTGAAATGTAATAAAGTTTTACCTGGTTGATTAAAAATTATTGGGTAAAGCGTTGTTGCAGGATATCAACGGCAGGCAATGTCTTGCCTTCTAAAAACTCCAGGAAGGCACCGCCACCGGTAGAGATATAGCCCACCTTGTCAGCAATGCCAAACTTGGCAATCGCGGCCAGGGTGTCGCCACCACCGGCAATCGAAAAGCCGTCAGATTCGGCAATCGCCTGGGCAATTTTTTTCGTGCCATTGGCGAAAGCATCAAACTCAAACACGCCCACCGGACCGTTCCAGACGATGGTACCGGCATTTTTCAGGATGTCAGCCAGGGTATTGGCAGTTTGCTCGCCAATATCAAAAATCATGTCATCATCGGCAACCTGGGTAGCGGTCTTTTCAGTGGCGGGCGTATCGGCAGAAAAAGATTTGCCACAAACCACATCAACCGGAATGGGGACACCGGCATCACGCTTGGCCATGATATCAATCACGGTTTTAGCCTGGTCTACCTGATCGGGTTCGGCCAGGGACTTGCCAATATTCAGGCCACTGGCCAACATGAAGGTATTGGCAATACCCCCCCCCACCACCAGCTGGTCTACACGCCCGGCCAGGGCTTGCAAGATAGACAGTTTGCTGGATACCTTGGAGCCACCCACAATGGCAACCATTGGGCGTTTGGGGTTTTGCAACACGCGCCCCAAAGCGGCCAGTTCAGCCTCTAGAAGCGGGCCGGCACATACCACCGGCGCAAACCGGGCCATGCCGTGCGTGGTGGCTTCGGCACGGTGAGCCGTACCAAATGCATCATTAACATAAACATCACAAAGCGCCGCCATGTTACGGGACAGGGTTTCGTCATTCTTTTTCTCGCCCACATTAACGCGGCAATTTTCCAGCAATACCACTTGGCCGGGTGCCACGTCAACGCCGCCATCCACCCAGTTTTGAACCAGCTCAACGGGTTGGCCCAGCAATTCGGACAAACGGGCGGCCACCGGTGCCAGACTGTCTTTATCGGTCAGGGTGCCTTCAACGGGACGACCCAGATGGGAAGTGACCAATACGGCAGCACCGGCTTCCAGCGCCATTTTAATGGCAGGAACCGAAGCCCGGATACGGGTGTCTTCGGTAATCGTACCTTGATCATTAAGGGGGACATTTAAATCGGAACGGATAAACACACGTTTACCCTTGAGTTGATCCGACTTGGCCAGTGCGGAAAGCGTTTGAACGTTTAGCATTATGATTTAAGAAAATTGAGGGTGATAAGGAAAAACGGCATCTTAAGGAACCGGATGCCGTTTTTCGTGAATTGCTGAATGAACTGATTATTTGGCGTTCATTAGGGCAACAGTGGTATCAAGCATACGATTGGAGAAACCCCACTCGTTGTCGTACCAGGAAGCCACTTTCACCAGTTTGCCAGAAACCTTGGTTAAGGTCGCGTCGAATGAGCTGGATGCCGGGTTATGGTTGAAGTCGATGGAAACCAGCGGTGCTTCGTTGTAATCCAGAATGCCTTTCAGAGCGCCTTCGGAGGCGGTTTTCAGGATAGCGTTGACTTCTTCAACCGTGGTTTCACGGCTGGCGATGAAAGACAGGTCTACCATGGAAACGTTAATCGTGGGAACGCGAATGGCATAGCCATCCAGTTTGCCATTCAGTTCGGGCAATACCAGGCCAACGGCAGCTGCAGCACCGGTTTTGGTAGGAATCATGCTCATGGTGGCAGAACGGGCACGACGCAGGTCTTCGTGGTAGACGTCGGTTAAAACCTGGTCATTGGTGTAAGCATGAACAGTGGTCATCAAACCGGTTTCAAGACCCAGGGCAGCATGCAGGGGCTGAACCAGCGGAGCCAGACAGTTGGTGGTGCAAGATGCGTTTGAAATAACGGTATCGGTCGCTTTCAGGACCTGGTGGTTAACACCATATACGATGGTTGCATCAACATCTTTGCCGCCAGGCGCTGAAATGATGACTTTTTTGGCGCCGCCTTGCAGGTGGGCATTGGCTTTTTCTTTGCTGGTGAAAAAACCGGTACATTCCAGCACCACGTCAACATTAAGCTCGCCCCATGGCAGTTCTGCCGGGTTGCGGTTGGCCAGCACACGGATTTTATCGCCATTAACCACCATGTAATCGCCATCAACCGTAACCGTACCGGGGAACTTGCCATGGGCGGTGTCATACTGGGTTAAATGGGCGTTGGTTTTAGGGTCGCCCAAGTCATTGATAGCGACGATTTCAATATCATGTGATTTGCCACTTTCGTAGTGGGCACGTAATACGTTGCGGCCGATACGACCGTATCCATTGATTGCAACACGAATGGTCATTACATTCTCTCCTGGTTTATAAAACTTGCTTGACAGCGTCGGCCACTTTTTCGGAAGTCAGGCCAAAATACTTGAATAAAACGCCAGCGGGGGCGGACTCACCATAGGTATCAATACCCACTACAGCGCCGTCACGTCCGGTATATTTATACCAGATGGAAGATACGCCTGCCTCTACGGCCACACATGGCAACGCTTTTGGCAACACGGTATCTTTCCACTCTTTTGACTGGCGGTCAAAGACATTGGTGCTGGGCATGGAAACCACACGCACCGGAATATTTTCACTGGCCAGGGCTTCCTGGGCTTTTAGCGCAATTTCAATTTCAGAGCCGGTGGCAATAATGATCGCCTTTGCCTGATCTGCATCGCGCAATACATAACCACCCTTTTCAATGTTAGCCAGTACTTCTGGTGTACGCGCCACAAAAGGCAGGTTTTGGCGTGACAACAGCAAGGCACTGGGGCCGCCATTTTGCACGTTGCTACCCAGGCTGGCCGGACGGCTGACCGCAGATTTCCAGGCAATGGCAGTTTCGATGGTATCGCAAGGACGCCAGACATCCAGATTGGGAATCAGGCGCAGGCTGGCGGCATGCTCGACAGACTGGTGGGTGGGGCCATCTTCACCCAGACCAATAGAGTCATGCGTGAAAACATGCACTACACGCTGCTTCATGAGCGCGGCCATGCGAATCGCATTGCGGGAGTAATCGGAAAAAGTCAGGAAAGTACCGCCAAATGGCAGGTAACCACCATGCAGGGCAATACCGTTCATGATACCGGCCATGCCAAATTCACGTACACCATAGTTGATGTGACGACCAAACTGCAGGCCATTGCCAGTGGCACGAACCGGTGCAACCCCTTTCCAGTCGGTAAAGTTGGAACCGGTCAGGTCGGCCGAGCCACCCAGAAATTCGGGCAGAATTTCAGCCAGGGCGGTAATGGCAAACTGGGATGCTTTGCGTGAGGCAACCGTTTCTGCTTTATTTACGGTTTCTTGCAGGTAAGCATTGAATTGATCGGCGAAACCAGCCGGCAGTTCGCCATTCATGCGGCGCGCCAGTTCTTTGGCTTGTTCGGGGTATTCTTGTGTATAGCGGTCAAAACGTGTTTGCCATTCGTTTTGCAACTGAGTGCCACGCTCTACCTGGCTCCAGCCTTGGTAAACCGCGTCAGAGATTTCAAAGGCAGGCAGATCCCAGCCAATCGCGGCACGGGTTGCCTCGATCTCGGTGGCGCCCAGGGGTGAGCCATGCACCTTTTCAGAGCCGGCCATATTAGGCGCCCCTTTACCAATGACCGTCTTGCAGCAGATAAGGGTGGGGCCGGCATTGCCGCCCAACGCGGCTTCTTTGGCCTGTGCAATGGCACGGTCAACGGCGTCTACATCGTGGCCGTCAACATCGCGAATCACATTCCAGCCATAGGCTTCAAAGCGTTGGGGAGTGTTATCGGCAAACCAGTTTTGTACCTGACCATCGATAGAAATGCCATTGTCATCGTACAGGACGATTAAACGGGAAAGTTTAAGCGTGCCGGCCAATGAAGCCACTTCGTGGGAAATGCCTTCCATGAGGCAACCATCACCCACAAACGTATAGGTGAAGTGGTCAATAACAGGCAGCCCGGGCTTGTTGAATTCCCCGGCCAGCAGACGCTCTGCGAGGGCAAAACCAACCGCGTTGGCAATACCTTGCCCAAGAGGACCGGTAGTGGTTTCGACACCGGCGGTAATACCCACTTCGGGGTGTCCCGGTGTTTGGGAATGCAACTGGCGGAAATTTTTGAGCTCTTCTATGGAAAGATCATAGCCGGTAAGATGTAACAAGGCATATAACAGCATGGAACCATGACCATTGGACAGCACGAAGCGGTCACGGTCAAACCAGGCCGGATTTTGCGGATTATGACGCAAATGGCGTGTCCATAAAGCCTGGGCAATTTCCGCCATCCCCATGGGGGCACCGGGGTGACCGGAATTTGCCTTTTGAACGGCATCCATGGCAAGTGCACGGATTGCATTTGAAAGAAGTGGCGGATTATTGCTTGTGGCAGTATTCTTCATGAGTGTCCTATCTTCCGATATATATACTATCTTGCGAACAAATTTTTTCAATAACCTATAATTTTAGCATTCTAAACCTTGCTCTTTGCCGACTGCCTGTATAAAGTAAAATTTATCCAGGCAATTGCCTTACCTGCAGGAAAAATTTTACGTTCAGGCTTGTGGCCTGCCCCTGTCAATCAGGATTAACCTGTTTATTCATACTATTTATTTTCAATGGCTACTCCCCGGTTTTATTGTCCTATCCCCTTACCCGTTAACCAAACCATCGCACTGCCCGACAATGTCGCCCACCATGCCTCGCGAGCACTACGCCTGCGAGAAGGCGACGAAATCATCCTGTTTGACGGCAAACAGGGGCAATATCATGCTGAACTGTTATTCACAAACGGCAAGGCCATGGCCCATATCAAGCACTTCAATGCGCAAGAACATGAGCTCAAAGGGAAAATCACCCTGATTCAGGGCTTGCCATCGGGCGATAAAATGGACTGGATTATCGAAAAAGCCAGCGAGTTGGGCGTGCAGCACCTAATACCCGTGCAAGCCGAACGCAGTGTGCTGAACTTAACCGGCAATCGTCTTGAGAAGCGGCAGGATCACTGGAAAAAAGTGGCTATTTCAGCCGGAGAACAATGCGGCCGGAACCGGATATTGCAAATAGACCCCCTGCAAACACTGGCCCGGTTTGTGGCCAACCATGCCCACCTGGATCACAAACTGCTGTGTCACCCGGAAGGTGGAACAGACTTTGCCTCTTACTTAAAAGCACACACTAATGCCAGGGAAATCTGCCTGATTGTGGGCCCCGAAGGAGGCTGGTCTGACAGGGAGCTTGATTTACTCATAAGAAATGACGCCCGCCAGATTACTTACGGATCAAGGGTCTTGCGTACCGAAACCGCCGGCCTCGCGCTAACGGCAGCCTGCACGGCATTAATGGACTGGGTGTGAGCACCGCCCGACAGCCCCAACCGGCGGCGCCGTTTCCTGCCGGTTTGCCTGGTTTTTACTTGCTTTGACTTTCGGCATAAGGGGCAGGTGCCACACCGGGCTCCGGATCGGAATGCTTGCCCACATGTTCTATGGCATACACAAAAACCCGTTCTTTATCGGTGGCATACTCAAGCGTATCGTTCAGGATACCCAGAATATCCTGGGCATCATCAGCCAGGGATGGATCTCCCGAATGCAGATTTTGAATCCAGAGCACCATGCCTTTTTTCTGTTCAAGCAGGGTTTCTCCCAGACAGTCCAGCAAGGCATCCATATTATTGCCAAAGAAAACCGGGTAATCAACGGCCTTTGCCAATGCCCTTAAAATCGCAGATCGATTCCTGGCCTTGTCACAATCGGCGGCAAAAAATGTCAGGCCCATTTCCTCAGCCAAGGCTGCAACCTCTTCCAGCTTGTGTGCATCAGCCTTGATTTCTCCGCCAGAAGACAGGATCTTCTTTAACGTACTTTCTGATTTTTTACTCATGATGCGCCCTCATTAAAAAACGCCTTAATTTCGTCTATTCGCTGCATCGTATCTACATAAGCGAGATTTATCAACTCTGTTGTGAAATCCGCCTCAAATAATAAATGAGAAGCAACAATACTCCCCGTATGAACGCCGCCTTTGGAAGAAACACCAAGGACGCGCAAAAAAGCACGTACGGTCTGTGGCATGCAATTTAAATGCATCATGGCGATTTCGTCAATAGATTTGCTCGGACTTAGCGTAAGTACATCAATGGTTTTCAAGGCCGGCCTGAAATCACTTTCTTTGGGAATCACCTTTAACAAGGAGTTAATACGGTGAATACGCTCCAGATCAATAGAAAGGCCATCAACAAAAATATCAGAAAGGGCATGCCCGCCCAGCTGGGCCAGGGTTGGGTAATTTTCTGAGCAATGATCCAAAGAAACCTCTTCCGGGGTGTTGTGACCGGTCGTGCTGATAACGACCACCTTTTCCGCCCCCAGGTGAATGGCCGGACTAATAGGCGCCAACTGTCGCATGGAACCATCGCCACACCACTCGGTATGCGCCTGGACAGGCAGACATTGCGCGGGAAAAACAAACGGGATGGCACTGGATGCCATTAAATGACTCAGGTTAATATCACAGGACACTGATTTGCGCCTGACACCCTGCCATTCCTGCATGGTATGTTTAGACTGATAAAACGTTAAATGAGAACCCGTTGTGTAGCTGGTTGCTGTAATAGCCAAGGCAGACAGATCATGACTTTCAAGATTATGGGCAAGGTTGTTAAAATGCATGAACCGGCCCAGCAAATGCGCCAAAGGCCGATTATCAAGTAAAGACTTGGGGCTTTGGGCCCTGATAAACGGGCTGGCCCAACCAAACATAAGCAGGGTCAGCCAACGAGTTGCGCTGCCAAAAACCCCTGCCGGATCAGAGCGGTAGACCTGGCTGGTTTTGATATTGCCCCAGATATGGCGCAAGCGCCTGACCGAGGCATGTGGAAAGGCTGCCCGGCAGGCATAGCCCGTAGCATTGATTGCCCCGGCAGAAGAGCCGCAAATAATCTGAAACGGATTACGAAAGCGGGGGCTGCGATTGGGGTCAAGAATATCAAGCAGGGCCCAAAGCACCCCCACCTGGTAAGCTGCCCGGGCACCGCCACCGGTAAACACCAATCCAACAGGTGCTTCCCGGTGCGAGGAGGCATGATCAGAGGCCGGTGAATTTTTTTCTGGGTGTATTGGCATCTACCACCGTTAATGCCGCCATATTGACAATGCGACGCACTGTCGAGCTGGCTGTAAGAATATGAACGGGTGCATTGACCCCCAGCAGGAACGGCCCAACTGCCACGTTACCGCCCGCACATGTTTTAAGCAGGTTATAGGCAATATTACCCGCATCAACATTGGGACAAATCAACAAATTGGCACTGCCAGACAGCGTGCTTGATGGCAGGATCCGCTTGCGGACATCTTCATCAAGCGCTGCATCGGCATGCATTTCACCGTCAATTTCCAGGTTGGGTTCGTACTCACGGATAATGCCCAGGGCTTCACGCATTTTGGCACCGGACATTGGGTTGTCGGTACCAAAATTGGAACTGGACAATAAAGCAGCCTTTGGTTCAATTTGCAAATGACGCATTTCTTCGGCGGCCATCCGTGTAATTTCAGCAACTTCCTCCGCAGTGGGATCGGCATTCACATGAGTATCCGCCACGGCTACCGTGCGCTCTGACATAAGCAGGACATTCATGGCTCCGTAAGTGGTGATACCCGGCGCCTTGCCAATGACCTGATCAACCAGACGCAGGTGATTGGCGTAGGTACCCACCGTACCGCAAATCATGCCGTCGGCATCACCCAGCTTGACCATCATGGCGCCAATCAGGGTTAAACGACGGCGCATTTCAACCCGGGCAAACTCCTGGGTCACCCCTTTGCGATTCATCATTTCCCAATAACTCATCCAGTAATGTTTGAAACGGGGGTCATTTTCGGAGTTGGTGACATCGACATCTTCGCCGAGACGAATCCGCAGGCCAAATTTGCGAATGCGGTTTTCTAGAATGGCAGGACGGCCAACCAGAATGGGCCGGCAGATTTTTTCGTCGATCAGGACCTGTGCCGCACGCAAAACACGCTCATCTTCACCCTCGGTAAACACAATACGGGTTTTGCCACTATCACGGACGTATGAACGGGCCAGCGAGAAAATGGGCTTCATGAAAGAGCCGGAATGATAAACAAACTGCTGCAACTGCTCGGCATAGACACCCAGGTCTTCGATGGGACGGGTGGCCACCCCGTCTTCCATGGCTGCCTTGGCCACGGCAGGAGCAATCCTGACAATCAGGCGAGGATCAAACGGTTTGGGAATAAGGTATCCGGGGCCAAAATCAAGCTGGTTGCCACCATAGGCGGCCGCCACGATATCGTTGGGTTCTTCTTCAGCCAACTTGCAAATGGCATGCACCACCGCTTTTTCCATGCCACGGGTAATCGTGGTGGCGCCCACATCAAGGGCCCCCCTGAAAATATAGGGGAAGCAAAGTACGTTGTTAACCTGGTTAGGATAATCGGAGCGACCGGTTGCCATCACGACATCATCACGGACCGCATGCGCGTCTTCGGGCAGGATTTCGGGGTTTGGATTGGCCAGTGCAAGAATAAGCGGCCTAGACTTCATTTTCAGCAACATGTCGGGCTTGAGCACGCCACCGGCGGACAGTCCCAAAAAGGCATCGGCACCGTCAATGATTTCATCCAGTTTACGCAACGGAGTCTCTTGCGCGAAACGCTCTTTGGCCGGATCCATTAATTCTTTGCGGCCTTTGTAAACCACGCCTTCAATGTCGGAAACCCAGATATTTTCAACCGGCAGGCCCAGGTCAACCAATAAATCAAGGCAGGCAAGTGCTGCGGCCCCGGCACCGGACGTGACCAGTTTAATGGCTTTGATATCTTTGCCAACCACCTTCAACCCGTTCAGGAAGGCCGAGGCAACAGTAATGGCAGTACCATGCTGGTCATCATGAAAGACCGGGATTTTCATGCGTTCGCGCAGTTTTCTCTCGACCAGAAAGCATTCGGGCGCCTTGATATCCTCAAGGTTGATACCACCAAAAGTGGGTTCGAGGCCGGCAATAATCTCTACCAGCTTATCAGGATCGTTCTCGTTGATTTCAATATCAAAAACATCAATACCGGCAAATTTCTTGAACAGGACCGCCTTGCCCTCCATGACGGGCTTGGAGGCCAGGGGGCCGATATTACCCAAACCCAGTACGGCAGTGCCATTGGTAATCACGCCAACCAGGTTGCCACGGGCGGTATATTGAATCGCATTGGCAGGGTTGCTGACAATTTCATCACAGGCAGCGGCCACGCCAGGTGAATAAGCCAGTGCCAGATCCCGCTGGTTTGACAATTGCTTGGTTGGCGTTACGGAAACTTTGCCCGGACGGCCTTTTTTATGATATTCCAAAGCGGCGGCGCGTAAACTTTCATCCATTTTTGAATCCTGTACTGACGAGTGTATAAATATTAAGTTCTCTATCATACGAAAAATACAACTTAAATGCACGATGATTCATTTATTTTTTGTGCCTATTCCATACAGATGGGACACCGGTGCCCTAAAGACCCTCGGGCAGCCATTTCCGGCTCACAAAAAGACGCCCACAAAAAGTCAAAGGCACTCGTCCAAATACAGAAACACGCCAGAGGGATCAAACAATCCCTTGACCCTGCCTTCCACATGCGTAATCGAATGAACCAGCCGCTCCCGTTCTTGCTCGCTTGGCATGGCCTGGCCCGGCGTAACTGCCGGTGCCTGGGGCATTTTACGAATAACCATTTCCTGGGCCCAGACCAGTGTTGCCTGGTGTCCCAAAAACAGGCGGGCCAGGTTGATATCTGCATGAAGCGCCTTGAGGGCGTCCAGCCGGTACGAAAAAGGCCAGCAGGCCAGGCCAAGGCTCCACTCAACATCATCTTCACGCAAAAGCTCAAACAGGTTGGGGATGATTCTTTGCAAAGTTGGAATGGCAAGCGGAGACTCATCATTAACGCCAAAACCACCCAGGACTGCGGTTTTGCCATCGGCAAACATGACATGAATCCGTTCCAGACCCGATGTATGGGTATAGCCGGGCCTGACATCATGGTATTGTGGGTTGGCCAGCCAATGAGCCAGCGTCACATCGGCCGGCACCCGTTCAAATTGCCGGTAGCCCAGCGCCAGCAGTTGCCCGGCGGTAGCCGCCGGCTGGGCCAGACATGCATTCTCTCCCATTGGCTCAACCAGCGACAGGGATGACTCAAGCCTGACGTGTAAACATGAGCGCCCAATAACATTATCCCGTACAGAAATACCTTCCAGCACCATTGCCGTATCATATTCCACACACAGTGCCTGTAAATGCAGTGCATCGGCAAGCCGGCTGATCGTTACCGAAGCGGCGCCATAGCCTTCAATCTCACCCTCATCCCGGATTTTTCCCTTGACAGAGCGGGCCACCCGCTGACAGAAATTTTGCCATGGGCTCTGGCTGACCGCTTTTTTGCCAAAACTCAAAAACGCACGACGATTCATAGTCATAATGACATTGCCACCTGAAAACAATTAAACGAAACTTGCACATTTTAAGTGCTTTAGCATGGATGCGAATGACGGAACGCTGTCCACAAACTACAATCCATATATTATATTCAGCCGAATCCCTTTTTTCGGCTTGTGTCTGCCGTTTTATTTTTTGCTGCCGAGCTTACAATGTCACGTATTGCCAACCGAATTGAAGAAGCCCTGACTTTTCAGGCTGTGGAAGTTACCAAAACAGCCCAAAAACTGAAAGAGCAGGGACAGGATATTATCAGTCTTGGAATTGGTGAACCCGATTTTACCGCACCCGCCATTGTTGTTGAAACCCTTAACCATGCGGCAGAGGCTGGCTTAAGCGGTTACAGCCCGGCGCTGGGCATTGCGCCACTGCGGGCGGAAATCGCCAATTATTACAAAAAAAGGTTTGGCGCCAGCGTCAACCCCGAACAGGTCATTATCACCTCGGGCGCTTCAGGCGCCCTGTCCCTGGCCTGTTTAAGCACGCTTAATCCCGGCGATGAAATCCTCATGCCCGACCCGGCCTATCCGGCCAACAGCAACTTTATTATTTGTGCCGGTGCCAAGCCCCGCCTGATTCCCTGCACCGCAGAAGAACGGTTTCAACTTTCCGCTGAAAAAATCATTGCCAACTGGAACAGCAACACCCGTGGCATCCTGATTGCCTCGCCCAGCAACCCTACCGGAACGTCCGTAGACGCTGAAGAACTGAAAAAAATCCTTAAGGCGGTTAAAGAGCGCAACGGCCTGGTTATTATGGATGAAATTTACCTTGGCCTGAGTTATGACCACGACCCGGTTTCAGCCCTGGCCATTGACCCCGACATTATCGTGATTAACAGTTTTTCAAAATATTTTCATATGACAGGCTGGCGCCTGGGCTGGATGATCGTTCCTGAAGACATTGTGCCGGCCGTAGAAAAACTGGCCAGCAGCCTGTGCATTTGCCCGCCGACCCTGGCCCAGCATGCGGCTATTACCTGCTTTACCGACGAAGCCATGGCGATTTACGAAAAACGCCGGCTGGCCTTTAAAGAACGCCGGGATTACCTGCTGCCAGAACTTGAACGGCTGAAACTGAACGTACCGGTGGCCCCTGATGGCGCCTTCTACATTTATGCCGATATTAGTTATTACGCTGATAACAGCGAGAAATTTGCCCAGGATCTGCTGAACGAAGCCGGTGTCGTGGTTATTCCAGGGCTTGATTTTGGGCCAGAGCATGCCAGCCGCATGATTCGCATTTCTTATGCAACGGGCCTGGACCGGCTGAAAGAAGCCATTGCCCGTATGGAACCTTTCCTGCAAAATCAGGCCAACAAAAAATCAATAGAACTTCCCCAGATTCTTTCCTAACGGTATCCCCGACTCTAGCGCAATACGTTTGCGCTCGGCCTGGACCCTTGCGGCATAACCGCTTCCGCCATTCGGGCCGGTTGCCCCGACGTAACAGGCCAGGCCTCTGTCTACCGAGCCCCTGCGCCTGATACAGTCACGCAAAATCCGGGTACCTACCCGGACATTGGCCACCGGGTTCAGGGCTGACAGCTTGCCACCGTAAAATTCATCAAATTTTTCGGCATGCACCCTGGTCAGCACCTGCATCAGCCCCTGTGCACCGACATGGCTCTCGGCAAAAGGGTTATAGCGTGATTCAACCGCAATAACCCCCAGCACCAGCAAGGGGTCAAGATCTTTTTCACGGGCCGTTTCATAAACGGTCAAAATCAGCGAACCGGTCACATTGCGCGCCACCTTGAATTTACGGGCAATGTAATCCCTTAACAATTGCGCCTGGTGTGCCGACACGCCCGGTAGACTGAACTGCGGCTGGTCAATCGTCAGGTTGGCAAAAAAACCTTTTTCAGTCGCGGCTTCTTCCCCGCTTATGACAGATGCGGAAACCGCTTCCCTGGAACGCTCATATTGGTCATTCACCGCGAACAGGCTCAGGAAGTCCTGCTCGGGCACCATGGAATTATCGGGCTCAAGAACATCCAGCACAGCCAGCCGTACCAGCTGGAACCGGTCTTGCGCCGCCGGTAAAATGAATATGGCTGCCACCAGCACCATCGCCACAATGCCCAGATACATAAGCATTAAACGAATAAATTCATGGGCAAAAGAAACCACGCCCCGACGAAGCTGTCGAGCTTCCGGACTAATATCAAATAAAGCCATCTTTTATTGCCAACAAAAGGGTAAACCCTGAATATAACCCGAAAATTCATTCACGCATAAAATATCAGGCCTATCCGGTTGCCAAACCCGATAAACAGCGACACCGACCGCCACCAGATACCCTATAATGATGCTTCTTTATCCAATCTTGATAGGTCGAATAAATTGAAATACCGTGACCTGCGCGACTTCCTCAGTCAGCTCGACAAACTGAACAACCTGAAATCCATTCAAACGCCGGTTTCCACCCATCTTGAAATGACGGAAATCAGCGATCGCGTCTTGCGCAAGGAAGGGCCTGCCCTGCTTTTTAAAAATGCCATGCACAATGGCCAAACATCTGACATCCCGGTTCTAGCCAACCTGTTTGGCACCCCCCAGCGGGTTGCCTGGGGCATGGGGGCAGACAGCACCAGCGCCCTGAAGGAAATTGGCGAATTACTGGCCACCTTGCGTGAGCCCGAGGCGCCCAAAAGCCTGAAAGACGCTTTTGGCAAGGTTTCCATGCTTAAATCCGCGCTTTGGGACATGGCACCCAAAATGCATCGCCACGCCCCCTGCCAGGAAATTATTTTTGAAGGCGATGACGTTGACCTTAACCGCTTGCCCATCCAGACATGCTGGCCGGGCGATATTGCCCCCCTGATTACCTGGGGCCTGGTCATTACCAAAGGCCCGCTTGCCAAGCGCCAGAACCTGGGCATTTACCGCCAGCAACTCATCGGCCGCAACAAACTTATCATGCGCTGGCTGTCACATCGTGGCGGCGCCCTTGATTTTCGTGATTTCGCCCTGGCCAATCCCGGCAAGCCGTTTCCCATTGCCGTGGCGCTGGGCGCAGACCCGGCCACCATCCTGGGTGCCGTCACGCCCGTTCCCGACAGTTTATCTGAATACCAGTTTGCCGGCCTGCTGCGTGGCTCACGCACCGAGCTGGTCAAAGCCATTGGCAGTGATTTATCCATTCCGGCCTCGGCAGAAATCGTGCTTGAAGGGCATATCCTTCCTTCATCCGACCCACGGGCTCTGGCTCCCTCGGTGCCCGAAGGCATGACTCCGCCCAAACCATCTGCTTATGAAATGGCGCTGGAAGGCCCCTATGGCGACCATACCGGCTATTACAACGAGCAGGACTGGTTCCCGGTCTTTACGGTTGAACGCATTACCATGCGCAAAAACCCCATTTATCACTCCACCTATACCGGCAAACCCCCTGATGAACCCGCTGTACTGGGGGTTGCCCTGAACGAGGTGTTTGTTCCCCTGTTAAGAAAACAATTGCCTGAAATCGTTGATTTTTACCTGCCACCCGAAGGCTGCAGTTATCGGCTGGCGGTGGTTTCCATTCGCAAACAATACGCTGGCCATGCCAAACGCGTCATGTTTGGCGTCTGGAGCATTCTGCGTCAGTTCATGTATACCAAATTCATTATTGTGGTTGATGACGATGTTGACACCCGCGACTGGAAAGAAGTCGTGTGGGCCATGACCACCCGAATGGACCCGGTACGCGATACGCTCCTGGTGGAAAACACGCCCATTGATTACCTGGACTTTGCCTCTCCGGTTTCTGGTCTGGGCGGCAAGATGGGGCTGGATGCCACCAACAAATGGCCCGGTGAAACCCAGCGTGAATGGGGCACGCCCATTAAAATGGATGCCAGCGTTAAAACCCGGGTGGATTCTCTGTGGAAGGATCTGGGTTTGTAGTAACCGGCTGACGGGAAGGCACTTCGCTTTCCCGGCCCTGAAATTTATTGTAAACAAACCAGGAAACCGCTGCCAGCACCACAGGCTTAAGCACCTTTGAACGGGTTTTGCTGGAACGCAGCAAGAAGCGGCCAACCAGCAGGCTAAGGCGGGGGTGCTTTTGAAGGTAATCAAACACGCTGGAAGGGATACCCGTAAAACGGGACAGGCCCAAGGTGCCGCTTTGCAAGAATTGCTGCTTAAGTGCCCGCGGCGACGCCGACAGGCCAAGTTTTCTGAAACTTAAACTGGCAATTTCCCGCTCAACCTCTATGCGGGCAACCAGCAACTGTTTATGCAGTTCACGCTCTTTCCGGTTCATGGGCGATCCTTTTTGACAACGGGCGCTTCCCGGTTCATAAACCGCGCATCATCTTGCAAGGCCTTGACCGTTGCGGAAAACGGCAGCTGTTTCCTGATAAGGCGGGAGCGGACATAGAAAAAGCAGGCCAATGCAGCCAGGGTATGAAACAACACCAACCCCAGCAACACAACAAAACGGTATTCAGTACCCCAAAAATACAGGCCAACCAATACCGTTGCGCTCATGAGGGCCAAAATAAAAAAAACGAAGCCAAACATGCTCAACCACAGCATGCCCAGCATACGTTCTTTTTCTTCGGCCAGTTCAAGTCCGAACAACTCCATACGGGTGGCGGCAACTTTAAAAAGGCTACCAACCGCATTCTTCAGATCATGCCTGACGGTCATAAAAGCGGTACCCTTTAAATCTTAACGACGGCCAATAATAACGCCCAGCAACAAACCGGCCAGGCCCACCATGCCAATAGAGCGCCATGGGTTTTCGTGAACGTATTCATCAGTTACCCGTGCCGCTTCCTTACTTTGGACAATGGCTTTTTCTTGGGTTTCCTTGAAGCTATCGGTTGCCCGGTGAATCGCTCCCATTGCCCTGGCCCTTAATTCATGCGCTTTTTCTTCTCCCACTCCCGCAGCTTCCTTCAGCAAAGCTTCTGCATCTTCAATACTTTTGCGCAGGGTTTCCAACAATTGCTCTTCGGTTTGTTCCAGATTTTTTCGTGTTGCCATTTGCTTGCTCCAAAAATTAAGGGGATTCAGAACATCATATATGATTTTAGGAAACCACCCTATAATAAAACATAAAAAAACATGACAGCCAATTACATCATTGTATGAATATAACGCAACAGTGTAATCGCTGCGTCACAAAAACCGGGGCTGGCAAACTATGCCTTAATCTTTCTGCCGGGTGCCAAAAATCCGGTCACCGGCATCACCCAGCCCAGGAATAATATATCCATTTTCATTCAGGCCCTCATCAACCGAAGCGGTGTAAATATCCACATCGGGATGCAGGCTGAGCACTTTTTCAATCCCCACAGGGGCCGCCACCAATACCAAGGCACGTATTTCACGGCAACCGGCCGCCTTCAACATCTCGATGGTTGCCACCATAGAACCGCCAGTGGCCAGCATGGGGTCGATAATCAGGGCAATTCGCTGATCCAGGTCATCCACCAGTTTTTTCAGATAGGTGCCGGCTTCAAGGGTCTCTTCATTGCGGGCAATCCCAACCGCACTGACCTTGGCGCCCGGAACCAGCGAAAGAACACCTTCAAGCATGCCAATACCGGCACGCAAGATGGGCACCACAGTTACTTTCTTGCCGGCGATTTTTTCCACCACAACCTCGCCGCACCACCCCTTGATAGTGGTATTTTCAAGCGGAAAGTCTTTAGTAGCCTCATAAGTGAGCAGTGCTGAAATTTCCTGGGCCAGTTCGCGAAAACTTTTTGTACTAAGATCTGCACTGCGCATAATGCCCAGTTTATGTCTGATAAGGGGGTGCCGGATCTCGTGGATGGCCATAATTCCTCCGATGGATTCACAATACAATATAGTCAGTTTGCCAGCATTGGGAATGGGCATAACTTACCTGATCCATTCATTTCAATGGCACAGGATTAAACTGGCTTTATAATAACCCTTTCCCCGGCAACAACCATGCCGAAATGATAATACGCCCTCCGATATTTTTCCAATTACCTTTGCTGTTTTCATGTATCAGACCAACAATACGCTCACTGTTGCCGACTTCAATTATGAGTTGCCACAAGCGCTTATCGCCCAAACACCGCCAGCCTCTCGCGGGCAAAGCCGCCTGTTGCATATCGACCCGCAAGACCAGTTCCACGACCTTGCCTTTGCCGATATCGTTAATTTGCTAAAACCCAACGACCTGCTTGTTTTTAACAACACCAAGGTCATCAAGGCACGCCTGCACGGACAAAAACAAAGCGGGGGCAAAATAGAGGCCTTAATCGAGCGCATTACCGAACCCACCCGAGCCCTGGCACATATCAAATCCAGCAAATCACCCAAGGCAGGTACCCGTCTGGTGTTTGAAAATGCCTTCGAGGCAGAAGTGCTTGGCCGCGAAGGTGAGTTGTTTGACCTTCGTTTTCCAAATAATGTGCTGGACTTGCTGGACCAATACGGCGCAACGCCCTTGCCGCCCTATATCCAGCACGATGCCGATGCTTCCGATGACCAGCGATACCAAACGGTGTACGCCCAGGAGCCCGGCGCGGTCGCCGCTCCCACGGCCGGCCTGCATTTTAATGATGAACTGTTACAGCAAATAAAAGCGGCAGGCGTGGCCACTGCTTTTGTGACCCTGCACGTGGGCGCGGGCACCTTTCAGCCGGTGCGGGCTGAACAGCTCAAAGACCATATTATGCATGCCGAATGGTATACCGTAGGACAGGAAACCGTAAATGCCATTTTACAAACCCGGGCCAAAGGCGGACGCGTGATTGCCGTAGGCACCACCAGCGTGCGGGCACTGGAATCGGCCGCCCGCCAGGGTGGCCTTGCCGGACCAAAATGCCCGCTTGCCCATTCGGCCGACACCCGCCTGTTCATTACCCCGGGCTACAAGTTCCAGGTCATCGACGGGCTCCTGACCAACTTTCACCTGCCCCAGTCCACCCTGCTCATGCTGGTTTCAGCATTGTGTGGCCTTGACACCATGCGCAAAGCCTATCAACATGCCATCGGTCAACAATACCGTTTTTTCAGCTATGGCGACGCCATGTTCATCGCACCCCGCGTCTGAACGCGACACAGCCCGCTACCCCGATCAAAATTATTTATATTGAAAAGATATGTCTGGACTCAAGTTTGAACTGTTAAAAACCGAAGGCAAGGCCCGCCGCGCCAGCATTACCCTAAACCATGGCACCGTGCAAACGCCCATGTTCATGCCGGTAGGCACTTATGGCAGCGTCAAGGCCATGTTGCCTCACGAACTGGAAGAAATCGGTTCCCAGATTGTTTTGGGCAATACCTTCCACCTTTGGCTGCGTCCGGGCACCGACGTCATCGAAAAACACGGTGGGTTGCATCAATTTATGCAATGGCACAAACCCATCCTGACCGATTCCGGCGGTTTTCAGGTATTCAGCCTTAGTGAGCTGCGCAGCAAAATTACCGAAGAAGGCGTCAAGTTTTCTTCACCTATCGATGGCGCCAAGCTGCTGCTGACGCCAGAAGAATCCATGCGTATCCAGCGCGCCCTTAATTCAGATATCGTGATGGTGTTTGATGAATGCACGCCCTATATGATAGATGGCCGGCCCGCCACCCAGGAAGAGGCCGCCCGCTCGATGCGCATGTCACTGCGCTGGGCCAAACGCTCCAAAGACAGTTTCAACCAGCTTGAAAACCCCAACGCCCTGTTTGGCATTGTTCAGGGCGGCATGTATGAATCCCTGCGCGACGAATCCCTGGCCGGCCTGACCGATATCGGTTTTCATGGTTATGCCATTGGTGGCTTGTCGGTGGGTGAACCCAAAGAAGACATGTTGCGCATTTTGCAGCACATCACCCACCAACTGCCTGAAAATGCACCGCGTTACCTGATGGGTGTTGGCACCCCTGAAGACCTGGTTGATGGTGTCGCCAATGGCGTGGACATGTTCGACTGCGTCATGCCCTCACGCAATGCCCGCAATGGCTGGCTGTTTACCCGCTTTGGCGACATCAAGATCCGCAATGCCCGTTACAAAGATGACACCCGGCCTTTAGACCCAAGCTGCCACTGCCATACCTGCAGCCACTTTTCCCGCGCTTACCTGCATCATCTGCAAAAAGCCAATGAAATTACCGGTGCCCGCTTAAACACCCTTCACAACCTGCATTACTACCTGAATCTGATGCAGGAAATGCGCACGGCACTGGATAACGGCACTTTTATGCAATGGAAAGAACAATTCGCAAAAGATCGCGCAAAAGGCATCGAATAATCAAGTTCCGCTACAATATCCCGTTAATATAATTATTTTTTTGGAGTTCCCCCATGTTGGTAACAGATTTATCACACGTTATTATTGCTCAGGCCGCCCCCGAGGGTGCCGCTGGCGGATTGGTCAGTTTCCTGCCCATCATCCTCATGTTTGTGGTGCTTTATTTCATGATGATCCGCCCACAAATGAAACGCCAGAAAGAACACAAAGCCATGGTCGAAGCACTGGCCAAAGGCGACGAAGTCATTACTTCAGGTGGCATGCTGGGTAAAGTCAGCAAGGTAACCGATAACTACATTACCATTGAAGTGGCTGACCTGGCTGAAAAACCGGTAGAAGTCCTGTTGCAGCGCGGTGCCGTGACCAATATCCTGCCCAAAGGCACTATCAAATCACTGTAAGCTTGTCCTGCCCTTAAGTTTTAAGGGCTTTCTTTTTTAATTAACACATTTTTACGGCTACGGCATGAACCGCTATCCTCTCTGGAAATACCTAATGGTACTGGTTGCATTGGTAATCGGTATTATTTACACCATCCCGAACTTTTTCGGGGAATCGCCTGCTGTTCAGGTTTCTAGCGCAAACGTTACACGCAAGGTCGATCAACAGCTGTTAAGCCGCGTTGACAACATCCTTAAACAAAACAACATTCCCTCAACAGGTTCCTATTTTCAGCAAAATGGTCCGGTTGGCACCCTCCGCATCCGCTTTGATTCCACCGACAACCAGCTCAAGGCCAAAGACGTCCTTGAAAACAGCCTGAATACCAATACGCAAGAACCCGATTATACGGTTGCCCTGAACTTGCTGTCCGGGTCGCCCGACTGGCTGACCAGCCTGGGCGCAAATCCCATGTACCTGGGTCTTGACTTGCGCGGCGGCGTCCACTTCCTGCTGCAGGTTGACATGAAAGGTGCCCTGGAATCGCGTTATGACACCCTGACGACCGACATCCGCAGCATTCTTCGCGACCAGAAAATTGAGGTCGAGTCGGTCAATAAGGTGGGTTCCACCATTGTGTCCACCTTTGCCAGCGATGCTGACCGCAACAAAGCCATTGGCGCTTTTCGCAACCGCCTTAACGAGCTAAGCTTTACTGAATCCGGCACCAACGGCAAATTCATCCTGACCGGACAAATCAGCCCGACTGAAATCGCCCGGGTTGAACAAACCGCCCTCAAACAAAACATTCTTACCCTGCATAACCGTATCAATGAACTGGGCGTTGCCGAGCCGGTTATCCAGCAGCAGGGCAATGACCGTATCGTGGTTCAATTGCCTGGCATTCAAGATGTAGCCAAAGCCAAAGAAATTCTTGGCCGCACCGCCACCCTGCAATTACGCCTGGTTGATGACTCTCCCGCTGCCATGGCCGCACTGGCCAGTGGTACAGTGCCTTTCGGTCTTGAGTCGTTCAAAGACAGCGATGGCCGCCCCATCCTGGTGCGCCGCCAGGTCCTGCTGACCGGTGAAAACCTGGAAAACGCACAGGCCGGCCGTAACCAGCAAACCCAGGAACCCACGGTCAACCTGACCCTCGATAACAAAGGCGCCCGCATTTTCCGCGACACTACCCGCGACAACATTGGTAAACGACTGGCCATTATCCTGTTTGAAAACAATCGTGGGCAAGTCGTGACCGCACCGGTTATCCGCAGTGAAATTCCCAACGGACAGGTTGAAATTTCAGGCAGCATGAGCGCCCAGCAGGCGGCTGACGTATCCCTGTTGCTGCGTGCCGGTTCACTGGCCGCGCCCATGAGCATTATCGAGGAACGCACGATTGGCCCAAGCCTGGGTGCGGAAAACATCAAGAAAGGGTTTGACTCCACCCTGTACGGCTTCATTATGATTGCCGTGTTCATGATTATTTACTACCACCTGTTTGGCGTTTTCTCCTCCCTGGGCCTGATCTTCAACGTCTTGCTGCTGCTGGCCCTGCTTTCCATGCTGCAGGCAACCCTTACCCTGCCGGGTATTGCGGCACTGGCCCTGACCCTGGGTATGGCGATTGACGCGAACGTGCTGATCAACGAACGGATCCGCGAGGAACTGCGTGGCGGTGCCTCACCGCAACAGGCCATCAATATCGGCTTTGACAAGGCATGGGGAACCATTCTTGACTCGAACCTGACCTCCCTGATTGTTGGCCTGACATTACTGGCTTTTGGCAGCGGTCCCATCCGTGGTTTTGCCGTGGTTCATACCCTTGGCATCTTAACGTCCATGTTCTCTTCCGTTGTGGGTGTCCGGGCACTGGTCAACCTTTGGTATGGCAGCCGTAAAAAGCTCAAAACCCTGGCTATCGGTACGGTCTGGAAACCAGATGCAGAAAAATAAAACGCGTTCATCCACAAGCAAGGCTTAATACGAAAACAATGTACCTGAACCCTGGCGGTTCGGGTATCAGGAATTAAAATGGAATTATTCAGAATCCGTAAAACCATACCGTTCATGAAGTATGCGCCGATCCTTAACGCGATCAGTGCCATTACGTTCATACTGGCGGTATTTTTCATCGTTACCCGCGGTTTTCACCTATCTATTGAATTTACCGGTGGTACGGTGATGGAAGTCAATTACCAACAGCCAGCCGAACTGGACTCCATCCGCAATTCGGTAACTTCTTTGGGCTATACCGACTACCAGGTACAAAATTTTGGCACGTCACAAGACGTCATGATTCGCCTTCCCATCCAGGAGGGCGTCTCGTCGGCCGAGCAAAGTGAAAAAGTCATGCAGGTTCTGCAACAGGCAGACCCCAATGCCGAACTGCGCCGGGTTGAGTTTGTTGGCCCACAGGTGGGTAGCGAACTGTTCAGCAACGGCCTGAAGGCATTTTTCTTTGTGATCCTGGGCATTATTGTGTACCTGGGTTTCCGCTTTGAATGGAAGTTCGCCATTGCCGGCATGATTGCCAACCTGCACGATGTGGTCATTATCCTGGGCTTTTTTGCCTTTTTCCAATGGGAGTTCTCTTTACCCGTACTGGCCGGTGTGCTGGCAGTACTTGGCTACTCGGTCAACGAATCGGTGGTTATCATGGACCGGATTCGCGAAAACTTCCGCAAACAGCGAAAAACCAGTGTTCGTGAAGTCATTGACAGCTCCATTACCCAAACCATCTCCCGAACCATTATTACTCACGGTTCTACCCAGATGATGGTGTTGTCCATGTTCTTTTTTGGTGGCCCCACCCTGCATTACTTCTCGCTGGCCTTAACCATCGGCATCTGGTTTGGCATTTATTCCTCGGTTTTCGTGGCAGCATCCCTTGCCATGTGGCTGGGTGTCAAGCGTGAAGACATGCTGAAAACGCCCAAGAAAGAAGACCCGGCCGCCGAAATCATGGAAGGCTGATGCTCTTCCTTTAAGGCAAGCGGCCAAAACCATGGCCCTTACACTGCCCCCAACAAGCCGGACCCCTCCGGTTTTTGGGGGCAATCTAATTTGGGCGCATTGTTCAATGTAAAAACAAACAGATAGAAAAAAGAGCGACAATAAGAGTACAATCTGCTTTTTCCTTTTTTTGCCCCCGGGCTCAAACCCGCAACGGTATCCAACTATGCAAGAAACCACTATCAAACGTCCCGGCGTTATCGCCGAACCTGTTCAAGCTGTTGAATCTCCATTTTCTTCCCTGGCCGCCCCCGATGGCAGCACCCGCAAGCTTTACATCAAGACTTTCGGCTGCCAGATGAATGAATATGACTCTGACAAAATGGCCGATGTCCTGCGTGAAAACCAGGGCCTGGAGCTTACCAATGATCCAGAAGATGCCGATGTTATATTGTTCAACACCTGTTCAATCCGTGAAAAAGCCCAGGAAAAGGTCTTTTCAGACCTGGGACGTGCCAATCTGCTTAAACAGAAAAAACCAAATCTGGTCATTGGCGTAGGCGGTTGCGTGGCCAGTCAGGAAGGGGCCACCATCATTCGCCGGGCCCCCTATGTAGACGTTGTTTTCGGCCCCCAAACCCTGCACCGCCTGCCAGACCTGATTAGCAAGCGGCACGAAACCGGTCGCTCGCAGGTAGACATCAGCTTCCCCGAAATTGAAAAATTCGATGCCCTGCCGCCCGCCCGGGTTGAAGGCCCGTCGGCATTCGTTTCCATCATGGAAGGCTGTAGCAAATACTGCAGTTTTTGCGTGGTTCCCTATACCCGCGGTGAAGAAATTTCCCGTCCGTTTGAAGACGTCTTGCAGGAAGTGGCCGACCTGGCAGACCAAGGGGTCAAAGAAGTCAACCTGCTGGGCCAGAACGTCAATGCCTATCGCGGCACCATGGGTGACAGCGGTGAAATTGCCGACTTTGCCATGCTGCTTGAGTATGTACATGAAATCCCGGGCATTGAACGCATCCGTTACACCACTTCCCATCCCAAAGAAATGACCAACCGCTTAATTGAAGCGCACGGCGCCCTGCCCAAGCTGGTGCCTTTCCTGCACCTGCCTATTCAAACCGGCAGCGACCGCATCCTGGCCGCCATGAAACGAGGCTATACCGGGCTTGAGTTCAAGGCGCTGGCACGCAAACTGTATGCGGCTCGCCCAGGCCTGACCCTGTCTTCCGATTTCATCGTCGGGTTTCCCGGTGAAACCGATGCCGACTTTGAAACCACCATGAAACTAATCGAAGACGTCAATTTTGACACCTCGTTTTCCTTCATCTATTCACGCCGCCCCGGTACTCCGGCCGCCGACCTGCATGATGACACCCCCTACGACGTCAAGCTCAAGCGCCTGCAACGCCTGCAGGCCCAAATCACCAAACAGGCCAAGGCCATCAGCCACGCCATGCTGAACACGGTTCAGCCGGTGCTGGTCGAGGGCGAATCGCGCCGCGATAAAAATGAACTCACCGGACGCACCGAAAACAACCGGATCGTCAATTTTGCCGCCCCCAAACGCCTCATCGGTCAAATCGTCAATGTCCGCATTACCGATGTCTACACCAACTCGCTACGCGGCAATGTGGTCACCAGCGAGCAGGTAGACTAATGGCAACCAGACGCAATCAACCCGTCATCATCACGCTTGATGGGGACAACATGCAATTGGCCAACCTGTGCGGCCCCCTTGATGAAAACCTGCGGCAAATCGCCCAGGCCTGGGGGGTCAAGCTGGGCCGTAACGGCAGCCGCATTACCCTTGAAGGCGAACAGGCACTGAAGGCGGGCAACAGCATTGAGATTTTTCACCGTCGTGCCCGCCATAAAGACCTGACCATTGACGATATCCAGCTGGGCCTGGTAGAGCAGAAAGCCTCTCCGCACAAAGTGCCCCCGGCCTTGTCTGCCCAGCCTGAAGAACAGGACGACTTACCGCCACTGGACGATGAAAGCGACACCATTGTTTTGCGGACAAGACGCAGCGACCTGCGACCCAGAACACCCAGTCAGCGCCAGTACCTGAATAATGTCCTGCGCAATGACATTACCTTTGGTACCGGCCCGGCCGGTACCGGCAAAACCTGGCTGGCCGTCGCCTGCGCGATTGATGCCCTGGAACGGGAAAACGTACAGCGTATTATTTTAACCCGCCCGGCGGTAGAGGCAGGCGAACGCCTGGGGTTTCTGCCCGGCGACCTGGCCCAGAAAGTAGACCCATACCTGCGCCCCTTATATGACGCGCTTTACGACCTGATGGGCTTTGAAAAAGTACAGCGCCTGTTTGAAAAGCAAACCATTGAAATCGCACCGCTGGCCTATATGCGCGGACGTACCCTGAATCATGCCTTTGTCATTCTTGACGAAGCCCAGAACACCACGCCGGAACAAATGAAAATGTTCCTGACCCGGATTGGTTTTGGCAGCAAGGCCATTATTACCGGCGACCCGTCACAAATTGACCTGCCCAAAGGACAAAAAAGCGGCCTGTCCCATGCCCTGCAGGTTTTACAGTCGGTCGAAGGCATTGCTTTTTCCCGCTTCTCCAGCAAAGACGTGGTTCGTCACCCGCTGGTGGCACGCATTATTGATGCCTATGATGAATCAGAGACGGCATCCAGCCTCCCTTCCCATCAACCCCCTTACCGTTAACCATCATGCCAGAACCCGTTCTTAGCTTTACCGTGCAATACGCCGTTGATGCGCCGGAACTGTCCCGCCAGCAGCTGCGTGCCTGGGCCCTGAAAGCGGTCCAGGCGGCCTGCCAGGACTGTCCCGATGCGTTCCAGCGTGCTGAACTGACCCTGCGCCTGGTAGACACCGATGAAGGCCGGTCACTCAATGCCAATTACCGCAACAAAGATTACGCCACCAACGTCCTGACCTTTGAATATGGGGTTGACCCGGAAGGCACGGCCCACGGAGATATCATCCTGTGCCTGGATGTCCTGAAAAAAGAAGCCACCGAACAGGACAAGCCATTCAAAAACCATGCCGCCCACCTGGTCATTCACGGCACCCTCCATGCGCTGGGCTACGACCATATCAGCAACGATGAAGCCGAACACATGGAGGCCATGGAAATTGCCATCCTGACGCGCCTACATATCGAAAACCCTTATCTGGAACGTTAATCATCCACGAAAAAAAGCACATTTAAGGGGGGAATTCAGGCATTTTCAATGAACAAGCCGATATTTCATCAAAACAGAATAATTTTGAGTTATGCTTGAATTTCCATTAACTAGACGTCCAGAGATGTCAACAGACCCATACCCTCCCAGCGAGCCTGACCCAGAATCAAAGTCAGCCAAAAAATCCGCCACGCGCTCTTTATTGCAGCGTTTTAAAACTCTTATAGGCCAAAGCGAGCCCGAAGACCGTGAGGACATCCAGGAAATCCTGTGTGCCGCCCATGACAGGGAAATCCTCGATGACGACTCCTACACAATGATCCTGGGCTCCATTTCGGTGACTGAAAAAAATGTCAGTGATATCATGGTGCCCCGCTCACGCATCGACATGCTTGATGCCTCGCAATCCTTGCAAGATCTCCTGCCCATCATTATTGATACGGCACACTCGCGCTTTCCCGTCTATGAAAACGAGCGTGACAACATTATCGGCATTTTGCTGGCCAAAGATTTACTGCGTTTTTTCAACGATCCCGAACTTAATATCCGCAACCTGATCCGGCCTGCCTATTTTGTGCCCGAAACCAAAAAACTCAATCAGCTGTTGCGTGACTTCAAGGATACCCGCAATCACATCGCCATCGCCATCGATGAATACGGCAGCATTACCGGCTTAATCACCATGGAAGATGTGCTTGAACAAATTGTGGGCGATATTGAAGACGAATACGATGAAGAAGCCGAACAAACCATTTTCCCCGAATCGGAAAATGCCTGGCGGGTCATGGCCATCACCGATATCAGCGACTTCAATCAAACCATCAACAGCCATATCCCCGAAGAGGACTATGACACCATTGGCGGCTGGCTGGCCGCTGAACTGGATCATATCCCCCAACGCGGAGACACGCACGACCATGAAAACCTCCGGTTCCGGGTGTTACGCGCCGATGCGCGACGTGCCTTGTGGCTGCACGTCAAACGCTCTACGCCATCTGCGGCTTCCAACAAAGACCATTAAACCATGATGCACCGGCTTTTATTGCTTGCAGCGGGCGCCTTGCACGCCCTAAGTTTTTCTGTTTCCCCGCTTCCTGCCTGGAGCCTGCCATTAACCCAAATCCTTACCCTGGCCGTACTGGCCTGGTATGTGCTTAGGGCAGGCAACGTACGCCAGGCCGCCTGGCATGCAGCCTGGTTCAGCATCAGCAATTTCTGCACGGGTATCTATTGGCTGTTCATTAGCATGAATACTTACGGAGCACTGGCTGCTCCGCTGGCGGCCGCCGCTGTCTTCCTGCTGTCGGCCTACCTAAGCCTTTATCCCATCCTGGCGGCCAGCGTAACCCGCTACCTGTCACGCAGCTCAATGGCCAGTTTTGTGCTGGTCTGGGCCGGCAGCATGGCGCTGTCAGAATGGCTGCGCAGCTTCATCTTTACCGGCTTCCCCTGGAACAGTACCGGCTATGCCCATACGGGCAGCATCCTGTCTGCCTGGGCGCCCGTGCTGGGCGTGTACGGAGTGGGTTTCATGGCCGCTCTGGTATCCGCATTGCTTGCAACCTATTTTGCTTGCCTGCAAAAGCGGCAGCGTAAAGCCGCCACCCTTTGCCTGGCATCTATGGCCGGCCTGCTTGCTATTAGTGTTGGCCTGAAACAAATTACCTGGCACCAACCCCATGGCAACCCCATCTCCATCAGGCTTATTCAGGGCAATATTTCACAAGACCGCAAGTTCCACCCAGACACCATGCTGGAAAGCATCCACGAGAATCTTGACCTTGCCTTGCTGGAACCCGCCCATCCCGATGCCCCCGCCAAAGTCATTATTTTTCCGGAAACGATTATTCCCGGTTTCCAGGACAGGATGAGCCCGCCATTCTGGCAATCAGTCACCCAGTTGGCTGAAAGCACTCAAAGTGTTTTTTTCATGGGCGTGCCCCTGCGCACCCTGGATCACCGTGGCCAGCGCTATACCAATAGCGTGATCGCCCTTGATGGCAAGACAAGCGTTGAAGCATTAATGTCCGGCCTTGGGCTGCCGGTTTATGACAAACAGCACCTGGTTCCTTTTGGCGAATTTATTCCCTACGGTTTCCGCTGGTTTGTGCACGCCATTGGCATACCGCTTGGCGATTTTGACCGTGGCACTGCCTTGCAACAAAACTTCGTGGTACAAGACCAGGTTTTTGCTCCTAACATTTGCTATGAAGATGTCTTTGGCGAAGAACTGTTACCCGCCCTGTTTACCCGCCCCGACGGCTCACCCGGCGCCAGCATTATGTTTAACGTGAGTAACCTGGCCTGGTTTGGCAATACCTTTGCCCTGGGTCAGCATTTGCAAATTGCCCGCATGCGCAGTATGGAAACCGCCCGCCCAATGGTACGTGCCACCAATACCGGCACAACCGCCGCCATAGACGCCAATGGCAACGTAATTGCCGCCCTGCCTACCGCCATTCCGGGTGTATTGGATGTACAGGTACAGGGAACACAGGGTTATACCCTTTATGCCCGCACCGGAAACAGCCTGATCATTATATTGTCATTGCTTTGCATTGGCCTGGGCGTGTTTTTCAGAAAAAAACCTTAATTATTTTTTTCAAAAAAAATCAAGGCAAGCTTAAGGCCTCAATAAGCATCCTTTAATTGGCAAAAAAACATCACTTTTAAGGCCACATAACGAAAATGTGGCTTTTTTGTACACAAGAAGCAAAAAGGTATTGCACAAAGGCTTAAATGCATGCATAATTCTAATTCTTCGCTAGTCACTCAATTGGGGGTATAGCTCAGCTGGGAGAGCGCTTGCATGGCATGCAAGAGGTCAGCGGTTCGATCCCGCTTATCTCCACCAACTTTCTTTAGAAAGGTTTAGCGAAGTAAGTTGTGATACAGTTTTATCGTTCACAATTAAAATGTAGTACGTTAACAGTTAAAGTCCTGTCCCCTTCGTCTAGAGGCCTAGGACACCACCCTTTCACGGTGGGTACAGGGGTTCGAATCCCCTAGGGGACGCCAAACATTTTGTTTGATGTGACTTTAGCATACCGCTGCGGAGCGGTAGTTCAGTTGGTTAGAATACCGGCCTGTCACGCCGGGGGTCGCGGGTTCGAGTCCCGTCCGCTCCGCCACAAGATTCAAAAGCCCTGACACTTTTTCAGGGCCTTTTTAATGCTACACCATACGAAGCATTAAAATCAGTTAGACAAAGTCCGGTCCCCTTCGTCTAGAGGCCTAGGACACCACCCTTTCACGGTGGGTACAGGGGTTCGAATCCCCTAGGGGACGCCAAACATTTTGTTTGATGTTAGACTTTAACATACCGCTGCGGAGCGGTAGTTCAGTTGGTTAGAATACCGGCCTGTCACGCCGGGGGTCGCGGGTTCGAGTCCCGTCCGCTCCGCCACAAAATTTCAAAAAGCCCTTAGCTTGAATAAAGTTAAGGGCTTTTTTCATTTCTACAGATAAAACACCCAACCCTGCCCTTAGCCTGGGTTCAATAAAGGCATTTTTCCATTGCCAATAACATAATCTTTATTTTTTTCAGGTTTATGGGTTAACATCGATTCCAATTATGTAACCATAAGATTCGGCCATAGTACGCTACCCTCTCGCTCGCCTGGCCAAAGAATGTATGTGAGTTGCCATCCACCTTGTTTCCTGGTGATTTAATAAACCTGGCACGGCCTTTGTTATACGCAATAAGGCTGTCATGAACAAAATAATTTTATGAAATCAGTGAACTTCGAATTTTTGCGCCCTGAAAACAACCTGCTTGCCAAGCTTGGCGGTTTGGCCGAGGCGGTACTGCATATTGATCCTGGTAGCACGTTAACCCGTTTGCGCAGCTTTGCCGAAGAACTGACCAAGGCCATTTACAATGAAGAACAGCTGCCACGTATGCCGCAGTCCAGCTTTTATGAGCTGGTTAAAAATCCGGTTTTTGAAGGTTGCGTTAACCCATCACTAATTCACCAAATCAACTTTTTACGCATTCAAGGCAATGACACCGCCCACGGTGCAGAGGGTGAGTTACGCCATGCACAAATGGCACTGGGCACGGCGCACCAGCTGGCCATGTACATGGGCATTAAGTATTACGGCAAAAAGAAAGCACAACTTGCCGCATTCATCGATGTACAAGACCCGACAGCAAAGCTAAGCCAGCTTAAGCAATCCGTTTCAAGCTACGAAAAAACACTGCAAAAGCAGCAGGAAGAACTTGAAAAAGTCATTGAGCAACTGGAGCGTGAACGCACCAGGAATATTGAAAAGCTGAAAGCACCCGCCACGGCAGATCAACAAAAACGCAAACAGCAAAGCCAGCAGGTGGCAGACAGCCTGCAATGGAATGAAGCCAAAACCCGGGCACAGATGATCGACATCATGCTGCTGCAGGCAGGTTGGGATGTCAACAATCCGGCACAGGTGGGGCTAGAGGTCGAGGTTAGTTTTCCAGACAACCCCTCGGGCAAGGGCTACGCCGACTATGTGCTATGGGGTGACAATGGCCAACCGCTGGCCGTCATCGAAGCCAAGAAAGCCGGCAATATCAGCCTGCAGGCCGGCCGCGAACAGGCGCGCCTGTATGCCGACGGTTTCGAGCGCATGGGCAAGCAGCGTCCGGTCATTTTCTACAGCAACGGCTACGAAACCTTCATCTGGGACGATACCCAGTACAACACCTACCGGCCAGTGTATGGCCTGTACAGCAAAGACAGCCTCGAACACCTGATCTACCAGCGCAACTACCGCGCAAAAGAACTGGAACGCTTTAATCCGGAACTGGGCATCGCCGACCGGCCCTATCAAATTGAAGCCATCAAAACCGTTGCCGCCCACTTCCAGAACCAGCGGCGCAAAGCACTTATCATTCAGGCTACCGGCACTGGCAAAACCCGTGTCGCCATTGCCCTGGCCGAACTGCTACTACGCACCGGATGGGCCAAGCGCGTGCTGTTTCTTTGTGACCGCAAAGAACTGCGCGTGCAGGCCGACGACGCTTTCAAGCAAAACCTGCCCAGCGAACCACGCTGTATCATCGGTGAAACCGGCAAGGTAGACCAAAGCGCCCGTATTTATATTGCCACCTACCCCGGCATGATGAACCGCTTTGCCCAACTGGATATCGGTTTTTTCGACCTGATCATCGCTGATGAAAGCCACCGCAGTATCTACAACAAATACCGCGACCTGTTTGAATATTTTGATGCCCTGCAAGTAGGCCTTACCGCCACCCCGGTGAAATTCATCAGCCGCAACACCTTCGACATGTTCGACTGCGAAACCACCGACCCCACCTTCGAGTTCGGGCTGGACGCCGCCATCAATAATGATCCGCCCTATCTGGTGCCCTTCCGGGTCAAGGACCTGACCACCGACTTCCTGCGTGACGGCATTCACTACAACCAGCTCAGCAAAGCGCAGCAACGCCAGCTGGAAGAAGACCTGGGTGAAGAAGAAGCGCGGCAAACCACCATTGCCGGTAAGGACATCGGCCGCAAGATCTTTAGCGAAGACACTGACCGCATCATCCTGGAAAACCTGGTCAACAACGGTATCAAGGACGAAACCGGCTCACTGGTTGGCAAAACCATCATCTTCGCCCAGCGCCAGGATCACGCCGAACACCTGGAAGACCTGTTCTGCAAGCACTACCCGCAATACGGCAGCAGGGTTTGCAAGGTCATTCACAACGCGATCCCGCATGTGGGTAGCCTGATCAAAGAATTCAAGAAGCCGGACAACGACTTTCGCATCGCCATCTCGGTTGATATGCTTGACACCGGCATCGACGTGCCCGAAGTGGTCAACCTGGTCTTCGCCAAGCCCGTCAAGAGCTGGGTCAAGTTCTGGCAGATGATCGGCCGTGGCACCCGTTTGCGACCCAATCTGTTTGGCCCGGACAAACACAAAACCGAGTTCCTGATCTTCGATCACTACGGCAACTTCGACTACTTCGAGCAAGAATACCAAGAGCCGGAAGGCACTGACAGCAAGTCGCTGCTGCAAACCACCTTTGAAGCGCGTTTGCAGCTGGCGCAGGCCGCGCTTAAGCACCATCATGCCGCCGCCTTTGATGTGGCCATCAGTCTTCTGCGGGCGGATATCAACGACCTGCCGGACTCCAGCATCGCCGTAAAACGTGAGCTGCGCACTGTCCACCAGTTGCAACAGACTTCGCTACTGCAAGATTTCAGCGCTAAAACCCGGCACCTGCTTGAAACAGTTATCGCACCCTTGATGTCGGCCCGTGTCCTGCGCGACAAGCACGCCACCGCCCTTGACCGGCTTATTGCCAATATTCAGCGCTGTATGGTGGAACAGGCCAGTTGCTTTGAAGACGGCAAGATCGAACTGCTGGCCGAACTGTACGCACTGGCGGTCAATATCAACGCTGTCCGCCAGAAAGACGCGATTATCACCAAGGTGCATAGCGCCGAATTCTGGCAGCAGCCAAGCATCAACCGGCTGGAGCATGCCCGCCAGGAACTGCGCGGCATCATGAAGTATCGGCAAAGCAGAAGCGACACCGGCTATGGCATCAGCAGCACACGCACCAGTGACGGCAATATCAAAGAGCTAGCGCGCGAAGTGCAAATCGCCGGCGCCAACGATGCGATGATTTATCGTCGCCGCCTTAAGGAAATCCTTGACGGCATGCTGGCCGCCAACCCTACCTTGCAAAAAATCCACCAGGGCCAGCCCATTGCCGAATCCGAGCTGAAAACGCTCACTTCCACGATTCTTACCAGCCATCCGGGCTTCAGCCTGGACGTGCTTAACGATTTTTACGGGCGCACTGCCGACCAACTGCACCTGACGGTGCGCGAGATTATCGGCCTTGACCCCGACGCCGTCGAGGAACACTTCAAACACTTTCTGCACGAACATCCGGCACTCACTGCCCAGCAGGTGCGCTTCATGAACCTGCTGAAAAACTACATCGCCCAACACGGCAGCATTGTGGTAGAAAAACTCTACGAACCACCGTTCGACAGCATCTCCCACGAAGGCATCGACGGTGTGTTTAC
>JAVESC010000110.1:0-7115 GCA_034006805.1 Advenella sp.
CCGGTCATCTGTATCTGGCTATTGTTGCTATCCTGTTTTCATTAATTGGTGCCTATTATTACCTGCGCGTTGTCAAGGTCATGTACTTTGACGAACCGGTAGCCGATGCACCGGTTATTGGCAACCAGCTGACTTTCCGTAGTGGTGTTATGTCTGTAAACGGTCTGGTTATTATTCTGTTGGGTATTTTGCCAGGCGGTTTAATGACATTATGTGTACAGGTTATTGACGCTTCACTGAAATTTTAAGGCTTTACTATAAATATGTTTCCTGCTTCTTCCATCTGGATGCTGATTATTCTGGCTTTTGCCACGGCATTGCTGCCGTTCTTAACCGAAAGGGCGTTTACATTTGTACCCTGGAAGCAGCAGGGCGAGCCTGACAGAAACAGCCTGTTTTATTTTTTGCGGGCGTTGTTAAGTTATCTGGTGGTTGGGGCAGGTTGTTATTTACTGTCCCGTCCCGCACTAGATAGCCTTATGCAGGTGATCGCCGTGGTATTGATTGTGGCGGGTGTTTACTTTCCCGGCCAGGTCATGGCCAAAAGCCTTAAGGTAAAAACCTTTTTTAACCGCCTTCTTGAAGTGACGGTGTTTTTCTTTGTGGTGGCTGCGGTGGGTTTTGCACTTGAGGCTTACTATACCAACCCGATTGCCCAAGGTTGGGAGTTCTGGGCGATTTTCGCTTGCCTGTATATTGTGCTGGCTTACCCCGGGTTTGTGTACCGGCATTTAATGAAGCACCCAAAAAAACGCGCTTAGTGTTTGGTTTTTTGGTTTCAATGTGTATTAAAAAAAGCCTGGTTATTTTAAATAACCAGGCTTTTTTTATACGAAACAATATATTGTGCTTTTTGCCAAGGCTGAAAGTTGCATAATTATTATAAATAAATAGATATTTTTTATAAAAAAGCCTTTTTTAGGCATGACAGTTATATTGAATATGCATAAAAAGAATTAGAACAAGATGTTAACATATTCAACGTTTATAAAGTTTGATTTATATTTGTTTTTTTAACTTTAAATTATTTTATTTTCGGTATTGGGCCTGTGTGCCTGGTTTTTAATAAGTAAAACCAAAAGAATATAAATGACAATATTTCTTTCAATAAGAAAATGAGCTAACAAAAAATCAGTAATTAAACTGAATAAATTGCTTTTTTTTTAAAACGATATCAAGCAAAAAATTAATGTTGTATCAATTTGATTTGCAATGAATCATCTTAATAAAGTGAGGAGCTGTTCATGTACGAAGTGTTGCCATCAATGAAGGGCATCAATACCGTTACGCATCGTGAATCATCTCAAAGAGATTTGAGTTCAATGAATGTATTTAAAAAATTGATTTTGGCTTGTACTGCAACTTCTGCAGCTTTGCTGTCTGCACAGGTATTGGCAGCCGAAGAGCCTATCAGGCATAGTGGCGAGTTCATGTATCAGAAAACTTGCTTTCATTGCCATGAGGCGAATGCGAAAGAGCCAAACGTTGGTCCCGATCTTAAAGGCCGTAATTTACCACCGATATTTACCAAACTGCGTGTTCGTCAGGGTTGGTTGGCAATGCCGGCATTTCCGGCTTCCTTTATCGATGACAAAACCCTCGATGAAATTGCCGAGTATGTTCAGAATGCACCCGTAACCAAGAAAAATCCCTAGGAGGCCATGATGAATGAAAAACGTCGTATGGTTCTTAAGGGGATGGCGCTGGGCGGTTTTGCCAGTATGGGTGCGGGTTTATCGCACACCGTGATGGCGGCAGGTGCTTCGGCCACTGGCAAGCCTTTATTTGTATTGGTGAATGAAAGTTTGTCAAAATCAGCTTTCATTAAGGGTGTTGCCGCAGCCTCTAAAGCACCGGTTAAAACCGTTATGGCAAACAAAAGTCTTGAGTTCGTTAAAGCGCTTCAGGCGCATTTGGCAGCCAGTAATGGGGTGCGCATGGTTGGTTTGACCGATGACGCCAGCGCGGCACTTATCATTGACCTGGCACGCAGTGCAGGCGCACGTATTAACTGGATTGGCCAACATGCCGTTGGGTTGAAACAGTCCATACATAGTTTGTCAACCGTTGATAGCACCCGGCATTGTACCGTTGAGCTGGCCAGGAATCTGCAGCAGTGCGGTCAGGCTTTTACGCTCAATGAGGCGTACGGGCATGCCCCTTCAGGTCTCAGCCTGACATTGTCAGGTAATGGGCAGGCGGTTACGCAGCAGTGGATGGCCAATTTGGGCTATTCCCTGGTGGCGCCAAACAGGATGGATGCGGCAGTTGCATTGCCAAAAAATATTAACAGTGTGTCGCCTGAAAGCGGCCATTTTGTTTCATTCTCAATTGAGATTTGATAGGGACAATAGAAATGTCTGAAAATACAAAAAATTTACCTCGTGGTGTTGATCTTAGTGATTTTGACAAAGCGGTAAAAGCATTCCGTGAATTGTTGGGTGAGGAAAATGTTCTGGTTAAGCAAGAACAGTTGCTTCCTTACGAAAAAATCATGATGTCGGTTGAAAATGCCGCACATGCGCCTTCGGCTGCGGTAACAGCAACAACTGTTGAGCAGATTCAGGGCGTAGTCAAAATTTGTAATGAATACAAGATCCCGGTCTGGACTGTCTCTACCGGTCGTAACTTCGGTTACGGGAGTTCAGCACCCGTCATGCGTGGCCAGGTTATTCTTGACCTGAAAAAAATGAATAAAATCATTCACGTAGACCCGGAGTTGTGTACCGCCCTGGTAGAGCCAGGCGTTACTTACCAGCAGCTGTATGATTACCTGGCCGATAATAACATTCCTTTAATGCTGTCTTTTTCCGCGCCTTCAGCTATTGCGGGCCCATTGGGTAACACGATTGACCGTGGCGTTGGCTACACTCCTTACGGTGAGCACTTCATGATGCAGTGTGGTATGGAAGTGGTACTGGCTAACGGTGATGTATACCGTACTGGTATGGGTGGTGTTAAGGGCGATAAGGCATGGCAGGTGTTCAAATGGGGTTACGGCCCAACCCTTGACGGGATGTTTACCCAGTCCAACTACGGTATTTGTACAAAAATGGGTATTTGGTTAATGCCACGTCCCCCTGTATTCAAGCCTTTCGAAATCCAGTTTGAAGAAGACGCTGATATTTCTGAAATCGTCGAGTTTATTCGTCCGTTGCGTATTAACCAGGTTATTCCGAACTCGGTGGTGATTGCCAATATTCTGTGGGAAGCCGCTACGTGCGATACCCGTCGCAGCCAATATACCAACGAACCGGGTGCTACTTCAGATGCGATTCTGAAACAAATCCAGAAAGACAAAAACTTGGGTGCCTGGAACGTATATGCCGCTTTATATGGCACACAAGAGCAGGTTGATGCCAACTGGAATATTGTTACCAATGCCCTGAAAAAACTGGGTAAAGGTAAATTGGTTACCCAGGAAGAAGCAGGTAATACCCAGCCTTTCAAATACCGTTCCGAGTTAATGTCAGGTGTACCCAACCTGCAGGAATTTGGCTTGTACAATTGGCGTGGGGGTGGCGGTTCCATGTGGTTCGCACCGGTCAGCCAGGCGCGTGGCAGTGAATGTGACAAACAGAAAACACTGGCAAAAACCATTATCAATAAACACGGTCTTGACTACGTTGGTGAGTTTATTGTTGGCTGGCGTGATATGCACCACGTGATTGACTTGGTATATAATCGTGCAGACCCCGACGAAATGAAACGTGCCGATGCCTGCTTTAATGAACTGCTTGATGAGTTTGAAAAAGAAGGCTATGCCGTTTATCGTGTAAATACTCACTTCCAGGAACGGGTTGCACAAAGTTATGGCCCGGTAAAACGCAAACTTGAGCATACCCTGAAACGCGCGCTTGACCCGAACAATATTCTGGCTCCAGGAAAATGCGGTATTGACCTTGAAAATAACCTGTAGTTGGATAAAGGATACATGAATAAATGAATACAGCACAATTGTTAATCAATGGCAAACTGCAGGATGCAACCGGGCAAAAAACATTTACCCGTATTAATCCGGTCAATAACCAGGTAGCTACTACAGCGGCAGCAGCCCAGTCTGCCGATGTACAGGCTGCCATCGAAGCAGCGGCTAATGCGTTTCCTGTCTGGTCTGCATTGAGTCCCAGTGAGCGTCGCAAACGCCTGCTCAAGGCGGCTGATTTAATGGATCAGCGCGTTGAAGAGTTTGTGACAACGGTTAGAACGGAAACCGGTTCTACCGATTCCTGGTATTACTTTAATGTTCATTTGTCAGCCAATATCCTGCGTGAAGCGGCTGCCATGACAACACAGCTGGAAGGTTCTGTCATTCCTTCCGACGTGCCTGGCAATCTGGCTATGGCTGTTCGTGTTCCATGTGGTGTCATTGTTGGTATCGCACCATGGAATGCACCGGTTATTCTGGCTACCCGTTCTATTGCTTTGCCGCTGGCGTGTGGTAATACGGTTATTCTGAAGTCATCAGAGTTGTGTCCTGCCACTCATGCCCTGATCGGTAAAGTGCTTGCCGATGCAGGTTTGGGTGACGGGGTGGTAAACGTTATCAGTAACGCGCCTGAAGATGCCGGCGAAGTTGTCGAGCAGCTGATTGCCCACCCTGCCGTTAAACGCATTAACTTTACCGGTTCTACCAAGGTGGGTAAAATTATTGCAACAACGGCGGGTAAATACCTGAAACCGGCTTTGCTGGAATTAGGTGGCAAGGCACCGGTTATTGTGTATGATGACGCCGATCTTGAACAAGCGGTAGCGGCAGTTGCATTTGGTGCTTATTTCAACCAGGGCCAAATTTGTATGTCTACCGAGCGGGTGTTGGTGCAAGATACGATTGCCGATGCTTTCATTGAAAAACTGGCAGCCAAAATCAAAACGATTAAAACCGGTACCCCCGAAGATACCAGCAATACTTTGGGGTATCTGGAAAGCGCACATTCTGCCGAACGTATTAAGGCAATGGTGGAAGATGCGGTTGCCAAAGGTGCTGTTTTGCCCGTACCGCTGGAAACCGAAGGTGCCTTAATGAAGCCGGTGCTGGTTGTGGGTGTCACGCCTGAAATGAGACTGTATGCAGAGGAATCATTCGGGCCGGTTACAACGGTTAAAGCCTTCTCTACCGATGCAGAAGCAATTGCGATTGCCAACGATAGCGATTATGGTTTGGCATCTGCCGTGTTCAGCCAGAATATCAATCGTGCCCTGCAAACAGCCAAGCAGATTGAAAGCGGTATTTGCCATATTAATGGTCCTACGGTTCATGATGAAGCGCAAATGCCATTTGGTGGCGTAAAACAAAGCGGTTATGGCCGTTTTGGTGGCAAGGCTTCCATTAGCGAGTTTACCGACCTGCGCTGGATAACCATCCAGACTGAACCTCGTCAGTATCCTTTTTGACATCCTCCCCGCCCTGAACGACGGGGTTTTACGCGCAAATCCGATAAATTAGTGGGAAAAAATATGGCTGCATATGCAGCCATATTTGCATTGGTGCGCCCGGCATCAGCGCACCCCCAGCGGGTGATTATTCCCCTTTGCCAATTAAGAAAACCAGTTCAACACCGCATCCAGGCCGGAATAATTAATGCTATATGCCGCCTGTTCCTGCACCACCGGCTTGGCCCGGTAGGCCACCGAATAAGCCGCATGCCCCATCATAATCAAGTCATTGGCGCCATCACCCATGGCAATACATTGTTCTGGTGTGGCATTTTCTTTTTGAGCCAATGCCTGCAGATAGTTTGCCTTGGCCTGGCCATCCACAATATCCCCCAGCACGCGTCCGGTTAACAGGCCGTTTTCAATTTCCAGCGTATTGGCATGCGTTTCGTCCAGCCCCAGGCGTTCTTGCAAACGTTGCGTGAAAAACGTAAAACCACCAGAAACCAGCAATACCTTCAAGCCCGCCTGTTTTGCTCCCTGGACCAGTTTTTCTGCCCCGGGATTCAGGTGCAGGCGTTCTTCATACACCTTTTCAAGCGCACTGGCCGGCACGCCTTCCAGCAACGCCACCCGGCGCCGCAGGCTTTCTGAAAAATCTTTTATTTCACCCCGCATGGCGGCTTCGGTAATGGCTGACACTTGTTGCTTGCGGCCGGCCATATCGGCAATTTCATCAATACATTCAATATTGATTAAGGTGGAATCCATGTCCATGGCCAGCACTTTCATGTCGGCAAGGGGTTTGTAGTTATTGATGAAGGCGGTATCCACCCGGTTGGCGGCAGCCCATTGCATGATTTCTTCCCGGCAGGCAGGGTCAACATCTATCAGGCGGGCGGCACAGCTGTTGATGTGATGAATACCGTTGGCACTTGAAATGGCAGCGGCATGTTCAATAAGGGTGCCCAAAATACTTGAAGTTTGCAGGATAAGGTGTGTGGTCATGGCTTGTTTTAAAATAAATTGGTTTATGCTTGAATAATTTTAAGAGTAAGTAAACAGTCAGGATAAGGATTTCAGCAGCTGGCGTACCGCATTCACGCGCTGGCTGATATCGGGCATTTTAGCCAGTTCCATACGCAGTTTGTCGGCACCGCTAAAGCGGATGTGTTTTTGTTTTTGTACCAGCTCTATCATGCGTAGCGGGTCTATATTGGCTTTAGGGCCAAAGTTTAGCATGGCCTGCTCATCACTAATATCAAGGCGGGTAATGCCTAGCGGCTCGGCCAGAATCCGTAAGCGGTGGGTGGTTATCAGCATGATGGCCGGTTCGGGCAGTTTGCCAAAGCGGTCTATTAACTCTTCCTGTATGGTGAGCAGCTCGTCTTCGTTTTTGGCGTGTGCCAGGCGCTTGTAAATGGACAGGCGGGCATGTACATCACCGCAGTAATCAGAAGGCAGCAGGGCAGAAGCGTGCAGCTTGACTTCACAGACTGGGGCAAAGGGGGAATCCAGATCAGGCTCTTCACCGGCTTTCAGGGCGCGTACCGCCTCGTTAAGCATATCGGTATACATGGAAAAGCCAATCTCATGAATATTACCCGATTGCGATTCACCCAGCACTTCACCGGTGCCCCGAATTTCAAGGTCGTGCATGGCCAGGAAAAAGCCCGAACCCAGTTCTTCCATGGACTGGATCGCTTCAAGGCGTTTTTTGGCATTGTTGGTAATCGCAT
>JAVESC010000014.1:0-42166 GCA_034006805.1 Advenella sp.
CAGCAGCACCTTGACAATAATCTGCATGGGTGAGGCGCCCATCGCCTTGGCAGCGGTAATCAGGCCACGGTCAACCTCACGCATGGCGGTTTCAGCAACCCGGGCCATAAATGGAATAGCCGCGATAGCCAAGGGAACAATCGCCGCGGTGGTGCCAATAGAAGTACCGGCAATAAAGCGGGTAAACGGAATAATCGCCACCATCAAAATAATAAAGGGTACCGAGCGGGTTGCATTGATAACCGCCCCCAGAACACGGTTTACCGCCAGGTTCTGCCACAGACCGCCTTTATCAGTCACGATCAGGGCAACACCCAGTGGCACCCCCAGAAAGAGCGCAGCCAGCCCCGAGACCCCAACCATGAGCAGGGTTTCCAGGGTAGCATCAATTAATAAATTAACCATTTGCGGATTCATACGCCACCTCTTGTATTTGAACGCCAGCCTCATTACTTAAGGCCTGTTGTGCATTCAGGATGGCTTGCGCACTACCCTGCACCTGTACATATAATTTCCCTACGGCAACCCCTTTGATGTCTTCCACTTTGGCCTGCAACAAGGAAAGCCTGACACCATAATCGTTGGCCTTGCCTGCAAACAGCCCGTCAGACACCCGGGCATCATGCAAATGCAATTCCCAAATGGCGGCATCCTGTCCGGGATTTTCCTGAACCCATTTTTTCAGGCGTTCCACCAGAATCTCCTGCGAGTCTTCAGACAAAGTGGATTCGGTTGCCGCAGACACCATAGCCCGAGTCACATCATGCTGGGGACTGGCAAAGATATCGGCAGTCGCGCCCACTTCCACCACGGCACCATGGCTTAACACCGCCACCCGGTCACAAACTTGCTTGACCACTTCCATCTGGTGCGTAATCATGACAATCGTAATGCCTGTCTTGCGGTTAATGTCACGCAGCAAGTCCAGAATATTGGCCGTTGTTTCAGGGTCCAGGGCAGAGGTCGCCTCATCACTTAACAAAACATCGGGCTGGCAGGCCAGCGCACGGGCAATGCCTACCCGTTGCTTTTGTCCGCCACTAATCTGCGCTGGGTAGCGATCACTTAAATGAGACAGCCCCACCAGACTCAACAGCTCATCTACCCTGCTTTTGATGGCTTCCTTCTTGACACCGGCAATTTCAAGCGGCAAGGCCACATTATTAAAAACCGTGCGCCGGGACAATATATTGAAGCTTTGAAAGACCATGCCAATTCGTCGTCGTTGCGCACGCAACTCGATTTCCGACAAACCGGTTAACACCTGGCCATTAAGGGTAATGGAACCAGAGTCAGGCTTTTCCAATAAGTTGATACATTGCACCAACGTGCTTTTACCGGCTCCACTGGGGCCAATAATGCCAAAAATTTCACCCTGCTCTATCTTCAGGTCTATTTTTTTGATGGCTTCAAAAATCCCTTTGGGCGTTTTGTATGTTTTTCTTAAATCGTTAATGTGAATCATGATGTGAGATTGTGATCTATTTGCCGGTTTCAGCAAACAAAATTATAGTAAGCGCCATATTTCTTTTGGAAATATGGAGCTTACTTTTCTTAAATAATCTTAAGCCAAACAATGCGAATAATGATGCCTATGCTTTGTTAGCCAGCCTGATTTTTCCTGGCCATACGACGTTGCCGGGCAAATTTTTTCCAGCGATTATACAAGGGACCCCAATACGAATTTTTGGCAATACCGATTCTATGCATTAACCAGGCACCCGATTTATTCCTGACCGCAATCCGGTAAACATATTGCGGGTTGCCGCCAGCCACGTTAAAACCATAGGCATCAGTCGTATAGAAAACGCTAAAACCCAATGTTTTGGCTGCCTGGATATAGTCATCGTCAAAATACCCCTGTGGCCAACACAAATGCGGGGTGTTTTTATTTAATTCCTGCAGCAAAGCTGCTTTTGATTGTTTTAAATCATTGGCAATACCTGCACGTTTCCCAGCCCTGTCAAAGTTCAAATCCCAACGGGTATGGGTGTGGGTATGGCAATGAATTTCAAACGTACCCGCGGCTTCCATGGCCCGCACTTCAGACCAGCGAACCGCAATATCATTGGCTTTGCCTACCGCAATCATTTCCTTGCATTCATGATGTGAGGGGCAGGCGGGTAAAGGCTTACCTGATCCGTCAACGGGCCGGGGTTCGCCCGTCCCAGCCCAATCAGTTACCAGAAACATGACCGCATTCATGCCATATTTTTGCAAAACCGGATGGGCATAAACGTAATTATCCAGATAGCCATCATCAAAGGTGATTAGCACCGATTTTTCGGGTACCACCTCACCCTGAAGATAAGCGGCAAACTGGCCTGCAGTCAGACTTGTGTAGCCATTGGCCGCCAGGGCCGCCATTTGCGATTCAAAGTTTTGGGGGCTGGTGGTAATTTGCCCCGAAGACGGCGTAATGTGGTGATACATCAGGACCGGCACAGAGTTGGCATTTTTTGCCCCCATCTTAGCGCTCTCGGGAGATGCGTACCTCGGCACCGCGACGCTTTACCTCAAGCCCTTCAGACTGCAAAATACGCAGCCCTTCAAGCCCTTTGATATAGCTGGACCCTTGCATTTGCATGACACGGATTTTATTGCGCATCACAACGGGGTTATTTAATGGCATGCCAAACATCCAGACCTCATCCAGTATGCGGGCCGTATTGAACTCGCCCAAATTTTTTAGCACCGGACCAAGGCACAACATATGCCCTTCACGCCCGAAGACAGGCACGGAATCAAGTGCGCACTCAAGGCTGATAGATTGGCCGCCTTCATAGCGCCACCCGGTATTCAAGTCCCACCAGGCCTCACCTTCGGGCAAGTAAACCACAACGTTCCCACCGGGTTCCAGTACGGGTGCCACCAATAATGCCGGCCCAAACATAAATTGGGTATCGTATTCTTGCGCCTTCGCATCGTTTGGGAAAGCCAGAGACATCATGCGCTGTACCGGCAGGCCGGTTCTGACCGAGTCTTCTATGATGCCAAGCACATAAGGAATAAGGCGGTAACGCAACTCGAACAGGGTTTTGATTTGTGACTGGGTGTGTTCATTGAAAGCGGTGGGCAACAAGGCTGGATTTGCATGCAAGGCAAACCCGGCAGAGAAAACCGACAGCCCCAAACAACGTAAATACCATTCAGGATCGACAGGACCCGACAACATGTGCGGATTACCGACCTCATGCACCTGCGTCACGATGCCACTGGCCTGAACCGACAGGGCACTGCGTAATATCTGGTGCAGGGCATCCCAGTCATTGCCGGGACATTCCAACTGTTTCCAGGGCGTACGCTGCGACCCCAGGCCAAGGCAGTCACTTAGCACCACCCCTTCTGCAGGTATCTTGTTACGTGAGACGGCTTCAAACAGGGCGTTTTTCAGTAATAATGGGTAAAGCGTGCGCAACAGCGGACCGGACTCTCCGTTACGGGCACTGACTGAGTCGGGCAGCGCTATGGGCAACTTGCATTCAATCGCGCTAGCACCTTCTTCAATAAGTTGCGCATGGCGCTCTTGCCAGAAAAGGAACGCGTCTTTATAGGTTAAATCAAGCAAGCCAAAAGACTGTCCACCTGTAGCCGGAACCCCATCAAATACCTGCGCCAACCCTTCATCATTGCAAAGCAGCCAGCCACGATCTTCAAGGTCTGCAAACAGGCGCGTATTAGCCAGCACGCCCGGGAAAGTCGTTACACAGGCATACCATTGGTCTTCGGTCAGCTGGGCAAAATAGCGCCTTGCGTCTTCAAGGCGTGAAACATCCCATTCAAGGGCCTGCTTGTCCTGTTGAAACTGGATTAGGGACGGGTTGCCAAGCCTTAGGGAATCAAGCGGAATATCCTGATCACGCAGTGCCTTGGCCAACTCGCCAACTTCGTTAAAGTTTTGGCCCGTTTGCTGGATTAACCAGGTGCCCATGGCCCATAGCGGGGGTTGCCCGGCACGACCGGTAAGCGCGGAATATTGATTGAATATTTCGGCCGGCTCACTGGCAAATAAAAACAGGTCAAAGACACTGTCTTCAACAAACAGCTGGTAGGTATCCGGCTCATCGGGTGTACCGGGCGCATGCAAGACACGGTTCAGGGAGTTTACGTAAATACCCCAACCTTGAGGGTTCCAGGCCAAAGGTAAATAATTGAAACCAGGCAAATCGGAAACAATTTCCTGACCGCGACGGTTAAAGTCGCCAAGGGTTTCACCCAAACCATACACCGGTGCCTTTTCAGGCAAGCCCAGCATGAGACCCCAGCTTTCTGGCAGTCCATTGCCGATTTCGGCGACAAAAGGACTGGCAAACTGGCTGTCTGTACTTAATAAAAGCTGTTCATTGCGAAACAGGGCCAGCCGGAATGGTCGGGCATGCATTTCCAGCGTAATGTCCCCTTGGACAAAACGCCAGGCACTTTCTTGCAAAACAGACTCGGTGCTCATTTCACCGATAGCCTCGGGCCTGGCCAACAGTAACTCCTGACGGGCCCTGGCGCGCGCATTCAGTTTTTCATCATCCAGTTTGGATGCTGGACCACACCGCAAACGAAATACGCCCGGAGCATGTGCCTCTATACGAAGGCTCAGACCCGAATCTATTTCAAAAACGGCATGTGCTGAATGTGCGGATACAAATTCTAGATTATCAAGCTGGATCACGTAAGTTCTTTTTAAGTATTGCGCTTAGTGTGGCGCCAAAACGGTCACACTATAAAATATATTATTTTGACTCATTTGCACCAAAATTAAAATCGAAACAAGGATTTAGCTGAAAATTCCTGCTAAATATGGCTTATTTCCCGTTTAAATCTGCAAATACAAAGAATATTGCAAAATTAACGCGGAGAAATCGCTTTTAGCAAATCTCGCTCCAGCGGTACCGGTTCTCCTTCAAGCCGGGCACCAATCACATCTCCAGCCAAACTCGACCATGTCAGCCCATGAGAGGCATAGGCCGCAGCAATCCAAATGCCTTCAGCATGATCAAGCTGCCCAATAACCGGCAAACGCCCCTGCAACACAGCCCGCATGCCTGCCCACCCGCTGATTTCATTGTTCTGAACCGCCTTTTTAAGATTGGCAGAAAGTGGGACCGGCATTTTTGACAAAATGGCTTCCTGGCCTGCTTTACTGGTACATGGCATTAATTGATTATGCCTATAAGTACTGCCCATCACACATAAGTTGTTGACTGCTGGTAAAAAATAGCCCTCGCCGCCAATAATGCAACGGGGTCCGCCATTAACAAGCCCGGCCGGCACATGCATGACCTCCCCTCCCATGGAATGAAGCGAATATAGCTTGGGAATGGCCGGCACCACCGCACCAGAACGACGGGTTTGCTGCATCAGGCCGCTTTCTTGCATGACAGGAAGGGTTTGCAAACCACAGGCCACCACAACCGTCTGCCCGCACGCCAGTACATTGCCATCTGCGCCCAACAGTTCCCATTGCCGGGTTTGCTCATTACGCAATAAAAATGCCACCCGGGCAGCCATGCACTCAATCTCCTTATTGGCCAGCAAAGTCTGAATCAGACCTTCCGGATTAACCAGCATGCCGGCAGAAAAATAAGCCCCTTCCCGGTCTATGGGCATACCGGCCAATTCCGAAGCCTCGGCAGGTTTAACATGGCGCACCCATTCCCGGGGAAATTGCATAGCTTTAACGGCTTCGGTCAAATCCTTGGCATGGCCTTTATTTCGGCTTAACTCAAGCGTACCGCATCGGGCCGGAATGGCCGTTGGCGGGAAATCACGCCAGCGGCTATGCGCCCGTAACGTACCGGCACGGCTTAAGCGCGACCGAAAATTATCATCAATTGATATCATCGGTGTCAGGGCAGCGGCAATATGCCCCTGCTGCCCTGCCGACTGCCCATGCGCAAAAGACGGATCGAAGACCCTGACCTGCCAGCCACGCAGGGCCAAGGCATGCGCCACCCCAGAGCCGGCAAGACCGCCCCCGATCACCAATGCGGTTCTGTCCTGGTCCGCCCTATAAACCGGCATTGGCCGGCCAGAGCGCGCCTGCAAGGCCAGATGCTTTCCATCTTGGCTCACGCTGGCTTCTCCTGTTACCAAACCTTCGGTTTTCAGGGCCTGCCTCAAGAGCCCCTCATCCTGGACACGACTTATCACACAAACTTGTGGTGAGGCATAACGCAACCAGTCACTGTAATTTTCTTGCGCCAGTACGGCAGGACCACAACTGTCAGCCAGAATATAGGTATCCATAGAGGCATGAATATTTTTCAGCATCCGCTGTTTTTCGCCATACGCCAGCGTGATGGTAATATTGCCCCCTTCCAGGTCAATGCGATGCATGCCCGGTAATACGCAAGGCCAGTGACTGGCCAGCTCATTGACTTGCGCCTGGAAATGCCCGGGAAAAAGACGCGCGCCCATTTTTACAAAATCTTCACGGGAAAGCGGCCGCTCTTCAAACACAATCAGGTGCAAACGCTTGCAGCGTAATGGATCTTTTTGCCAGTATTTGCGCAACAAGAGCAGATGCATGGCAAAACGCGTGCCATTCAGGGCAATGGTATGGCGTGCCTTGCCCTGCCATTGCAAACAAGATGACACGAAACTTGAATACCATACATCAAGCTCGCAAAAGCTTTCTGTGATGGCCGAAACGGGATTATCTGTACAAGGTAAACTAAAACCACTCTCTTGGGCAACAAGGTTGGCGGGACATAAAACAGGATTGGTAGAGGACATGAAGGAAAGTGTTCGGGCAAATCAAAATTTAAGGTTCAGGAGCCGGCGACCGTGGCATCACTCCTGTGTATAATTCCTGTTTATAAGGACTGAATGGACGAATTACGATGTTAACAAAAAACTATTTGGATTTTACCAGAGCATTGGAAGCAGGCATTACCGCAGCACATGCCGCAGCAGCAATTTTACAGGCATACGCCCATAACAGATCAGATCTGGTCATCGACCATAAATCGCGCAATGACCTGGTTTCCCAGGCTGACCGCGAAGCCGAAGCCGTCATTCTGGCGCACCTGTCAACCCTTACCCCCGAATTTGGTATTGTGGCGGAAGAAACCGGTGGCAAGCCCACTGGCACCGCCACCTGGTATATTGACCCCCTGGATGGCACTACAAATTTCCTGCACGGGATTCCCCATTATGCCGTATCACTGGGCTTAATTGCCCATGCGGGCACCCAACTGCAGCCCGACACACCACCCCTGACCCAAGACACACCGGTTGTCTCGATTGTTTATGACCCTTGCAGGGAAGAGCTGTTCACCGCCATTTATCAGGAAGGCTCACGACTTAATGGCGAGCGGATTTACTGCTCCGCCTCACAATCCCTGGCCGACTCCCTTCTTGGTACAGGGGTTCCGTTTCGGGATTTTTCTTTTGCCGATCAATACATGCCCACGTTTGATGCCGCGCTTCACACAACTCGCGGCATCCGCCGCCTGGGCGCCGCCGCCCTAGACCTGGCCTGGATTGCCTGCGGCCGTTTTGATGCTTACTGGGAAATGGGTTTGGCGCCCTGGGATGTTGCTGCGGGCACCTTGCTGGTGCGTGAAGCAGGTGGGCAAGCCGAAGATATGTACAGCATTGATCCCTGGCCTATAAAAGGTTATATTGCCGCCGCCAACTCACAGGTATTTCCCGAACTCATGGCAATGCTTAGGCCACACCTGACTGCACCCACCATAAAAAATGAATAAACATGAACAATAAAGCCACAGAAACAAAGGCTCCCGAAGCCGTTATGGTCACGATTCCCAGAAGACTGGACACCGAAGATGCACAACTGGCACTGGAAAGAATACAGGAATTACTGAAAAAGCATGCCCTGGTAGAAAACCTTGTACGCAGGCAAGAAGAAGGAGACGAACAGGCCGACATTATTGAAGGCTTATTAAGGCGGCAACATGAGGCTGAGCTGGAACACACGCTTAACCAGCTGCATCCGGCCGATATTGCCTTTATCCTTGAGTCATTACCCTCAGAGCAGCGCCGCCTGATCTGGAGCCTGGTGAATGCCAAATATGATGGCGATATTCTTCTCGAGGTCGATGACTGGGTTCGTGAAGACCTGATTTCATCCATGAATCGCGAAGATCTTCTGGCCGCCACCGAAGACCTTGACGCTGATGAACTGGCCGATCTGGCGCCCGACCTTCCCGCCGATATTGTTGCCGAAGTCCAAAAAGGCCTTACCAACGAAGAACGGGCACAATTGCTTGAAGCCATGGGCTACCCTGAAGATACCGTGGGTGCCATCATGGACTTCGAGATGGTACGGGTGCGTGAAGATGTCAGCCTTGAGGTCGTCTTGCGTTACCTCAGGCGCCTTGAAGAACTGCCAGACCATACTGACCAGATTTTTGTGGTGGATCGCCAGGATCGCCTTCAGGGCGTATTAAGCATTTCCCAACTACTGGTCAATGACCCGGACACTAACGTGAAAGATGTCATGAAAACTGACTATCTTTCCCTCAAACCCAATGATGACGATACCGATGCAGCATCAGCGTTTGAACGTTATGACCTGGTTTCCGCACCGGTTGTCAACCGGCAAAACCGCCTGATTGGCCGGGTCACCATTGCTGATATGGTGGATGTGATTCGTGAAGACTCACAAGAACAGGATTTATCCCGTGCCGGCCTGCATGAAGAGGATATTTTTGCGCCGGTCGTCAAAGCCATCAAAAACCGTTCCCCCTGGCTGTTGATCAATTTATGTACAGCCTCCACCGCCGCGGTCATTGCCTCACAATTTGAAGGCACGGTCAGCCATATCGTTATTTTGGCTTTCCTGATGTCTATTGTGGCAGGTATTGGTGGCAACTCGGGTAACCAGACAATGACCATGGTCATCCGGGCCCTGGCGGTTGGACGCATTACCTCAAAGAACTTTACTTCCCTGCTGAAACGGGAATTTATTGTGACTATTTTAGTCGGTTTCATTGGCACCATCGTAGCTGCCGGTTTTTCCTGGGCTATATCAGGCTCATTCAAAATTGCCTTGGTCATGGCCACCGCCATGCTGTGCAATATGTTAATTGGTGCCATGCTGGGTGTCCTGATCCCAATTTTCCGCGACAAGTTTGGCAAAGATCCCGCCATTGGTTCTTCGGTATTGCTAACCTTTGTTACCGACTCTCTGGGTTTTTTCATTTTCCTGGGGCTGGCCAGTATTTTTCTGCTTTAACAGTCTCGCAGGCAAAAGTGGTGCCCACACCAACTGCCCAGCCCTGAAGACCACAAAAAAATGACTGGATACCGTTGAATTCAGTATTCAGTCATTTTCATAACACAAAGAACATCAAAGCCTGACGGATATCCGTTTCAGGCCTTTACCTGGCTTTTATTTCAGTTGACCATGGCAGTGTTTGTATTTTTTACCACTACCACATGGACATGGATCGTTGCGCCCGACATTGGCCATCATATTCCGGACTGTAATTCCACCGGCAGAAACATCACCTTTTTCATTTACCTCAACACCCAAGGCCTCGTCAAAGTCTGAATGATGGAGTTTTACATTCTGCACATGAGATTTGGCCGCCTCTGCTCCGGCTTCCTGAACCTGTTCAGGAGAGCGGACCTGAACAGTCATTAACACCTTGATCGTATCATTGCGAATGCGCTCAAGCATGCCGGCAAACAGTTCAAAGGCTTCTTTTTTATATTCCTGTTTGGGGTCTTTTTGTGCATATCCGCGCAAATGAATACCCTGGCGCAGGTGATCAAGTGAGGCCAGGTGTTCACGCCAGTGTGTGTCGATGGTTTGCAACAGGATAGAGCGCTCAAACGAGGACCATTGTTCCTGCCCTACCTGCTCTACCTTGGCCTCATAAGCATTCTTGGCCGCTTCCTGGATAGCATCATGAATTTCCTCTTCGCCAAGACTGTCATCGGCCTGAATCATGGCCGTTAGCGGCACTTCTATTTGCAACTCGGCAGCAAGGGCGGTTTCCAGGGCAGGAATATCCCATTGCTCTTCCATGGAGTTTTCAGGCACATAGGTTCGCACCAGGTCATTAACCGCGGCATTGCGCAATTCGGCAATCATTTCTGAAATGGACTGCTCTTCAAGGACCTCGTTACGCTGGCCATACAACACCTTGCGCTGGTCGTTGGAGACGTCATCATACTGAAGCAGTTGCTTGCGAATATCAAAGTTGCGGCTTTCCACCTTGCGCTGTGCCGACTCGATAGAGCGAGACACCATTTTGGCCTCGATAGGCTCGCCATCGGTACCCAGGCGTTCCATAATGGCACGAACACGCTCACCTGCAAAAATACGCATGAGGGAATCATCAAGGGAAAGATAAAAGCGGGAAGAGCCTGGATCTCCCTGACGTCCGGCACGGCCACGCAACTGGTTGTCGATCCGGCGTGATTCGTGGCGCTCGGTACCGATAATACGCAATCCACCCGCCGCCTTGACCTGCTCATTAATCGGTTTCCATGCTTCCCGGATTTTGGCAATTTCCGCGTCTTTCTGTTCAGCCACCAAAGAATCATCGGCACGAACCAGGTTAATGGCTTTTTCTATGCTTCCGCCCAACACGATGTCGGTACCACGACCGGCCATATTGGTGGCAATCGTAATGTGGCCGGGTTTACCCGCTTCGGCAACAATTTCCGCCTCGCGTGCATGCTGTTTGGCATTAAGCACTTCATGGGGCAGTTTTTCTTTTTTCAGCAACTCAGACAAAAGCTCCGAGTTTTCGATGCTGGTGGTCCCCACCAGAACGGGTTGGGCACGTTCGTAACAATCGCGGATATCCTTAATGATGGCGGCGAATTTTTCTTGGTCATTTTTGAAGATCTGGTCGTTCTGGTCGATCCGGATCATGGGCACGTTGGTAGGAATAATAACGGTTTCAAGACCGTAAATTTCCTGAAATTCGTATGCCTCGGTATCTGCCGTACCGGTCATTCCCCCCAGCTTTTCATACATGCGGAAATAATTCTGGAAGGTAATGGAAGCCAGCGTCTGGTTTTCATTCTGGATTTGCACCCCTTCCTTGGCTTCAACCGCCTGGTGCAAACCGTCTGACCAGCGGCGACCGGCCATAAAACGGCCGGTGAACTCATCAACAATGACCACCTCGTTGTTTTGCACCACATAATGCTGGTCTTTGAAGAACAGGTTATGGGCACGCAAAGCCACCATTAAATGGTGCATGAGCGTGATATTACGTGGGTCATACAAAGACTCGCCCTCAGGCAGGATACCCTGCTCGCGCAAAATCTTCTCGGATCTTTCATGACCGGCCTCAGACAGGTAAATTTGCTGGGATTTTTCATCTACCCAGAAATCGCCTTCGGGCTCGGGTTCCTGCGGCTTGGGCTCTTCTTGCATGCGCGTGAGCAAGGCAGGAATGCCATTCATGCGAATATACAACTCAGTATTGTCTTCGGCCTGGCCTGAAATGATCAGTGGCGTACGGGCCTCGTCAATCAGGATGGAGTCAACTTCATCGACAATCGCATAATTAAGCCCACGCTGACGGCGATCCTCGCTGCGGTACTCCATATTGTCACGCAGGTAATCGAAACCAAATTCGTTATTGGTACCGTAAGTAATATCGGCACGGTAGGCATCAATTTTTTCCTGGTTGTCCTGCTGGGGAACCACTACCCCTACGCTTAGACCCAGAAAATTGTAAAGCCGGGCATTTAATTGGGCATCGCGGCGAGCCAGGTAATCGTTAACGGTAACCACGTGCACGCCCTTGCCACTTAAGGCATTCAGGTAAACGGGCAAGGTACTCATGAGCGTTTTACCTTCTCCGGTACGCATTTCTGCAATTTTGCCGTTATGCAAGGCAATACCGCCCAACAGCTGGACATCAAAGTGACGCATGCCCAATATCCGGCGGGAAGCCTCGCGAGTAACGGCAAAGGCCTCGGGAAGCAGGTCATTAAGGCTTTCGCCCTTTTCCAGACGGGCTCGAAACTCGGGGGTTTTAGCGGCAAGTTCTTCATCGGAAAACGCTGATATTGTTTTCTCCAGTGCATTGATTTTTGACACTATTTTGCGATACTGCTTAAGTATGCGGTCATTACGGCTGCCAACTAATTTTTTAAGTATAGAAATCATTCTTATTTTACAATATAAGCTTGGATTTTCGCAGGTACTACCCGCCAAACCGGTCCAATGTGGTTAGTCAAATGTTTTACTCGAAGCCAGTAGTTTAACGCATACCGCTTCCAGTTGTAATGCCAGAAGGCAAACTGGCCCCAGCTTTTCCGCCCGAACCCAGCTTTGCCCCAATGACAGCCGCACCTGCCTTACTGACGGTTTCAAGCAATGAATTTCCGGCAACCGCTGTTGCCGGTTTAGAAGCCTGTTTCATGAACATGAGCGGATCGACCGGATTGCCATTGACCCGGACCTCAAAATGCAAATGCGCACCGGTTGAGCGTCCTGTAGAACCAACACGGCCAACAATCTGTTTTTTGGAAACCAGGTCACCTTTTTTTACCAACAGTTTGGAAGCGTGTGCGTATCGGGTTACCACGCCGTTGCCATGATCAATATCAATTGAGTTTCCGTAAGCGCCATTATAGCCGGCCTCTAGGACAATACCCGCTGATGAGGCATAAATAGGGGTGCCGGTTGGTGCCGCAAAATCGGTTCCTGCATGCAAATGATATTTTTTTGTGATGGGGTGACGCCGCCAGCCATAAGAAGAGGAAATACGCGCTGCTGACATGGAGACCGGCAACGCCGAAGGAATACGGCTGCGGTCGGCATTACGTGTACTAAGCAACAGCTCCATCGTCCTGAACCCGTCATTTTGCATGGAAATTTGCTGTTTAAGCATATCCAGCTCACGCCCGATTTCTTCGGCTGACATGATCGTGTCATTGGTAATCAGATCATCTTCGAAGGAAAAGGATTCATCTGATTGTTTTGCCGCTGGCAATATGGCTGCCGCCTCGGGAGACTTGAGTAAACCTGCCGTACCGGCAACCCGGGTACCCAGTTTTTCAAGACTTTCAACCCGCGCCCGCAATTCCCCCACCTGCGTGGCCATGAAGTTTACACTATTACGAATAAGCGCTTCATCGCGGGCAGAAGGTTGCGTATTAACTGCCAAATGGCTATTATTTTCCTGATGAAGGGATTGCGCTCCCCAGTATCGCTCTAGCATTGCACCACTGGCCACCGCGATACCCAAGACCATTACTGACATACTGAATGCCCAGATTTTCTTGCTGGACTGCCTGTATTTGTATGAACTTTCTGATATAAAAAGATCTTTTTTACGCTTTCTAAACATTTTACCTATCTACTGTCTATGTCCCTGTTTCGTAAATATTATAAAAACAAAAACCATACTACCCATAGCCAACAAAGCCATGAGGAAAAGACTGCCCTGGGCTGGCTCAGGGATGATGAACAAAAGGCAAACATCCTTAAAACGGCCAGTTATTACCTGGACATACAAAATATAATTCTGGATAGTTTACATGATCCGGTAACGCAAGCATGTAAAATCCTGAAGTTTGATAACGGAACCCTGGTTATTGCCGTACCCAGCGCTGCTTACGCGGCCAAGATACGCCAACTTACGCCAAGAATCAGCCAGCTCCTGATGAACCGGGGCTTGAATGTGAATGAAGTTCGCATCAGGATACAGGCAAACCTGTACAAACCCGAACCAACGGCTCAGGTTTGTACTGAAAACAAAGCCATTTTAAACCAATCTGCCGTGGATGCCTTTGATAAATTGCATAAAACCTTGCCTAAGGGTGAATTTTCCGATGCCATTGCCCGGATTTTGAAACGAAGAAAAAATTAAGCCAAACGCCAATCACGACCAACCGCGTCGGCGGCAGCGGCCTGTGAATCATAAGTAACAATTTCCCAGGCATCTTCCTGGGCCAGCAAAGCGCGGCACAGCTTGTTATTAAGGCCATGCCCCGATTTACACGCCACGTATCGGGCCAACAAAGGCTTGCCAATCAGGTAAAGGTCACCAATGGCATCAAGGATTTTATGCTTGACGAATTCGTCATCGTAACGCAGGCCATCACTATTAAGAATACGGTAATCATCCATCACAATGGCGTTGTCAAGGCTACCGCCACGGGCCAGACCCATGGAACGCATGGCCTCCACATCGCTGGCAAAACCAAATGTACGGGCACGGGCGATTTCTTTAGTGTAAGAGTCGCGGGCGAAGTCGATTTCAGCAAAACTGGCGGTGGAGTCGATGGCCGGATGCTGGAAATTAATTGAAAACGCCAGGGAAAAGCCTTCATAAGGTTCAAGACGGGCCCATTTGGCATTCTCACCTTCACCTTCGCTCACTTCTACGGCTTTAAGCACTTTAAGAAAACGTTTGGGCGCATTTTGTTCAACAATACCCGCAGAACGCAGCAAGTAAACGAAAGTACCCGCGCTACCATCCATAATAGGCACTTCTTCGGCATTCAGGTCTACGTGGATGTTATCTATTCCCAAACCGGCCAGGGCAGACATTAAATGCTCTACGGTAGAGATGCGGACATGGCCATTTTGCAAGACCGAAGCCATGCGAGTATCGCCCACTTTGTCTGCCAGGGCGGGAAAATCAATAACGTCGGGGGTATCAACACGATGGAAAACAATACCGGTATTGGCCTCTGCAGGACGCAGGACAATTTCCACGCGTTCTCCGGAGTGAACGCCGACACCCGTGGTTTTAACTACATTCTGAATCGTTCTTTGTCTGAGCATAAGTGTAATATCGCAAATAAGGCCAAAATTTGCCTTTTATAAACAACTATTTTACCTTGAAACGAGGTGCCAAGTTATTGATTTGACTAAAAAGTGTTTCAATTAAAGACAAAAAAGAAACGGCTTGGGGAAACCGTTTCTTTTAATTGATGGAAACCATGAAACAGATTTCCAGCAGGAGTTGGTACTGATTTTTTATTAATCTGCCTGTTTACGCAAAAAGGCGGGAATGTCGTAACGCTCCATACCTGAGGTTTCAAGCGCCCTTACCTGGTCGGAAGCTGCCTGGCTACGAGCACGGGGATTACGAAATACCGGTGGCGTATCCTGATTAAATGCTTCGGGCTGGCTATCGGCCGCATTCAGGTTCAACACCAGGTCATCAGTGCCGGTACGTACATTCTGAGTCACATTATGCACCAGTTCAGGCTGTTTGCGTCCCAAACCTGTGGCAACCACGGTAACACGCAAATCATCGCCCATGGATTCATCAAAGGCACTGCCAAAAATGAAATGAGCGTCTTTGGAAGCATAGCTGCTGATAATTTCGTTGATCAGTTTGGTTTCCGTCATTTTCAGGGAGCGGCTGGCAGTGACATTAACCAGGATGCCACGCGCACCGTTAAGGTCAACACCTTCAAGCAATGGGCATGCGATAGCCTGTTCTGCCGCTATGCGGGCACGATCCTGGCCACTGGCCTTGGCGGTACCCATCATGGCCTGGCCGTATTCGCCCATGACCGTCTTCACGTCTTCGAAGTCGACGTTAATATCGCCATGGACATTAATGATTTCTGCAATACCTGCGCAAGCATTGTATAAGACGTTATCGGCTTCCTTGAAGCAGTCATCCTGGGTAGCATCTTCACCCATCAACTCATAAAGCTTTTCGTTTAAAACCACAATCAGGGAGTGCACGTGCTTGGCGAGCTCGACAATACCTTCTTCTGCCGATTTCATCCGGCGGGTACCTTCAAAAGAAAAAGGCTTGGTAACCACACCAACAGTAAGAATACCCAGCTCTTTGGCCACTTCAGCAACAACAGGACCGGCACCGGTTCCGGTACCACCACCCATACCTGCCGTGATAAACACCATATTTGCACCATTTAAGGCTGCCCTGATTTCTTCACGGGCAAGCTCGGCCGCCGCACGGCCTTGCTCTGGTTTGGCACCGGCGCCTAAACCGGAATTGCCCAAACGAATTTGCACAGGTGCCTCGGTCGCGTTAAGCGCCTGGATATCCGTATTGGCGCAGATGAAATCCACCCCTTTGATCCCTGAACGCATCATGTGCCGTACCGCATTACCACCCGCACCACCTACACCAATAACCTTGATAACGGTGCCGCTATTATTACTGTCATCTAATATTTGAAAACCCAAATCCATGATATCCAACTCCTATAATCCAAATAATTATCGAAAATTCCCCAATTTTCGGAAATTATTTCAAAGACAAGGCCGAAACAATTTCCCGCATTTGTCTTTTAAATAACTCCTGGATGATATTAACCACCCTTTTGCAGGGTTAACCCCTGCAAAAATACACTTTAAACATAAAAAAACCATACAACCTTTTAATTATGCTTATATTTTAATTCATAAACCACTCTTTCATGCGCAAAAAGATGGATTTGAATCCTCCTTTTTGCTGCATGGTTTTACTACCCCTGAGACGCTGCACGCGCGCTTCGGTTAACAGACCCATAACGGTTGAAAAGCGCGGGTTGCGAACCACATCAGCCAGGCTTCCGCGATACTCGGGCACTGCCACCCGAACGGGCTTGAGAAACACGTCTTCGGCCAATTCAACAATGCCGGGCATTAGCGATGTGCCCCCTGTAAGCACAATACCTGAAGCGACCAGATCTTCAAAGCCTGAATCCCTGACTACCTGCTGCACCATCATGAACAGCTCTTCGATACGGGGTTCGATGACCGCCCCCAGGGTTTGCCGCTTGACTTTGCGCACATCACGATCACCCAGGCCGGGCACTTCGATCAATTCTTCAGGATTGGCAAGGGACTGTTTGGCAATGCCAAAGCGCAACTTGATGTCTTCTGCGTCGGGCGTAGGTGTCCTGAGCATGGCTGCAATATCGCTGGTTACCTGGTCTCCGGCAATCGGCAAAACGGTTGTATGGCGTATTGCTCCACCAGAAAAAATAGCCACATCGGTGGTGCCGCCACCAATATCCACCATTACCACCCCCAACTCTTTTTCATCGTTGGTAAGGGTAACCATGCTGGATGCCAGCGGTTGCAAAATAAGATCTTGCACTTCCAGTCCGCAACGGCGCACGCATTTGACAATATTCTGGGCGGCACTGGCAGCACCCGTTATAATATGCACGCGTACTTCCAGCCGTATGCCGCTCATGCCAACCGGCTGCCTGATATCTTCCTGGTTATCAACAATAAATTGTTGGGTCAATACATGAAGTACCTGATGATCGGTTGGGATATTAACTGCTTTTGCGGTTTCAATGACCCGGGCAACATCGGCCTCGGACACTTCCTTGTCTTTAATGGCCACCATGCCACTGGAATTAAAGCTGGTAATATGATTACCGGCAATACCTGTGTAAACTTCCCTGATTTTGCAATCGGCCATTAACTCAGCTTCTTCCAGTGCGCGCTGGATTGAGTTCACGGTTGAATCAATATTGACAACAACCCCTTTACGCATTCCCTTGGACTCATGCTGCCCAAGTCCAATCACTTCAAATCGCCCTTCTTCTGGCAATGCTTCGGCAACTACCGCAACAACTTTGCTGGTACCGATATCCAAAGCAACAATTAGGTCCTTAAGGTCACGACTCATTTTTTCTCTTTACTATCAACGGGTAGAGTATTATCCACTGGAGCATACGTTATGGCAAAGCCCTTGGTATAACGAAGATCCACCTTGTTTATTTTCCTGCCTTCGATACGGTTTTGCAAGATCGGCCACGAACGCACAAAGCGTTCGATGGTCGAGGAAAAAGACACAGCTCCCTGCCCCCCGTGCGGATTGATTGCATCCGCTCCCGGATCTCTTCCCATTACCAATTCCATATCATTACTCAATTCTACACGCCATGCATAGCGATCGCTAAGCGTTATTTCATTAACGCCAAATTTTAATGGCGCCAGCCAACGAACCAGCTCGGCATACCGTTGCACGACCAGGAGTTCCGAACCATCAGGACCATTAAACTGTGGCAGTTCCGATTCGGAATTCAATTCAGCCTGGTTTGCCGAAAACAGTTCCCCCCACGTATTGATCATCTGGTTTTCATTCCAGAATGCAAAGGGCTCATGCTCTTCTATTTTAAGCAATAAACCATCTGGCCATACGCGTCGCAAGTGAGCCTGCCTGACCCAGGGTGATGTTTCAAAAGCCCGCTTGGTTTCATCAAGGTTAATCGTAAAAAAATTGCCCTTGATTTTACCCGCTATGGTTGCCTGAATGCTGGCTGGCGACACATAATTAAGCACCCTTCCATTTACCGGTTCTATCGTAATGCGCGACAAATTGAACATCGGGCGATGCGCAAGCCAATAGATACCCCCCGCGATCAAAATAATCACGGCCATTATTGCAATAACATTTGCAATGAGGTTGGTCACTCGGGCATTATTCAGCACTGTTTACATCCCGCTTATCCGTGTTCAGGCACAGGCCTGTGTATTTTGCACGAAGCCTGCGACAGGATGAATACACACAAATCGGCATAATTCATTCCTTCCGCTTTCGCCCCCATGGGTACCAGGGAGTGACTGGTCATGCCTGGAGAGGTGTTGATTTCAAGCAACCAGGGCTGACTCTGTCCATCAAGCATAATATCAACCCGCGCCCATCCTTCACATCCAATCGCCCGATAGGCCTGTACGGAAATTTCCTGAATCCTGCTGGCCAATTCAACAGACAAGTTAGCCGGACACTCATAACGTGTGTCATTGGAAATATATTTGTGCTCAAAGTCATAATTGCCATCTGGGGCAAAAATCTCTATAACCGGCAAGGCCCGGGCATCTTCACCTGAACCGACGACAGGAATAGTAAGCTCCCGGCCAACCACAAACTGCTCTGCCAATAGTTCATGATCAAAGTTGATGGCCTGATTGAAGGCCTCGTGTAACTCATCCTGCTGGCTGACTTTATACAACCCCAGGGTTGAGCCTTCGTGGGGTGCCTTGATGATCAGGGGCAAGCCCAGTTCCGCACAAGCGGCATCGGTATCAGCCAGATTCCTGAGCACTTTATATTTGGGCGTGGGCAAGCCTTGCTCAAGCCAAATCCGCTTGGTCATGATTTTATTCATCGCCAGGCTTGATGCCATCACACCACTACCGGTATAGGGAATGCCCAATAACTCAAGCACCCCCTGCAACGTGCCATCTTCTCCGTAACGACCATGCAAGGCAATAAAAACACGATCAAAATTTTGTGCCGCCAGCTCTGCCAGGCTGTGTGTACTGGTATCAAACAAGTGAGCATCAATCCCCTTGCTTTGCAAGGCAGACAAAACACCTTCACCCGATTGCAGGGAAACACTTCGCTCGGCTGAATGGCCGCCATACAAAACCCCAACTTTGCCAAATTCATGTTTCATGCCAATTCTCCTATTTGGCCGGGGACCTTGCTAATTGAACCTGCTCCCATTACCACCACCACGTCGCCATCCCTGACAAAATCAACAATCGCCTGTGGCATTTCACTTATATTTTCAATGAAGACCGGCTCCAGCTTGCCTGCCACCCGAATTCCCCGAGTCAAGGCCCGGCCATCGGCAGCCACAATAGGTGCCTCTCCAGCGGCATAAACCTCTGTCAGGACAACCGCATCGGCACTGTTTAAGACTTTAACGAAATCTTCAAAACAATCGCGTGTGCGGGTATAACGATGTGGCTGAAAAGCCAGTACCAGGCGCCGGTCAGGCCAGGCACCACGCGCGGCCTCTATGGTGGCAGCCATTTCCACCGGGTGATGCCCATAATCATCAATCACGGTAAACCGGCCACCGCCTTTTTCTTCGGGAATATTGAAATCTCCCGTATAGGAAAACCGGCGCCCGACCCCATTAAATCCTTTCAAGGCTGAAACAATAGCCTCATCGGGTATATCCAGTTCGGTCGCCACGGCAATCGCGGCCAGGGCATTCAAGACATTATGGCGTCCCGGTAAATTCAGGGTAATACTTAAGGTTGGCAGCCACTCATCAACCTTGATACGGCGGATAACGTCAAAACACATATGCGTGCCTTGCGCCCTCACCTTAACCGCCTGGAAATGCGCGTCATCGCTAAAACCGTAGGTGGTTACCGGTCGGGAAATAAAGGGAATGATTTTACGGACGTTGTCATCATCATTGCACAGGATGGCACTGCCATAGAATGGCAGGCGCTGGGTAAACTCGACAAAAGCACTACGCAGCCGGGCAATATCATGACTGTAAGTATCCATGTGATCGGCATCGATATTGGTAATAATGGCCATGACCGGCAACAAATTCAAAAACGACGCATCCGATTCATCGGCTTCCACAACAATATAGTCACCCTGTCCAAGACGCGCATTGGCACCGGCCGAGTTCAGGCGGCCGCCAATCACAAAAGTCGGGTCAAGGCCAGCAGCAGCCAGCACACTGGCCACCAAACTGGTCGTGGTGGTTTTGCCATGCGTGCCGGCAACCGCGATCCCGCGTTTCAGTCGCATTAATTCTGTCAGCATGATGGCCCTGGGCACCACAGGAATTTGCCGGGCCCTGGCGGCAAGCACTTCAGGGTTACTGTTGGCCACCGCTGTAGACGTAACAATTGCATCGGCTTCCTGCACATTTTCAGCCTGATGGCCAATATGAATCATTGCGCCCAAATTGGCCAGACGACGCGTGACAGCAGACTCTTGTAAATCAGAGCCGCTAATGCGGTAGCCCAGATTGAGCATTACTTCGGCAATGCCACTCATGCCAGAACCGCCAATACCTACAAAATGGATATTTCTTATCCTGTGTTTCATTTTTTATCCTTAACTACACTGACGCACACATCGGCAATCACCTGCGTGGCGTCAGTCCGGGCACATTGCCTTGCTTTTTCGGCAACCGCCTGCAATTCATGACGTGTTTTTTCCTGTAACCAGGAAGCCAGCCATTGGGCTGACAATTCTTTTTGCGCTTTGGACCATGCCGCATTTTCACGGGTAAGCCACGCTGCATTGGCCGTTTGATGATCATCAATGGCATGCGGCAATGGAATAAACAGGGCAGCCACCCCTACCGCCGCCACTTCGGCGACCGTCATGGCACCAGCACGGCAAATAAGCAAATCTGCCGCTGACATGGCCGCTGCCATATCGGCAATAAAGGCCACACACTCAGCCTGCACACCCAAATCGGCATAGTTTTTTTCAAGTGCCTCAAGGTGCTGGGTTCCCGACTGATGCACAATATGAGGGCGCTGTTCGGGCGCAATGCCCGCCAATGCCTGGGGCACAACGGTATTCAGGGCATGCGCGCCCAAACTGCCACCCACCACCAGAATGCTCAGCCGCCCCGTACGACTTGTGTAACGCTGGGCCGGACTTGGCGCTGCCAGCAAATCCTTGCGCACCGGATTGCCCACCATTTGCCCTTTGGACAATACGCCGGGAAACCCGGTTAGCACACGGGTAGCCACCTTGGCCAGCCATTTATTGGCAGTTCCGGCCACGGCATTCTGCTCATGCACCACCAGAGGAATGCCGCGCAAAGCAGCCATCATACCACCAGGAAAAGCCACATAGCCGCCCATTCCCAATACAACAGAAGGTTTTATTTTGCGCAGGCTTAGCCAAGCCTGGAAGCTGGCCTGCAACAGGGTAAACGGCAGTTTGACAAGCGCGGCAAGACCCTTGCCACGTACGCCTGAAAAAATCATGGGAACCAGGGTAAAACCATGCCCGGGCACCAGCTTGCCTTCCATTTTGGAGGGGTCTCCCAACCAGACAATATGCCAACCGCGTGCTTCCATTTCATGCGCTACGGCAAGGCCTGGCATAATATGCCCGCCTGTCCCGCCTGCCATGACCAATAATGTTGGCTGCTTCATGGATACGACCTTTTACTTTCTTTATTCACAGGCTGGCCACGCATCATTTGACGGACCTCGTAATCAACCCGCATTAACACAGCAACCGCAATCATATTCATGACAATAGAAGAACCGCCATAGCTAACCAGAGGCAAGGTCAGGCCTTTGGTGGGCAACAAGCCCAGGCAAACCCCCAGATTAATGAATGCCTGCACACCAAACCAGATGCCAACTCCCTGCGCCACCAGACCATTGAATTCGCGATCCATCGCGATGGCAGAGCGGCCGATCTCAAAGCTTTTTTTGACAATGACAAAAAATAGCAGCACCACCAACAGGATACCGACAAAACCCAATTCTTCTCCGACCACCGCCATAATGAAGTCGGTATGCGCTTCTGGTAAATAATGCAGTTTTTCAATGCTTGAGCCCAAACCAACCCCAAACCACTCGCCTCGGCCAATGGCAATCAGGGAGTGCACCAGCTGATAGGCAGTAGACTGCACATTCGATTCATGAAAGGGGTCCAGATAGGCCATTATCCGTCCCAGTCGCCAGGGAGCGAAGATAATCATCGCGACAAACAAGGCAACCAATACGCCAATGGCAAAAACGAAAAGACCAAGATTAATGCCGCCAAGAAACAATATGCCAATGGCAATCGCCATTGTTACCATTAATGCCCCCAGATCGGGTTCAAGCATCAACAGCACCGTAATCGCCGCAAGTGCCACGACCATCGGCATAAAACCACGAGCAATGTCCTGCATATATTTTTGTTTACGCACCGTGTAATCAGCAGCAAACAGCAGCATGGCAAATTTCATGAGTTCAGAAGGCTGAAAATTAACCGGACCAATAGGAAGCCAGCGTGACGCACCATTGACTTCCTTGCCAATGAATGGCACCAGCACCAGAGCCAGTAGCAGCAATGCAAACAAAAAAACCGCGAAGGCGTTTTTTTCCCAGAAACTCATGGGCACGGTAACCGTAAGGGAAAACAGAATAATACCAACCACTATATAAATGGCATGACGGGTAACAAAATGATAACGGCCCAAATTGGCATATTTGGGCCCATCGGCCAGCGCAATAGAAGCGGAAAACACCATAATCAAACCAAACAGCAACAAAGCAGAGACAGCAACCCCCAACAGCAAGTCATAATGGCGCATAGTCGTACGACCCGGCTTGACGGCACTGACACTGGAACGAAGCTCTCTCATCAAACTCATGCAATTTCTCCGTTTTCAAGGGCTAACTCGTTAACGGCATCAATAAATGCATGGCCACGGTGGTTGTAATTGTTGAACATATCCATACTGGCGCAGGCGGGTGACAACAGCACCACATCAGTTTCCTGCGCATGCTCCAGCGCAACGCTGACCGCTTCTTCAAGCGATGCGGCATGAATACACGGAACCCCGGCAGGCGCCAGAGCCCGTTCAATCACATGGGCATCCTGTCCGATCAGAATAACAGCACGGGCAAAACGCGAAACCGGTGCAAGCAACGGCGAGAAATCCTGCCCCTTGCCCAGGCCACCCGCAATTAACACCACCTTGCGTCCCATACCTTTGAGCGCGGCAACCGTGGAGCCTACATTAGTGCCCTTGCTATCATTGATGAAATCCACCCCTTTGATGCTTCTGACAAAATTAGTACGGTGCGGTTCGGCCACATAATTTCTTAAAGCATTAAGTAATGGCGTCCAGCCAATACCCAGTACCCGGCACAGGGCCATCGCTGCCAAGGCGTTCAGGGCATTATGCCGGCCTCTCACCTGCATCGCATCGGCCGGCATCAATCGTTTAAGCACGCCATTTTTTCTAACCGGACGCTCCAGATTCTTTTTCCTTCTGCCTCCGGTTGCAGGCAAATCGAACTCATCGGCACTGCCAGCGGCCAGCCACAGCATGCCGTTGCTGTCTTCCAGACCCATATCCTGATCAAGAAGCGGCTCTGTTTCACCAAAAGCACGTACATTCAGGTCATTGGCAAATTCAATCATGGCACTGACCATTTCATCATCGCGATTGATAATGGCGACCTGGCTCATCTTGAGCAATTTTGCCTTGCAGTCCGTGTATTCCTGCATACTGCCATGCCAGTCCAGGTGATCTTGCGTAATATTGAGCACGACAGCCGCATCAGGCTGCAAGGATTTAACGGTCAGTAACTGGAAGCTGGATAGTTCAAGTATCCAGACATCGGGCAAGGCATTAGCGTCAAGTGCCGCCATCAGCGCGGTTAAGGCTGAAGGGCTGATATTACCTGCAGCCATAACAACCAGCCCGGCTTCCTGCAACATGTCCCGGACCATGGTCGTCACCGTGGTTTTTCCATTTGTTCCGGTAATACCCAACACCTTGGGTTCATAACCCTGTGTTTGCCTTAACTGCAACAGTGCGCGAGAAAACAGTTCAATCTCACCCACTATGTCAATATTCCGTTGCCGCGCGAGATCTAGAAAAGCAGCCAGATGCGGCTCGGAAGGTACCAGGCCCGGGCTTAAGACTATTGCTTCAACACCGTCCAATACCTGGCTGTCAAAACATGACTCACCCAGAAATTTTTCAAAAGGCTGCCCAGTCGCATCCAGCGTATCAAGGCCTGGCGGGTTGGACCGGGTATCGGCAATGCGCAAACGTGCCTGATTACGCAAGCACCATAAAGCGGCAGCAAGCCCGGTTTCCCCCAGCCCCAGAACCAGGACCAAAGAGGGAAAAGACAAAACGTTGTTTTCTGACTGTGTATTCATCGTAATTTCAAGGTTGCCAAACCAAGTAGCACAAGCATCATCGTGATAATCCAAAAACGCACTACCACCTGGGTTTCTTTCCAGCCACCCACTTCAAAGTGATGATGCAAAGGGGCCATCCGGAGTATGCGACGGCCACTACCATATTTTTTCTTGGTGTATTTGAACCAGATCACCTGAATCATGACCGACAGGGTTTCTACCACAAACACGCCCCCCATGATAAACAAGACAATTTCCTGCCGGACAATAACGGCAACTGTGCCCAGCATGCCACCCAGGGCCAGCGCACCGACATCACCCATAAACACTTGGGCGGGATATGCGTTGAACCACAGGAATGCCAATCCGGCACCCGCCAGGGCCGCGCACAGGATTAACATTTCAGAGGCCCCCGGAATATAAGGAAACAGGAGGTATTTAGAGTAATCAACCCGCCCTACAATATAGGCAAAAATACCCAAGGCACCGCCCACCATGACGGTTGGCATAATGGCCAGGCCATCAAGGCCATCGGTCAGGTTGACGGCATTGCTGGTACCCACAATAACCATCCAGGTTAACGCAGCAAAACCAAAGACGCCCAGTGGGTAGCTGACACTTTTGAAGAAAGGCACAATCAGGTCGGCACGCGATGGCAATGGCATGGTGAAACCGCTTAAGACCCATTCTTTAAACAAGGGCCATAAATCGGCATTAGCTGGTGCCGAAACGGCAAAAGTAAGATATACCGATGCAATCAAGCCAATTAATGACTGCCAGAAAAATTTCTCTCGCGAGGACATGCCTTCAGGATTGCGATGAACCACCTTGCGATAATCATCAACCCAGCCAATTGCCCCAAACCCGAAGGTAACCAGCATAACCACCCAGACAAATCGGTTGCTTAAATCTGCCCATAATAAAGTACTGATAGCAATGGCAATAAGAATCAGCACGCCCCCCATGGTGGGCGTACCATTTTTGACCAAGTGCGACTCGGGCCCATAGGCTCGAACTGCCTGGCCAATTTTAAGCTCGGTTAACTTACGGATGACACGCGGGCCGGCCCACAGGCCAATAAACAAGGCAGTGGCGCATGCCAACATGGCGCGCAGCGTAATATACTCAAATACGCCAAAGCCGCTGATACTTTCAGACAGCCACCTGAATAACTCATACAGCATCTTTTTCCCCTTCAATGGATGAAGCTTTTTGCAAGTCTGCAATGACCCGCTCCATACGCATTGATCGTGATCCTTTCACTAAAATATTTAACGGTTTAAGATTTCTGATGTGCGGTGCCATCTGATGAATGTCATCAAAATGCGTTGCCTGTGAACCAAAAGCCTGTACGGTTTGCCGGGATGCATCGCCATAAGCCAACAGGTAATCAATCCCTTTTTCTTGGGCATAACAACCCACCTCGACATGCATTTGCGGACCATCTTCACCCACTTCGGCCATATCACCCAAAACCAGAACTTTGATCCCAGGCAATTGTGACAGGACATCAATGGCTGCACGAACGGAATCAGGGTTTGCATTATACGAGTCATCAAGCAGTTTTGTGCCGTCTGCAAGCACAAAACCTTGCATTCGTCCCTTTACAGGACTGAATTTTTGTAACCCAATGATAATGGTATCCAAAGGTATCCCGATTGCCAGAGCACAGGCAGTGGCAGCCAATGCATTACGCACATTATGATAGCCGGGAATATTCAATGAAACCCGACCAGAAGCCTTGGGGGTTACCAGCAGAAAACGGCTGCCGTTACTATCAGCGTCCAGTTCCTGGGCAGTGACATCGGCCTGTTCACCAAAACCGAATAAAATCCGGTGACGGTTACCGGCAATGTCCTGCCATAAGGCGGTATAAGGTTCGTCGGCAGGGAAAACGGCAACACCGCTACCATCAAGTCCGGCAATTACGTCTGCGTTTTCAAGCGCTACCGCTTCTACCGTTTGCATGAACTCCTGGTGTTCCCTTTGGGCGTTATTGACCAATCCAACGGTGGGTCTGGCCAGGTCAGTCAGGATACGGATCTCGCCCGGGTGATTCATGCCCAGTTCAAACACGGCCATCTGATGACTTTCATTCAGACCAAGCAAACTTAACGGGACACCGATTTGATTATTGAGGTTGCCTTTTGTGGCAATATAATGATCTGGGCCGACATGTGCGGCCAGAATGGAGGCAATCATTTCTTTGGTAGTTGTTTTGCCATTGCTGCCCGCAACCCCAATAACCGGGATAGTAAACAGGGAACGCCAGGCCTTGCCCATCAACTCAAGTGCCCTGCCTGTGTTGGCAACCCGCACCTGGGGCAGATCTATAAGCGGATTTTTACGACTGACCACCGCCAGCAAGGCGCCTGTTTGTTGAACTTTATCCAGAAAATCATGGGCATCAAAATTTTCACCTTGCAGGGCGATGAATATCTGTCCTTTGCCAACACTACGTGAATCGCTTGAGACGCCGGTGGCATGGCGCAAAGCAAGCGCCAGCACTGACCACTCACGATCATCAAAACTGGTTTTGACATGATTAATTTCCTGATAGGTCTCATGCCCTTTGCCAGCCACCAAAATCACATCAGTTGGCATGGCATGCAAAACCGCCTGCAAAATGGCACTGGCCCGATCAGGTAGAACATTGGGAACTGTGGGCATGCCAACAAGTATCTCGGCCAGAATCTGTTCGGGGTCTTCGGTACGGGGATTGTCACTGGTTACATAAACCAGATCGGCTTTTTGCGAGACAATCTTCCCCATGACAGGACGTTTGACTTTATCACGGTCACCGCCACAGCCAAAAACACAAATCAACCGTCCTTTCCTGGCCAATGCGGTTGGCCGCAAGGCATCCAGTGCTCGCTCCAGCGAGTCTGGTGTATGAGAGTAATCCACCACCACCAACGGCTGCATGCCAGTCTCGCCTTCTGCATCAAGACCTTTCACAATCTGCAGACGCCCGGGAACTGGTTCAAACAGGCTGATGGTTTTGACGATATCGACCAATTCCCAGCCCATGGCCTGCAAAACACCGACCACCAACAACAAATTGGAAATATTGTGCTCGCCCAGCAGCCTTGTCAGCACCTGCGCCTCACCTTGCGAACTGAATAAGTCGAAAGCCAGCCCGTAATCATAAAAGCGGTGTTCTTTAGCAAGAATTTTTGCCTGGGCATGATTGTTTAACGAATAGCCAATGGTATTTTCAGCATGGGAATCACGAAACATGCGTTCGCCAGCAGGATCATCAAGATTAATGACCGCATGTTGCAAGCCAGGCCAGTGAAACAGGCGCATTTTGGCCTGCTCGTATTGCGCCATGTCTTTATGGTAATCAAGGTGATCAAGGGTAAGATTGGAAAAGGCGGCAATCCGGATTCGCAAGCCGTCCATGCGCCCCTGGTCAAGGCCAATAGAAGAGGCCTCGATAGAAACGGCATTGATTTCCCGGTTTCGCAATTCTGCCAGCAAACGATGTAAAGTAAGTACATCAGGGGTTGTTAGAGAACCACCCAGGTTATCGTTATTGGGCAAGACCATACCCAGCGTACCAATAGTGGCACATGGCACGCCATTGGCAGTAAGTGCCCTGGCCAGCCAGGTGGCGCAAGAGGTTTTACCATTAGTACCGGTAACGGCAATAACAAAAACCTGCTCTGATGGGTGCCCGTACCAGGTATCACCCAGTTCACCCAGCAATTGACGCAAACCCGGCACGGTCAATACTGGCACCGGGTATCCGGATAGCACTTGCCTGTCGTGGGATTGCTCCAGCAAAATGGCTGCTGCACCGTTTGCAATCGCATCCTTAATATACGCGGCACCGTTTTGTGACGTGCCTGTGCAGGCAACAAAAACATCTCCTTTAGTGATGTCCCTGGAGTTTAGCTGAAGATGCACGGTGGGTGCGACGTGCTGTTGTAGCCAATGCAATATGTCTTGTACGGTCATCCCCGGTTTCTCCTGCTTGTATTATTCGGGCTCTTTGCTTCCAGCGCAGGCTCTACCGGCAAATCGGGCTGAACCGTCAGATACTTCAAAGTGCCTTCAATGATTTCTGCCGCAACCGGTCCTGCAGTGAGCGTACCGTAATACCCCCCTTTTTTCGGCCTGTTCACGGTTACTGCCACAACAACTCTGGGTTTTGAAATAGGCGCTACGGCAACAAATGAACCCCTGTAATCAGAGCGGCTATAACGTCCGTTAACAATTTGTCTTGCGGTTCCGCTTTTTCCGCCAATACGGTAACCGTTAACCATCGCCTGAATTTTATTACCCTCGGGACCGGACGACTCTTCGAGCATGGCCCTTACATTACGGGCCGTTTGCGGCTTGTAGATCTGGATACTGGTAGGTTGCTTGTCATTTTTAATCAATGACAGGGAGATCATGTCGCCATCACGGGCCAGCGTTGTAAACGCCTTGGCGATTTGTAACAACGACACCGATAATCCATATCCATAGGACATGGTGGCCTTTTCAATCAGCTTCCAGCGCTCCCATGAGCGGACCCGACCCGAAGCGGCACCGGGAAAGCCGGTATTGGGAACCTGCCCGAAACCCAGCGCATTAAATACGGTCCACATTTGCTCCGAACGCAAACGCTCGGAAATCATGGTCATGCCAATATTACTGGAGCGGCGTAAAATTCCGGACACATTCAACGTACCATTGCGGGAACTGACATCGGTAATAGTGGCGCCCTGATAGCGGTATGAACCCGTACCCGTATTGAACAGGGTGTTTTTGGTAATGACACCCGCATCCAGTGCCAACGCGGCAACCAGCGGTTTAATAATGGAACCTGGCTCAAAGGTGTCGGTAATGACGCGATTCCGGAGCGCGGCACCTTTACGTTGAGACTGCTTGTTAGGATCATAAGACGGCAAACTGACCATGGCCAGGATTTCACCATTTTGCGTATCAATCACCACCGCCCCAGCCGACTCGGCACCATGTTTTTCCATGGCCTTTTCAAGTGCCTGGGTAGTAAGAAGCTGAATATGTCCGTCTATAGTCAGTTTAACATCCGCACCGTCTGTTGCCAGTTCGACTTCCTGAACATCTTCAATAATACGTCCGATACGGTCACGCAACACCCGGCGCAAACCCCGCTTGCCCTGCAATTCATCGTTCAATTGCAGTTCAATACCTTCTATACCCTTATCTTCGATATTGGTAAATCCAACCACATGCGCCGTCAGGGAGCCCTGCGGATAAGAGCGCTTGGACTCTGGTAAAGAATGAATACCAGGAATACCCAGCGCTTTTATCTCTTTGCCAATGTCTGTCGAAATTTGCCGCTTCAGATAAACAAATGTTTTATCCCGGTTTTTCAGTCTTTCTTGCAGGTCTTTCAGGGGCATATCCAGCCGTTTAGCCAAATCACCAAGCTGCTGGGCGCTTGCCTTGCTGGTTTCCGCGGGTACACTCCAGATCGCTACCGCAGGTGTACTGGTTGCCAGAAAATCGCCATTACGGTCGGTAATGGCTCCGCGGGTAGCCGGTAACTGCAAGGTACGTTCAAAACGCTTGTCGCCTTCTGCCTGCAAAAATTCGGTACTCATGATTTGAATGTACAGGGCTCTGCCAATCACCGCCAGAAAACCCAGGGCAATAAGAAAAAAAAGGATGCGCGCACGCCACCTGGGGATTTGCACATGCAAAACCGGGCTGCTGTAATGATGGGAATACGTATTTTCTCTGGATCGCTTGAACAACTCAGGGATTTTGTTTTTGCCGAATTTGAGCATTGGGCCTCCCTTTTATTGATGACTCTGTTGTGCTGCAGGCAAGGCCGGATTATTCGCCAGCTCAGAATCTTTGATGTAAATAATTTGACCGATATGCGGAATTTGCATCTTCAGTTTTTGAGTGGTTACTTGTTGAATACGCGCATTGGCGGTTAACTTTGCACGCTCAAGCTGCAAATAACGCCAGTCAATACCCAGATCATTTTCTACTGCCTGGGCACGACCAAGCTCAACATACAACAAGCGCTGTTGATAGCGCACCGACACCAGCGAAATAGCACTATAAACAAACCACCCCACCAATAGGAATAAACCTAGCCGCGCCATGATGCTCTCCGCTTGCCAGACTGTCCACCCAACATAAGCGGCCTGCTGACAAAGGCATCGGCATCCGTCAATTCAGTTGTCGTTCTTTGCGCCACCCGCAATACTGCCGAGCGGGAACGGGGATTACCAGCCACTTCAGCGTCGGTCGCCAGTACCCTGCCTATATTTTTCAGGACAGGCTGGGGCATTTCGCTTTCACGCAAGGGCAAACGTGCCAATTCGGCCCCCGGATTTGCCGCTGCCGCAATGCACTGTTTTACCATTCGGTCTTCAAGTGAATGAAAGCTGATTACTGACATCCTGCCACCTGGCGCAAGCAATCTTAAAATTGACGCGAGGGTGTTCGCCAACTCTTCGAGCTCTTGATTGATGTGAATCCGTATAGCCTGAAAGGTGCGTGTGGCCGGATGTTGACCTTTTTCCCTCGTCCGGACGACGGTTGAGACGAGCTCGGCAAGTTCGAGCGTGGTGCACAAAGGGCTGGATTGGCGGCGATGATCAATCGCCTTTGCAATCGGGAAAGCAAACCGTTCTTCGCCATAGTTTTTTATAACCTCCTTCATTTCTTCAATACTGGCCTGTGCCAGCCATTCAGCCGCAGTGATGCCACGACTGGTATCCATTCGCATATCCAGCGGCCCTTCACGCATGAAGGAAAAGCCTCTGGATGCATCATCTATCTGTGGGGAAGAAACCCCCAAATCCAATAAAACGCCCTGCACCTGGCTAATGCCACGCTGGCGCAACTCTTCTTCCATTGAAGAAAAGCCACCATGAATAATTTCAACCCGGGAATCTTCCTGCTGCAATTGACGTGCTGACGCCATTGCCAGGGGATCTTTGTCAAAAACAAACAGTTTTGCATTAGGAGAAAGCTGGGACAGCAAATAACGACTGTGCCCCCCCCTGCCAAATGTGCCATCAACGAAAACACCTTGCTTATTACCGGCTGGCAACAAATCGTGAATCCATTTGGCCTTTACATTAAACTCATCGTGTACCAGCGCATTGACAGTTGCTCCAAGCAAAACGGTCTTGTGTACGAAACTTTCTGACATCACAATGAAAAATCATCCAAACTTTCTGGTAAACCCTTGGCCATATCAGCCGCCTGCATTTGTGCAAACATCTGGGCATCCCAAAGATCAAAATGCCTGCCCATGCCAACTAAAACAACGTCTTTAATCATTGCTGTGGCAGTGCGCAATTCGGGAGCAATAAGAACTCGCCCTGACCCGTCTATATCCACATCCTGGGCATTACCCAGCAACATACGCTGGACATGACGGGCGGACATAGGCAATTGCATGATAGTTTCGCGCTTTTCTTCCCACACGGAGCGGGGATAAATAAGCAAACCACCATCAAAATTACGGGTAATAGTCAAGGCACCATGGGCGGATTCCATTAATGCGTCACGATACCGAGCCGGAATGGTCATCCGTCCCTTGGCATCTAAGGTAAGCGCACTGTTTCCCTGGAAAACCACTTTTCCCCCACTTTTTTCCACATTTCCCTACTTTTTCCCACTTTAAGACAAGGCTGATATTTGGTCAAGCTTTATTTATTGACTTTTTTCAATGACAACAAAGACTTAGCGCTTTCTTACAAAAACATAAAATAGAAAGCTCTTTAGAAATCAAGCCCTTAAAAAACAAAGTGAAAGTAAGATGGAAGATGCTGTAAATACTGTTTATTAATTTTTATCATTTCTTAACAATTTTCAGCAAAAACCCACACACGATACCCCTATCCACCCTAAAGGGACGAAGAATTTTAGTGTGCAAGAAAAGAACTGACAAAGTGAGCCTATAAGCCGGATTCTGTAAACCAGTAAACTGGTTGGCAATCATTCCTCTGGGCGCATCATTGCTGATGCGCTCTAGCCATCTACCCGCATGCTTGAACGAGCCGCCCTTCCTGGCAAAGCCAGACGCATGCCTATTTGATGTTGCTCCGGATAGAGGTTACCGCGTTTCACCCTGCTGCGTTATTGCCTTGCGGCAATGCCATACGGAAGTTGCCGTATCAGTGCACTTGCGTGCCCACGCTGCAGTCTCGTCTCTGTGGCCCTGTTCCTCGGTTGCTTGCGCAACCGGACGGCTGTTAGCCGCTATCCTGCCCTGCGGAGTCCGGACGTTCCTCGGGGAATAAACCCCGCGATTGCCCAACCCACTTTGCCAGAAAAGCATTTTAACCGACTTATTCCCGGCAAAGGTGTTAAAGTCCTTTTATCCCAAAAGAATAAAAAAACGTTTACCTAATTTATTTCTTGATCTACTTTATGGCAGCACAAACTCTTATTACACTTATTAATGCACATCTTGCATATGGTCATCACGCCCTGCTAGACAATGCCAACCTTACCATCCAGGAGTCCGAAAGAATCGGTCTGATCGGCCGCAATGGCGCTGGTAAATCATCCCTGCTACGCATTCTGGACGGTCGCACCGAAGCCGATGACGGCGAAGTCTCCAGAATGAACTCACTACATGTTATTACCGTTGAGCAGGAACCCATTCTTAACGACAGCCAAACCGTTTATGAGAATATCTGTGGTGATATCCTGGACTCCGAAGATTGGGCTCGTCCTGCCCGCACCAGTGCGATTATTGAAAAGCTGGGTCTGGATCCCGATGTCCAGGTCAAGGGACTGTCTGGCGGCACCCGAAAACGCATTGCCCTGGCTCGCGCCTTTATAGAAGACCCCGATCTTCTGCTGCTTGATGAACCCACCAACCACTTGGACTTTGAGGGCATTCTCTGGCTTGAGCAAATGATCCAAAGCTGTCGCTCAGCCTGCGTTATTATTACCCACGACCGCCGTTTTCTTGATGCCGTCACCACACGCATTATCGAACTGGATCGAGGCCAGCTACACAGTTTTCCGGGTAACTTCAGCCAATGGCAGGCACGCAAGGCAGAATGGCTGGAAGCCGAAAAGCTGCAAAATGAACGTTTTGACAAATTTTTAGCCCAGGAAGAGGTCTGGATTCGCAAAGGAGTTGAAGCCCGTCGCACCCGCAATGAAGGCAGAGTAAGACGCCTTGAATCCCTGCGCCGCGAACGCGGCGAACGACGAGAACGCGTCGGCAATGTCAATCTGGCCGTTTCTGTGGGTGAAAAATCAGGAAAACTGGTAGCCGAGCTGGAAAACATTAGCCACTCATTCGGCGATAAAACCGTTATTAAAAACTACTCCACTACCATCATACGTGGTGACCGGATTGGCCTGATTGGTCCTAACGGTGCCGGTAAAACCACGTTGCTTAAAATCATTCTGGGCAAACTGGCGCCAACTGAAGGCAAGATCAAGCTGGGCACCAATTTGTCGATTGCCTATTTTGACCAAATGCGTGAACAACTGGATGAAAATGCTATTCTCACCGAGGTGATCAATCCGGGCAGTGAGTGGATTGAAATTGGCCAGCAGCGCAAACATGTCATGAGCTATCTGGGCGATTTCCTGTTTTCACCGGCACGGGCACAATCTCCAGTTTCCAGCCTGTCAGGCGGTGAAAGGGCCCGCCTGCTACTGGCAAGGCTGTTTGCCCGACCTGCCAATATCCTGGTTATGGATGAACCCACCAACGACCTTGATATCGAAACCCTTGAATTGCTTGAGGAATTACTACAAGATTTCAATGGCACGGTTTTACTGGTCAGCCACGACCGGGCCTTCCTGAATAATGTGATTACGCAAACCATTGCTTATGAGGGTGACGGGCAATGGCGGGATTACGTAGGCGGCTATGATGACTGGCTGGAGCAACGGCCAGTCGAAGTCGCTAACAGACTGGCTGGCAAGCCTGTTAGCACAGACAAAAAAGCCCAAGAGCCAGCCACTAACAATGCGTCTCAGGCCAAGCCACGCCAAAACCGTTCACGAATTAGCAGCTGGGAACTGAAAGAACTTGAAACCCTGCCTGAAGAAATTTCAATACTGGAAACAGAACAGGCTGAACTGACCGCTAAACTGTCCGACCCAGAACTTTACAAGGACGGCTCAGACACCGCCAATGGTATCAACCTTCGGCTGCAAGAACTGGAAGATGAACTGCTTGCTCTTTTTGACCGCTGGGAACAGCTGGAAGCCAAAAAAGAAAGCAGCTAGGCATACTGGCTGGCCTGAAGACCTTATTGCTTAACTATAGCAATTGCCAGGCCATCCCAGCCTTTTGATCCCAGGGTTTGAAAAGCTGTCACGGTAAGCTGGGGGTTGGCCGCCATATCCTCAAAGCATTGGCGCAGCCCCCGGATATTATCCGCCTTGCCACTTTCATCCAGTATTTTGGCCTGACGCACCACATTATCAGCCACAATAACAGTGCCCGGACGTGACAGTTTCAGGGCATACGCCAGATAGAGCGGATTGTTTTCCTTGTCTGCATCAATAAAAATAAAATCAAATGGCGTTTCGCGGTCTTTTACCATTTGCGCCAGTGTATCAGCAGCCACGCCTTGCCTGATATCCACCTTGTCCTGCAAGCCTGCGATATTCAGGCTTTCACGGGCAACCTTGATATAGTTTTCATCAAAATCCAGGGTAACAAGGCAGCCGTTGTCGGGCAAAGCCAGTCCCATCCAAACGGTACTGTATGCCCCCAGCGTACCAATTTCCAGAATACGTCGCGCCGCATTCATCTTGACCAGCATATGAAGCAGCTTGCCCTGATTGGGTGCCACGTTAATGGCTGGAAGATGGTGGCTTTTGCAATGTTCCAGTACTTTTTCAGGAATGACATCTTCTTTTAAAAAAAGCTGATTAAAGTAGTCATCTACATTTTTGTAGCATTCTTCGGTAATGTTAATTTTCATTTTTAGCTAAGGGAACGCCTATCAATTTGTCTTGCCATTTTAGATTGGGAATTTAACCAACCCAACACAACCATTCACTTAAGACCGATTAGATTGACAATCCCGAACTGCTTTTACAAGCCCGGGATTGCCAGACATCAGTCACCCAATTATTTCATTTTCCAGTTCAGGCGCTCACCCGCCGCCAGTGGCACCAGGGTAGCATTGTCCGCATAGGGTAACTCTAGCGGAATGGTATATTCTGCACGTTCCAGGGTAATTTTTTCCTGGTTGCGGGGCAGCCCATAAAAATCAGGCCCGTTCAGACTTGCAAAGGCCTCCAGTTTATCCAGCTTGCCGACCAAGTCGAAGGCAGTCGCATAAAGCTCCATGGCATGCACGGAAGTATAGCAACCGGCACAGCCACAGGCATGCTCTTTAAGGCCTTTTGCATGCGGAGCGCTGTCTGTGCCAAGAAAAAAGCGTGTGCTATCGCTGGTGGCTGCCTCAAGCAAGGCCAAACGATGTTTTTCACGCTTTAAAACGGGCAGGCAGTAGTAATGCGGGCGAATACCACCCGTAAAAATGGCATTACGATTATAAAGCAGGTGGTGAGCCGTAATGGTTGCCGCTACCGGACCATGCGCATCACGCACATAGTGGGCGCCTTCCTGAGTCGTGATATGTTCAAACACCACCTTTAGCTCAGGAAAATCACGACGCAGGGGAATCATTACCTGATCAATAAAAACCGCTTCACGATCAAACAGGTCTACCGACGGGTCTGTGACTTCGCCATGAACCAACAAAGGCATCCCATGCTTTTGCAAAGCCTCAAGGGCAGGCTGGCATTTGCCAAGCAAATCGGTAACGCCAGCATCCGAATTAGTAGTGGCACCTGCTGGATATAATTTAACCGCATGAATAAAGCCTGACTCAGCCGCTTTTTGAATTTCCTCTGCCGAGGTATTATCGGTTAAATATAAAGTCATCAAGGGCTGGAAATTGCCTTGGTAGCCCGTTTTATCCAACGCTGCTTCAATTCTTGATTTATAAGCCGCCGCCAATGCCACAGTTGTTACTGGCGGTCGCAGATTAGGCATGACAATAGCTCGGGCAAATTGCCGGGCACTATCGGCAACAACAGACTCGAGGGCAGGCCCGTCACGTAGATGCAGATGCCAGTCGTCGGGACGTATTAAGGTAATTGAATGATCAGTAATTTGCATGATTGAATTTTAAAAGCAGAATTTCTATTGAATAATTATGCACTATAACTAAAATAAGCACTTTATACCCAAGATTGCTGCAAGCCCTTCAAATTTAACTTAACCATTAGTGATGCTACTAAAACCCCATTAAATCGGCCATCAACACACAACAATGGTTAATAAAGTATAATTTTCAAAAACAAAGGCCTAAAAACCATTTTAAGCAAAATATACTGTAAAAAATACTAGGCAAGCTTCCTATTACACGTTATTCTCTACTACACACACTATATAATTACCTGCCTTTAAGGAGAGCCCAAACATGGCCACAACTAAATCGGAAAAACCTGCACGCAAGCCAAATGCAGCGTTTATGAAACCCCTTACACCAAGCACCGAATTGGCCGCCGTTGTTGGTAGCGAACCACTACCTCGCACAGAAGTTACCAAAAAAATCTGGGAATACATTAAAAAACATGATTTGCAAGATCCTCAAAATCGTCGCAATATCAATGCCGATGATAAACTGCGCCCAATTTTTGGCAAAGAACAGGTCAGCATGTTTGAAATGACCAAGCTGGTTAGCACACACCTGAAGTAAGGTGGCAGGCAGCACAAATACAAGAAACGGGCACAAGCCCGTTTTTTTGTGCCTGCCGTACCTGCCAAGCTCAGTTTGACATGATTTTATAAGAGTTTTATTAACAGTGTGGCTGGCTGGATATCCAATGTCATCCGGCAACGCCTTCTTTAATTAATGCAGAGCATCAATTAACAGGCACTGGCCATCCGGCCAGTGCGTTTACCGCTGGACGTTGTGCTTGAGAGTTTCTTGACGTAGCAGGAATCTGCCGGGCCATGGTCCGGGCCTGGATGGATACAAAACTAAAAACAGCCGGGCAATATTTTACAGGCAATAAAAAACCCCTTCAGAATTATCTGAAGGGGTTTTTTTTGAATAAAGAGCCTGACGATGACCTACTTTCACGGATGTCCATCCACTATCATCGGCGCGAAGGCGTTTCACTGTCCTGTTCGGGAAGGGAAGGAGTGGGTCCACCTTGCTATGGTCGTCAAGCGTAAGCTGGTATGGCTTACTGCTGTGTATGCAGTTAGCAATTTGGAAGAAGCACAATGTTGGTAATGTTGGGTATGATCGATGAAGTATTGGTGTTGGGATTGACGTGGCCATGATTTATTTCATGGGACACGATTTGAGTTTTGAACGACACTTGAACGCTATTGTCAGCAGTATAACCTGCAGAGTTATAGGATCAAGCCGCACGGGCAATTAGTATCAGTTAGCTGAGTGCATTACTGCACTTACACACCTGACCTATCAACGTCCTGGTCTCGAACGACCCTTCAGGGGGGTCTAGCCCCCGGGATACCTAATCTTCAGACGAGTTTCCCGCTTAGATGCCTTCAGCGGTTATCTCTTCCGTACATAGCTACTCGGCAATGCCATTGGCATGACAACCGATACACCAGCGGTACGTCCACTCCGGTCCTCTCGTACTAGGAGCAGGCTCCGTCAAGTATCCAACGCCCACGGCAGATAGGGACCAAACTGTCTCACGACGTTTTAAACCCAGCTCACGTACCTCTTTAAATGGCGAACAGCCATACCCTTGGGACCGGCTACAGCCCCAGGATGAGATGAGCCGACATCGAGGTGCCAAACACCACCGTCGATATGAACTCTTGGGTGGTATCAGCCTGTTATCCCCAGAGTACCTTTTATCCGTTGAGCGATGGCCCTTCCATTCAGAACCACCGGATCACTATGTCCTGCTTTCGCACCTGTTCGACGTGTCAGTCTCACAGTCAAGCACGCTTATGCCATTGCACTATCAGCACGATTTCCGACCGTACCTAGCGTACCTTCGAACTCCTCCGTTACACTTTAGGAGGAGACCGCCCCAGTCAAACTGCCCACCATACACTGTCCCCAACCCGGATAACGGGCCTAGGTTAGAACCGCAAACAGACCAGGGTGGTATTTCAAGGATGGCTCCATAGCATCTAGCGACACTACTTCAACGCCTCCCACCTATCCTACACAGGCCGGTTCACAATTCAATGTAAAGCTACAGTAAAGGTTCATGGGGTCTTTCCGTCTAGCCGCGGGGAGATTGCATCATCACAACCATGTCAACTTCGCTGAGTCTCAGGAGGAGACAGTGTGGCCATCGTTACGCCATTCGTGCAGGTCGGAACTTACCCGACAAGGAATTTCGCTACCTTAGGACCGTTATAGTTACGGCCGCCGTTTACTGGGGCTTCGATCAAGCGCTTGCACGCCATCACTTAACCTTCCAGCACCGGGCAGGCGTCACACCCTATACGTCCACTTTCGTGTTAGCAGAGTGCTGTGTTTTTAATAAACAGTCGCAGCCACCATTTCTCTGCGGCCCGTTCGCGCTTTAACACGCTACAAGGGCATACCTTCTCCCGAAGTTACGGTATTAATTTGCCGAGTTCCTTCTCCTGAGTTCTCTCAAGCGCCTTGGAATATTCATCCCGTCCACCTGTGTCGGTTTGCGGTACGGTCACTGTTGAACTGAAGCTTAGAGGCTTTTCCTGGGACCACTTCCTATGACTTCACGAACCTAAGTTCGCTTCGAGCCGATACCTTGAATTACGTGGCCGGATTTACCTAACCACCTTCTTGGTACAAGCAACGGGTACAACCAATCACCCGATCACATTTCGCAATCCGTCCCCCCATCGCATTCAACAATGGTGTTGGAATATTAACCAACTTCCCATCAGCTACGCATCTCTGCCTCGCCTTAGGGGCCGACTCACCCTGCGCCGATGAACGTTGCGCAGGAAACCTTGGACTTACGGCGAGGGAGCTTTTCACTCCCTTTATCGCTACTCATGTCAGCATTCGCACTTCTGATACCTCCAGCATCCGTCTCCAGACACCTTCTCAGGCTTACAGAACGCTCTCCTACCGCGTATGATAAATCATACACCCGCAGCTTCGGTAACTGGCTTAGCCCCGTTACATCTTCCGCGCAGGACGACTCGATCAGTGAGCTATTACGCTTTCTTTAAAGGATGGCTGCTTCTAAGCCAACCTCCTGACTGTCTATGCCTTCCCACTTCGTTTCCCACTTAGCCAATTTTGGGGACCTTAGCTGGCGGTCTGGGTTGTTTCCCTCTTGAGTCTGGACGTTAGCACCCAGTGCTCTGTCTCCCGTGCTGTACTTGCCGGTATTCGGAGTTTGCCATAGGTTGGTAAGTCGCCATGACCCCCTAGCTATAACAGTGCTCTACCCCCGGCAGTAATACACGAGGCACTACCTAAATAGTTTTCGGAGAGAACCAGCTATTTCCAGGCTTGTTTAGCCTTTCACCCCTATCCACAGTTCATCCCCTAATTTTTCAACATTAGTGGGTTCGGTCCTCCAGCACGTGTTACCGTGCCTTCAACCTGACCATGGATAGATCGCCTGGTTTCGGGTCTACACCCAGCGACTGAATCGCCCTATTCGGACTCGCTTTCGCTACGCCTTCCCTATTCGGTTAAGCTTGCCACTGAATGTAAGTCGCTGACCCATTATACAAAAGGTACGCAGTCACGGGACAAGCCCGCTCCTACTGTTTGTATGCACACGGTTTCAGGATCTATTTCACTCCCCTTCCGGGGTTCTTTTCGCCTTTCCCTCACGGTACTGGTTCACTATCGGTCGATCACGAGTATTTAGCCTTGGAGGATGGTCCCCCCATGTTCAGACAGGATTTCACGTGTCCCGCCCTACTTGTTCGACGCTTAGTACCACGTAACGTATTTCGTCTACAGGGCTATCACCTGCTGCGGCCGGACTTTCCATTCCGTTCGACTATACATTACGCTATCTCGTCAAGGCTGATCCGATTTCGCTCGCCGCTACTTTCGGAATCTCGGTTGATTTCTTTTCCTCGAGTTACTTAGATGTTTCAGTTCACTCGGTTCGCTTCACTGCCCCTATGTATTCAGGACAGGATACCTCTAAAAGAGGTGGGTTCCCCCATTCGGAAATCTGCGGATCAAAGCTTATTTGCCAGCTCCCCGCAGCTTATCGCAAGCTATTACGTCCTTCATCGCCTGTGATCGCCAAGGCATCCACCATGTGCACTTAGTCACTTGATCCTATAACACTAAAGGCTATAGGTTTTTTTGCTTTACCGCGCCTTTCAAATCACGGTAAAGCATGCTGAGTTTCACGTTTGTGTGCCGTTCATCATTTTCCAGGTTATCATCCTTGCGGATGATGTCTTGAATTTGAGAACTTCAAATATAATGCAATCACAACCCGTATTTTCTTCGACATATATTGAATCCCTGGTGGAATTCAATATACCCGTTGAATTACTTTGTTGTGCTTCTTCCAAATTGTTAAAGAACATATACAGCCAATATCACACTTCGTAAAGTGCAATCTTCACCCGTTTTGCCAAAGCAAAACGATTGAACATTACATTCTACCCTCTCTGATCTACCCGTTATTTTAGGTAAGCCCGAAAGTTTAGCATAGTATTTGTTAACCTTGCAACACTGACTTTACATCAATACTGCCATTACACAAGAATCCTGGTGGAGGATGACGGGATCGAACCGACGACCCCCTGCTTGCAAAGCAGGTGCTCTCCCAGCTGAGCTAATCCCCCAACAAACCTGTTTGGTGGGTCAAGCTGGAATCGAACCAGCGACCCCCGCCTTATCAAGACGGTGCTCTAACCAACTGAGCTACTGACCCAACTGCTGGTATCCTGCTTTTCACAGGCCACCAAACCGATAGGCGGGTACCATTGCCTTGTGCAACGTGACTAACAACCGATAAGCGTGGACGCTTTGGCATGCAGGAGAACCTGCTCTTAAAGGAGGTGATCCAGCCGCACCTTCCGATACGGCTACCTTGTTACGACTTCACCCCAGTCATGAATCCTACCGTGGTAATCGCCCTCCTTGCGGTTAGGCTAACTACTTCTGGTAAAACCCACTCCCATGGTGTGACGGGCGGTGTGTACAAGACCCGGGAACGTATTCACCGCGGCATGCTGATCCGCGATTACTAGCGATTCCGACTTCATGCAGGCGAGTTGCAGCCTGCAATCCGGACTACGATCGGGTTTCTGAGATTGGCTCCACCTTGCGGTTTGGCAACCCTCTGTCCCGACCATTGTATGACGTGTGAAGCCCTACCCATAAGGGCCATGAGGACTTGACGTCATCCCCACCTTCCTCCGGTTTGTCACCGGCAGTCTCATTAGAGTGCCCAACTTAATGCTGGCAACTAATGACAAGGGTTGCGCTCGTTGCGGGACTTAACCCAACATCTCACGACACGAGCTGACGACAGCCATGCAGCACCTGTGTTCCGGTTCTCTTGCGAGCACTCCTCTATCTCTAAAGGATTCCAGACATGTCAAGGGTAGGTAAGGTTTTTCGCGTTGCATCGAATTAATCCACATCATCCACCGCTTGTGCGGGTCCCCGTCAATTCCTTTGAGTTTTAATCTTGCGACCGTACTCCCCAGGCGG
>JAVESC010000111.1:0-7086 GCA_034006805.1 Advenella sp.
CCTACCGGTTGCGACGACCACATACGTGACACGTAATAATCGGTCATGCTCATGTACAGGGGCACATCGTGCTTCTCGCATAACCAGCCTGCCAGACCAACGTGGTCAGGATGCATATGGGTTACCACCACCCGCAGCACGGGCAAGCCGTCCAGTTCATTCTTGAACACGTCTTCCCACAACACCTTGACCGGATCTTTGGCAATGCCGCAATCCACAATAGTCCAGCCCTTTTGCCCATTGATTTCATCGGCCAGCAACCACAAATTAATATGGTCCAGCGCAAACGGCAAAGGCATGCGTATCCATTTAACACCCGGCGCCACTTCCAGCGCAAAGCCCGGCTCTGGCTGTGTATTACCCAACGGATAAACCAGCTTGGCTTCATTCTCGTTCATTATTTCTCCTTATTGACTTTTATATTTAATTCATGGATGATACCTTACGTTTACGTAAACTGTAAGTATTAAAAAATTAATTATGACACAAAGAACATGGTCCATATCGGAATTGGCGCAGGAATTTAATATAACGCCGCGTACTTTACGATTTTATGAAGACCACGGCATTATCACCCCAAGGCGCGAAGGCCAAAAACGTATTTATACGCACAAAGACAAAACCCGTCTGAAGCTGGCCCTGCGCGGCAAACGGCTGGGGTTTCAGCTGGCCGACATCAGTAGCCTGATCGACATGTACGATGGCCCGGGCAGTACCACCCCCCAGCTCAAACAATACATCGCCATGCTTAACCGGCACAAAGCACAGCTTGAAAGCCAGAAACGTGATCTTGAAGCCATTTTGCAGGAAATCCATACCCAGGAAGAACATTGTATGGAGTTGTTAAAAAATTACGCGCCAACCTAAAGTTGACGTTAACGTAAACGGAATATCTTATTTCTGTTATATTTCATATATATAATCTAAAGAAAAAAACTTCACAGGAGACAAACATCATGAATTTACCCGGACTGAATTTCGACTTGGGCGAAGACCTGGACATGCTGCGCGATGCCGTGCGCACCTTTGCCCAGGCAGAAATTACCCCCCGTGCCCAGGAAATTGATCACAGCGACCAATTTCCCATGGACTTATGGAAAAAATTTGGCGATCTGGGCCTGCTGGGCCTGACCGTTGGCGAAGAATACGGGGGCACCAACCTGGGCTACCTGGCTCACATGATTGCCATGGAAGAACTGTCCCGCGCCAGCGCGTCCGTTGCCCTCTCTTACGGGGCCCATTCAAACCTGTGCGTTAACCAGCTTAACCGCAACGGCACCGAAGCCCAAAAACAAAAATACCTGCCCAAGCTCATTAGCGGTGAACATATTGGCGCCCTGGCCATGAGCGAACCGGGTGCCGGTTCTGACGTGGTCAGCATGAAACTGCGCGCCGAGAAAAAAGGTGACAAATACGTCCTGAACGGCACTAAAATGTGGATCACCAACGGCCCCGATGCCGACACCCTGGTGGTGTATGCCAAAACAAATCCCGAAGCCCACCAGCGCGGCATTACCGCTTTCATTATTGAAAAGGGTTTCAAGGGTTTTTCAGTCGCGCAAAAACTGGACAAAATGGGCATGCGGGGCAGCCACACCGGTGAACTGGTGTTTGACAACTGCGAAGTACCCGAAGAAAACATCCTGGGTGAACTGAACGGCGGGGTCAAGGTACTCATGAGCGGGCTGGACTACGAGCGCGCCGTGCTGGCCGGTGGCCCGCTGGGCATTATGCAGGGCGTGATGGACGTCGTGGTGCCCTACATTCATGACCGCAAACAGTTTGGCCAGTCTATTGGCGAGTTCCAGCTTATCCAGGGCAAAGTGGCCGATATGTACACCACCCTGCAGGCCAGCCGCGCCTTTTGTTACACCGTTGGCAAAAACCTGGATCGCCTGGGCAGCAGCCATGTGCGTGAAGTACGCAAAGATTGCGCCGCCGTTATTTTGTACTGCGCCGAAAAGGCCACCTGGATGGCCGGTGAAGGCATTCAAATCCTGGGTGGTAACGGTTACATTAATGAATACCCCACCGGCCGCATGTGGCGGGATGCCAAACTTTATGAAATTGGTGCCGGCACCAGTGAAATCCGTCGCATGTTAATTGGCCGGGAACTGTTCAATGAAACAAAATAAGGCAATAATAGGGTTTTAACCACTTGTCACCTATCGTCATGACTTATAACGCCGATCATCAGCTCATACAGCAACTGGACAAAACACTTCCCCCAGCGGTGGAAGTGGCGCAAAAGATCCTGGCCGGATTTGATCGGCATTATTCCCTGTTCCGCTATGTGGCCCAGCGCGCCAAGTCCCTGTTTGAATCGCATGACTGGCACGGCATCCAGCGGGTGTCCAAAGAGCGGATCGAATACTACGACATCCGGGTGCGTGAATGCACCTATCAGGTCAACGACATGCTCAACAAGACTCAGGGCATGCCGCAAGAAAAGCATGGCGACCTGACACCACAGCAAGTCAACTACTGGCAGTCTATCAAACAAGCGTTCGTCCGCCTGCTCACCAACCACCAGCAGCCTGAATGTGCCGAAACCTTTTTCAACTCGGTCACCTGCCGCATCCTGCACCGCGACTACTTTCACAATGCCTTCCTGTTTGTGCGGCCGGCCATTGCCACCGAATACCTGGATTCAGAACACCAGTCCTACCGTGTTTACTACCCGCACATCCATGGCATTGAAAAATCCATTATCAAAATGGTGGCCGACTACGGCATGGCCGCCCCCTTCAAAAACCTGCCTTACGATGCCCGCCAAGTGGCCCGCAGGGCGGTTGGCATATTGCGTAAAAAATTGGTCTCAAGCGGTGGCAAACGCATTGCCCCCGACTGCCAGATTCATGCCCTGAACACCCTGTTCTTTCGCAACAAGGGCGCTTACATTGTTGGCCGCTTCATTAACAACAACATTGTCTACCCGTTTGGCATTGCCTTGCTGCACACACCCGCCAACGAAATAGAACTGGATGCATTCCTAAGCACCCCCGACGACATCAGTACCCTGTTCAGCTTTACCCGTGCCTATTTTCTGGTCGATATGGAAGTGCCCTCGGCCTATGTGGCGTTTTTGTCGTCCCTGTTGCCCAGCAAGCCCAAGGCAGAGCTTTACACCGCCATCGGCCTGCAAAAACAGGGTAAAACCCTGTTCTATCGCGATTTCCTGTACCACCTGAACAACTCGCACGACCAGTTTGATATCGCCCCCGGCATCAAGGGTATGGTCATGACGGTTTTCACGCTGCCCTCTTACCCTTATGTCTTCAAACTCATACGCGACCGCATTAATAAAGACGGCATGACCCATGAAATCGTGATGAAAAAATATCACATGGTCAAAATGCATGACCGGGTTGGTCGCATGGCCGACACCTGGGAATACTCGCTGGTGGCCCTGCCACGCAAACGCTGTTCACCCCAATTGCTGGAAGAGTTGCGCAGCCAGGTGCCCAATCTGATTGAAGAAACCGAAGACAGCATCGTGATTCGCCACGTCTATATTGAGCGGCGCATGACCCCACTAAACATCTTCCTGAGCCAGGCCAGCGATGAAGCCCTGGACAACGCCATCAAAGGCTACGGCGACGCCATTGCCGAACTGGCCGCGGCCAATATTTTTGCCGGCGACATGCTGTTCAAGAACTTTGGTGTCACGCGCCTGGGCCGGGTGGTATTTTATGACTATGACGAAATCCAGCCCATGCGCGAAATGAACTTCCGTGCCATCCCGCCAGCCCCTAACGAAGAGGCCGAGATGTCTGGCGAAATCTGGTATCCGGTGCATCCCAACGATGTCTTTCCCGAAGAATTTGAACGCTTCCTGCTGGGCAACCCGCGTGTACGCGCCGCCTTCATGAAGCACCATCCGAATTTACTCGATTATCAATGGTGGCAAACTCGCAAAGATCGTGTCGCCGCCGGCAAGATCGAGGATATTTTCCCTTATCCGTTCTCCCGTCGCCTGCATGTCAGCCGGCCTGAACTTACCAACCAAAAGGAATTGTAATGTCTGATCCTATCGTAATCGTTTCCGTTGCCCGCACCCCCATGGGCAGCATGATGGGTAGCCTGTCGCCATTGGCAGCCAACCAGCTGGGCGCCGCCGCCATCAAAAGCGCGGTTGAACGCGCCGGCATCAAGCCTGACGCTGTTCAGGAAGTCATTATGGGTAACGTGCTGCAGGCTGGCCAGGGCCAGGCGCCTGCACGCCAGGCAGCGTTGGGTGCCGGTCTGCCCAAAAGCGTTTCTTGCACCACCGTGCATAAAGTATGCGGATCAGGCATGAAAGCCGCCATGTTTGCCCACGACATGCTGGCAGCCGGCTCTATTGACGTGGCGGTTGCCGGTGGCCAGGAAAGCATGAGCAACGCCCCTTACCTGCTGCTTAAAGGCCGTGAAGGCTACCGCTATGGCCACTCTACCGTTTATGACCACATGGCCCTGGACGGCCTTGAAGACGCTTACCAGCGCGGTACCGCCATGGGCGTATTTGCCGAGCTATGTGCCGACAAATACGGCTTCAGCCGTGAAGAGCAGGATGCGTTTTCAATTGAATCCCTGCGTCGTGCCAACCAGGCCATTGAAGACGGCAGCTTCGAATGGGAAATCACCCCGGTCACCATCGAAAGCCGTCGCGGTAACACCGTTGTCAGCACCGATGAAGCCCCTGGCAAAGCCAAACCTGAAAAAATCCCAACCCTGCGCCCGGCCTTCAAGAAAGACGGCAGTGTTACCGCCGCCAACTCGTCGTCAATTTCTGACGGTGCCGCTGCCATGGTCATGATGCGCAGCTCTACCGCAGAAGAAATGGGTGTCAAGCCCTTGGCTAAAATTGTTGGCCAGGCCCAGTTCTCGCATGAGCCCGAGTGGTTTACCACCGCCCCCGTTGGCGCCATTGAAAAGCTTCTGAAACAGGTAGGCTGGACGGCCGATGAAGTAGACCTGTATGAAATTAACGAAGCCTTTGCCGTGGTTACCATGGCAGCCATGAAAGACCTTAACCTGGATCACGCCAAGGTTAACATCCATGGTGGCGCAACCGCCCTGGGTCACCCCATTGGCGCATCAGGTGCCCGTATTATTACCACCCTGATTGGCGCACTGCGCAAAACCGGCGGCAAACGCGGCATTGCCACCCTATGTATTGGTGGTGGTGAAGCCGTGGCCGTTGCCATTGAGCTGCTTTAATTATTAAATAAATAATCAAATAAGATAAATAATTTTAACCATAAAATTATTTGCATATTGCAAGACCTCCACACCTTCCCTGCCAACACAGGGAAGGTGAACCAGGCAGGGACAGGAGACATACCTACATGCCAGTCATAACATCAAAAATCAATACCCGTGCACAATCCTTTATTGATAACGCACAATTCATGCAAGAACAGGTTAATGACCTGAAGCAACAGCTGGAAAACACCGCACTGGGCGGCACTGAAGCCGCCCGCGCCAAACATGTTGCGCGTGGCAAACTGCTGCCCCGGGAACGCGTAGAACGCCTGCTAGACCCGGGCAGCCCGTTTCTGGAACTGTCACCACTGGCCGGCCACAACCTGTACAACAACGAAGCCCCCGGTGGCGGCATTATTACCGGTGTAGGCCGGGTAAATGGCGTTGAATGCATGATTGTCTGCAACGATGCCACCGTAAAAGGTGGCACCTATTACCCCATTACGGTAAAAAAACACCTGCGGGCGCAGGAAATTGCCCAGCAAAACAACCTGCCCTGCATTTATCTGGTTGATTCAGGCGGCGCCAACCTGCCCCGTCAAGACGAGGTTTTCCCCGACCGTGACCACTTTGGCCGCATCTTCTATAACCAGGCTGTCATGTCATCACTGGGGATTGCACAAATTGCCGTGGTCATGGGTTCATGCACCGCTGGCGGCGCTTATGTACCTGCCATGAGCGATGAATCCATCATCGTCAAAAACCAGGGCACCATCTTTCTGGCTGGCCCCCCATTGGTAAAGGCCGCCACCGGTGAAGTGGTGACGGCCGAAGACCTGGGCGGTGGCGATGTACACACCCGCTTATCGGGCGTAGCCGACCACCTGGCCAACAACGACATGCACGCCTTGCAACTGGCACGCCAGGCCGTGGCACGCCTGAATCGCAAAAAACCGCAACAGCTACATATCATTCCCAGCCGCCCGCCCGTTTACGATCCGCAAGAACTCAACGGCATTATTCCGGCGGACACCCGCAAGCCTTACGACGTGCGTGAAGTGATTGCCCGCATTACCGATGGTTCAGAATTTGATGAATTCAAGGCCCGTTTTGGCACCACCCTGATCACCGGCTTTGCCCATATCCATGGCATGCCGGTAGGCATTATTGCCAACAACGGCATCCTGTTTTCTGAAGCTGCTCAAAAAGGCACCCACTTTATTGAACTGTGCTGCCAGCGCAAAATCCCGCTGGTTTTCCTGCAGAACATTACCGGCTTCATGGTGGGCCGCAAATACGAAAACGAAGGCATTGCCCGCCACGGTGCCAAAATGGTTACCGCCGTTTCAACCGCCGCCGTTCCCAAAGTCACCGTGATTATTGGCGGCTCTTTTGGCGCTGGCAACTACGGCATGTGCGGTCGCGCCTTTGGCCCCCGTATGCTGTACATGTGGCCCAATGCGCGCATTTCGGTCATGGGTGGCGAACAGGCCGCCAGCGTGCTGTCTACCGTTAAACGCGATGGCATCGAAACCAAGGGCGGCACCTGGTCTGCCGAAGAGGAAGAAGCCTTCAAGGCCCCCATTCGCGACCAGTATGAAAAAGAAGGCCACCCTTACTATGCCACTGCCCGCCTGTGGGACGACGGCATCATCAAACCCGAAGACACCCGTCGTGTACTGGCCCTAAGCCTTTCCGCCGCACTGAATGCACCGATTGAAGACACGCAGTTCGGCGTGTTCCGTATTTAACAGGAGCCCGTCACATGTTTAAAAAAATCCTTATCGCCAACCGTGGCGAAATTGCCTGCCGCGTTGCCGCTACCGCCCGCCGCATGGGCATCCAGACCGTTGCCGTATATTCCGATGCCGATGCCAGTGCCGCCCACGTGGCCGCCTG
>JAVESC010000112.1:0-7082 GCA_034006805.1 Advenella sp.
ACAACTCACGGATAAACGTGGCGCACCCCATGGCATCATGCGCTGGCCACTGCAGATTCAGGTTGAACTGTTTACCCTGGAATTCCAGATGAATGCTTGATGCCGTCTGGGCGCTACGGGCAGGAGGTGACGGCATAGGGACAGCAATGAAAGACGATTCTGGAACGGCTACCGGATTGGGGCTGGCCGAGTTGACATTGGCTTCTTTGATCCAGCGATGAAGCATGTTGTCGTTAATGTTGTGGGCGCGGGCAATGGCCGCTACCGATACGGCGGAGTTTTTGCACAAGGCAACCAGATGGGATTTAAAGGCCGGGCTGTGCGTCCGCCGACGGGGTAACGGGGTTGGTTCCGGGCTGATTTCTTCTAGATAGTCCATACGTGTCCATTTGCGATAGTGGACAAGTATGTTCATATTTTATTAGCGACTTGAAAAGATGACTTTACCGGACAGTTACGCATCTTCATCTCTTTTTCAGGGTTCAACGTGACAGGTCCAATCGGCTCACAGTTTATGACCGGGCGTATTCCCCAGCGTGAGGAGTTACGCAGCTTGGCCTGCTCCAGTATTGCCTGGCGTTGAGCCAGTAATACAGTGTCTTTACCGTTATGCCGTTGCTGGGGTGAGAGCTTGTTGGGCGGTGCCGGTTTGACGGCCATAGAACTTGCGCACGATATAGAGACAGTAGTCCAAGCTAGCCCTTGTAACAAAAGTTGACAAAAGGACAAAAACAGCACATAATCACCGCATGAACTACGGTGAATATATCTGGCAATCGCCGCACTGGCCTGAGTGGCGCTACGACCTGGCCGCCCTGGCAGAACCCTTGGCGGCCGTCAGCCGTGCCCAGGGTCTTTTGCTTGGCCGCCTGGCAGACGTGGGAATAGCACTGCGCGACGAATCCAGCCTGGCAGCACTGACCGAAGACGTCGTCCAAACCAGCGCCATTGAAGGCGAAACGCTCAACGTCGCCTCGGTCCGGTCCTCCGTTGCACGTCGCTTAGGCGTCGATATCGGCGCTTTGGCTCCCGCAGACCGTCATATCGACGGCATCGTCGACATGATCCTGGACGCCACCAGCAAAGCGATGGCTCCCCTCACTACCGAACGCCTATTCGGCTGGCACGCGGCGCTATTCCCCACCGGCTACTCTGGCATCAGTACCATCAAGGTGGGCCACTGGCGAGACGACAGCGCCGGCCCCATGCAAGTCGTCTCAGGCTCTATCGGACGGGAAAAGGTGCATTTCGAGGCACCACCTGCCAACCGGCTAGCGTCAGAAATTGCACGCTTCCTAGCCTGGCTCAATGACGTATCACCGAAAGAGCCCGCTCTCGTTCGCGCCGGCCTGGGCCACCTCTGGTTTGTCACGTTACACCCCTTCGACGACGGCAACGGCCGCATTGCACGTGCCATCGGCGACTTACTTCTGACCCGCGCAGACGGCAGCCCACAACGTTTTTATAGTTTGTCCGCCCAGATCCAACGAGAGCGCAAAGCCTATTACGACATCCTTGAGCGCACGCAAAAGAGCGACATGGATGTGACGCAATGGCTAGCGTGGTTTCTTGCAACCCTGCTAAAAGCTATCGAACACGCTCATGGTGTCCTTGATCAGGTATTCACCAAAGCGAAGTTCTGGCAACACGCAGCGACCATCCCAATGAACGAACGGCAAATTAAAGTGCTAAATCGGCTACTGGATGGATTCGAAGGCAAGCTAACCACTAGTAAATGGGCTGCACTGGCCAAATGCTCGCAAGATACGGCGTTGCGAGACATCACGGAATTATTGCAACGCGGGGTACTGCAAAAAACCAATGCAGGCGGGCGTAGCACGCACTACACCCTCTCCCCGACTGACTAAACCCACCAATACCCAAACAAGATTGCAATCTGTACCAACCGGAATTTTTGGCATGACCCAACCCATCACCTTACAACAACTCGAATCGTTTCTCTGAGAGGCCGCTGACATCTTGCGCGGCAACATGGATGCCTCCGAGTTTAAGGACTACATCTTTGGCATGATGTTCCTGAAACGCTTGACCGCCCGCCGACTGTGACGCAGGTGGCGGTAGTTCATGCACAGTTCGAGTTGCTACACCCGTTCAAAGATGGCAACGGCCGCATTGGTCGCATTCTGATTCCCTTGTTTCTGTATCAGAAGCGCGCACTCTCGCAGCCGATGTTTTACTTGTCTGAGTATCTGGAAAACCACCGGGACGAGTATTACCAGCGGCTCAAGGCGATCTCCACCGAGAGGGACTGGAATAGCTGGATTGCTTTTTTCCTTCGAGCCATCATTAAACAGGCAGGGCAGAATATTCTCCGGGTGAAGGCTATCAAGACGCTCTACGACGAGATGAAGGTGGCCCTTCAGGAAACGACCCGCTCCCAATATTCGGTGCATTTACTGGACGCCATTTTCAGCAAGCCTATATTCCGTACCTCGGATCTAGCGCAACAGCTTGTAGCAGACTATGGCATTCACGAAAAAACCGCCCCTGCCCTGCTTCGGCTATTGCGCGATGCGGGTATTTTGCGCGAGTTGCAGGCTGGCAGCGGCCGCCGTGCCGCCATCCTGTGTTTCCCCCGCTTGATCAACCTTGCCGAAGGCCGAGACGTTCTATGACAGGCTTGTGTAGCGGCTGGACTCCCCAAAGATGATATTGGAGTCTATTTTTAATTTTGAACTCCACAAACATATTTGTACCGTTTGTGGGCTCCACAACGACCGGGATGACCCATGAAGCTGCACTTTGAACCCAATCTAGACTACCAGACGCAGACCATTGAAGCGGTTTGCGATTTTTTTCATGACCAAGAGGTGTGCCGCACCGAATTCACGGTGACGATAAAGTTGCCTGAGCAACAATTAACTCTGGGTGTTGCCGAAACCGACCTTGGCATTGGCAATCTGGATATCAGAGGGGTAAGCGAACCTCCAGCACGCTACATGGTTGCTACATCGTTCAGTGATGTACTCAAGACGATGGTGTAATAAAGTATTTTTGAGCACGGATCAATAGCCACCATTCACTTTTTTACCAAAATAGTTTACTTAACAAGACTGGCCTAGACAGAACACATCAATTTGGAGCCTACTGTACTAAAAGCATTTATTTCGGTACAGTACAGGTACACACATCAGTTCTCGACAATTTCTCTAAATTACTCTAAACCACTGATTAATAATTACTTTTACCTACTTTAACTTACGCTAACTTTCGTCCAGTTTCCCTAGACAAACACCTTCACACGCCAACTCAAAATCCCCCGCCGCGAGGCGTGCCGGTTCGATTCCGGCCCCGGAACCATCAAATTTTGTCCGAAAAAAAACAACAAATTTCGGACAAACTTGCATATGGTCCGAAAAAGATATATAAATATCGGACAAAGGTGCTATATGAATGATCTCAAAACTCAAATCGTTGCTCACATGAATACAGCCAATTCAGGCATAGTGTGGACGCCAACTGATTTCACCCATTTTGGTAGCCGTGATGCTGTAGATAAAGCCTTGCAGCGACTGGTCGCAGCAGGCAAATTACGCCGTATCGACCGCGGCCTGTATGACCTTCCCAAAATAAATAGCCTGACCAAGAAAGCCTCTGCCCCGGACTATCGCGCAATCGTGGATGCCATTGCCCGCCGTGATCAACTACGCCTGCTGATCGATGGAATGACTGCTGCCAACGACCTCGGCCTGACAGATGCCGTGCCTGCACACGTTATTGTCCATACCGATGCACGCCGGCGTGCTATTCAGCTCGACAATCTGACCATTACATTCAAACTGACAGCCCCAAGTCGCCTGTATTGGGCAGGCCGACCTGCCATGCGCGTCGTACAAGCCCTGCACTGGCTCAAAGACACTCTGCCTGCAGACAAGCCACGTATCATCAAGCGACTATCTGCGCTATTGGACAATTCCACGCAAGGCAAGGATATTCGTCAGGATCTGCAGGCAGGTTTTCACACATTGCCGGCGTGGATGCAAAGCATCGTCCGTGAGCTGCCAGGCAGCAAGGAGCAGACCAACGAATCCAAGCCGTCGAAAAACGGTGCCACCAAACACTACACACATACCAAATCATTAACATGAACCCAAGTTTCAAGACGATCATCCATGCCAGCGATGAGGAGCGGCGGGACCTGTTCCTGACAGCAGCAATACGACAAGGTACAGCAGTCCAAAATATCGAAAAGGATTTTTGGGTGTGCTGGATCCTGGACGCATTGTTCAACGGCCTACCATCAGGTGGCCCCCGATTGTTATTTAAAGGCGGCACATCGCTATCCAAGGCCTTCGGGCTGATCTCAAGATTTTCGGAAGACATTGATATCACGGTGTTTCGCCAAGACATCGGGGAACCGATTGAGGCTGCAGATCTCGACGCACTAAGCGGCAAACAGCGGCGCATCCGGCTTGATCGCATCCGCGCAGCCTGCCAGCGATACATTGCAGAGGTCATGGAAATGCAACTGCGCGAGTTCGCGGCACAAACCATGCCTGAAGAGCACTTCCTCCTGGAGCTCGACCCCGATGATCCCGACCGACAAACGCTTCTGTTCTGGTACCCTACTGTAACGGCAGCACCAAACGACTACATACGTTCTGCTGTGAAGATTGAAGCTGGCGCAAAATCAGCGCTGGATCCACACGAGGTAGCTACCATCACTCCCTATGTCACCAACGATCTGCCCGACTTCGACATGGCTGTGCACAACGTAACAACCGTCAAACCCGAACGCACCTTCTGGGATAAAATCATCATCTTGCACGGTTTACGCCAATGGCATGACCGCCGGGCGCAATTACGCCAAGGAGGCCAGCGCGTTTCACGACACTATTACGACCTCTACCACCTGATACGACACCCTGACGCCCCCGCCTGGCAAGCAGACCGTAACTTGGCACAAGACTGCGCGCAGCATGCTCGGCTTTTTTTCGGCAGCGCCGACCTGGGACTGGGCAGCGCGGCACATGGCACCTTCACCTTGACAACTTCAGCCGCTATGCGCGATGCACTGATCCGCGACTACGAAGCAATGAGCGGCATGATCTTCGGAACACTTCCAACTCTTGACGATGTGCTCCAAACCATTGCTGACTTGGAACAGCGCCTAAACTTGTCTTCCTCGTAGCGGCGTGCCGGTTCACCCCCGGCACTCAGCACAAACCGTTCTTAACGATAAGTTCAGGCAAACAGCTAAACTTATCATTAAGCAGGTTTTTTCGCCAGCATGGTCACAAATTTCAATTGAATCGGATTACCCTGGGCATCACGGGCATGCATGGCACCAACTTCTTCCTGGTATGTCAGCAATTCCCAGCCCTGGTAATACTTTCGCAACTCATTTTCTTTGAAGGTAAATGAGAATGGCATATGACAGGGGTGCTCTGCGGTATCCATTGCTGACACAATCAGGTTATAGCCACCAGGATTGGTTTGCGCTTGCATATTGGCAATAATTTCAGGTACACGATTGGCCTGTAAAAACATAAAGACCACGGTTGCCACCATGAAATCATAGTTTTCAGCAATCGCCGCTTCGTTCATGTCATAAACCTGGGTGCGTATTTTCAGGCCCTCCGCTTGGGCAATGGCTTCTACTGTACCCATACCGCCAGGATTATAATCACTGGCCGTTACATCAAAACCTTTTAAACTCAGATACAGCGCATTACGGCCCTGGCCACAGCCCAGATCCAGGGCTTTGCATGACGCCACCGCTTGCATGGCATCCACAACAGCCGAGTGGGTTTTGGTCATACCGTATTTTTCATGAAAGTATTCTGCCTGAGAACTCATGGTCTTCCTTTTTCAAGACATTGACTGAAATTAATTGCTTTCTATCATAGACTTGGCTTGCAGCCACGACAAGAATGTCATTATTTTGAATAGGTTTTATAATGGAAAAGTACGTAAGAATATTCCGGCACATATTCTTAAGGCCATTAAAGAGGAACTGGAAAATGAAAACCAATGACACCATGACAGGTGAAGAACTTGGCATGAAGCTGTTAGCTTCCGTGAAGCAAATGAAAGCTGACCAAGGCACCGTTATTTATTCTCCGGTTGCCCAAGCACGCGCAGCGTCTGGCTTATCCCAATCAAAATTTGCGACGCTTATGGGCGTATCGGTTCGAACTTTACAGGCCTGGGAACAAGGCAGGCGCAAACCATCCGGTGCCGCACAAACCTTGCTAGCGGTGGCTATCCGGCACCCGGAAGTATTGCGGGAACTTTAATGTCTTCTGTTATTCCAGTTTGATGCCGGCACTTTCAACGGTTTGCCGGTAATCAGCAATTTCATCCTGAATCAAGCGGGTAAAATCAGCATGTTCCATACCAATAGGTTCCAGGCCCAATTCGGCAAGACGTTGTAAAAACAGACGCTATTTTTAACCATATCAAACAGCAAGGCATCGGGGTGATGCCATGTATGGCCGCTCTGGTCATGCGGCGGCGCAGGCAGACGTCCATTAGGCATGCGTTCGCGCCAGTTCGGCTGCCCCTGCAATTTTTCCTGCTTTAGTTAACCCGCACGCTGGTTATTGGCCCATTGGCATCCAAAGCAAACATATTCATTCCTGTCTACAGTTTTTTCAACATCCAAACGTCGCAACCGCTGTGAACAATGCCGTCCAAAGGGCGACCAAGGTGCTGAAACCCGAATTTTTCGTATAGGGATATTGCAGACTTCATGCCAGACAAGGTATCAAGGTAGCATTCCTTGTATCCCTTTTGGATCGCATAATCCAAACACCGTGTCAGCAGCACCTGGCCAATACCCAAGCCACGGGCTTCTTTAAAAAGAAACAGTTTTCGCAATTCGCATGTCTGGCAACTGCCGTTGAAAGGGGCAATACCACCACCCCCTACAATGCGTCCATCCAACAGCGCCACCAGATACAAGCTGCCGCGTTGATCGTCATAATTCGCACTCATTTCCAGCACTTCCGCATCAGAGGGACCAAAACCGTCACCGATTGCGCCAAACTCTGAACCAACCGTTTTAATGATGTTGCAAATGACATCATCGTGCTCCGGTTGGATTTCCACAATTTCAA
>JAVESC010000113.1:0-7046 GCA_034006805.1 Advenella sp.
CCATTCGTGATGTCTAGCACCTGTTTCACCAACATTTCTGCGGTCAGGCCTTTTAGCAAAAGGGTGGCGGCCAGGTCGTCACTAATGCTGTCGGGCAGGCGGATGGCAAGGTCGGCAGGCAGCAGGCGCTCAGAGGCGTAAACGCCATAGCTGCGGGTGATGTAGCCAATTCTGTCACCAACGGTGAAGTTGTTAACTTGTGAACCGGTTTCTTCTACTATGCCCACGGCTTCTATGCCGGGAATGCCCGGTAATGCCAGGGTTTGATAAAGGCCCGAGCGCACGTAAACGTCATGAAAGTTCACGCCAATGGCGGTTTGCCTGATACGCAGTTCGTTAGGGCCGGGTTTGCCGACGGTGATGGTTTGCGGCCGCAAAACGCCGGGGCCACCGGGTTGGTGAATGACTATTGCCTGTGCCATGTGTTTTTGTTTCCTGTGTGTTGTATGTATTTCCAATTAGAGCGTGGGAACTGGCTGGTATGGTGATGCCCAATGATAACCGGTGAATTTAGTGGTAGATAAATTTGCCGTTTTATGTGGTGAAGTAAAGCGCTTCTATTGTATTGTTGCAATTCTTTGACTTAATTATTTTCTAAAAATGAAAGCCAAACATAAATCCATGCCGTCTTTAAAAAACGATGCTGCGGCTGAACAGTTCGTTGCAGATGCCGATCTGACGAAATATGATTTATCCGGTTTTAAACCCATGCATTTTGAACTGGAACCCAAATCAGCGGCGCTAAGCATGCGTTTGCCCATATCACTGCTCAATGCCCTGAAAGCCAAGGCAAAAGCAAAAGGTATTCCATATACACGTTATATACGCATGTTATTGGAAACGGATGTGTCCCGCTGAGTGATTGCGGTGGCAGGCATTCCCATGCGAAGTGCACTGTCCTCTATGCGCCGTGACCACCCCGGCGCTTCGCGCCACCCCTCCACAGAGGGGAATTTATGCTAAGTTCACCTGCATCTGTTATAAATTCACCTGCATCTGTTATAAACTCACCTGCATCTGCTATACGCTCGCCCGCGAAGGGGAGTCTGTTATAAGTTCACCAGCGAAGCGGAATGCATATACCAGTGTATCCACGAAGCAGGAAAATTCCCCTCCTGCGGAGGGGTGGCAGGCGCAGCCTGACGGGGTGGTTGCCAAATAGGACGTGGTTGAGCAATAGGCTCAAAACGTCCACTATCCGGTATAGGTAATTGCAAAAAACCGGCTAAAAGAGCTTGGTGAAACCTCAACCACCAAGCTCCTTTCCCATAATGCCAAGTTCATTCAAAAAGGCATTTTTCCAAGGTTTTTCTTTAGCAAGGCCTGAATTTTTGGGCGTGCCCCCGCAAGTTCAAACTCAAGTCCCGTACGGTAAATTTCTGGCAAATAAAGCCGTTTGTCTCCCAGAGACGGATCAGTATCTTCATAAATAACGCCAAGCTCACGCAAAGCAACCAATTCTTTAGGTTGCAGTTTGACTGATAAGGCACTGAACGGTATTTGACGCTCTGGAATGTTCTCTTCACGCATTCTGTTATACCAGTCACGAAGCGGTTTAATTTCCAATGTTGCTTCTTTGACCTTTTCTTTACTGCATTCACGAATGGCAAGACGCATGGACTCGGGGGAAAGAATGCGATCATTCCATTGGGATTTGGTGTTTTTCAATTCTTCCTGTGTGGCAAATTTAAAGAAACGTACCAAATCACGTGCCTGAAAACTTCCTGTCAGATCACAAAGTGCCGCATACACCCAACGGGCCGAGTACCCTTCTTTTGAGTCATTTTTACCCAGTTTTTTACCCCATAACAGGGTTAATTTTTCTATTAATTCATTGATGGTTAAAATTTCTGCCGCTGATGTTTTTGCATTAATAATATTGGCTTTTGCACATAACCAATAAGCAAGACGCAAAAAGCTTTCTGGATCCCAGTTTAATTGAAACGCACTGAATCGTGATAAAAATTGCCCCAAATTCTGTTTGATGGCAGCCTGAACATAGTCCATACGGGCAAAAACCAAAGCACCAATGTGTTGTTTTGGCAGCTCTCCAAGCCTGTTTACCAAAGTAAGCAATGACTCTATGGCTTCATTTTGATTAGGTTCAGTAGGGTCAGAAAAAATATCCTCCAAACCATCTATTAAGAAAATGAGTGAGTACTCCTGCCCTGCCAAATAATGATTAAGCGCTTGCAAAGTATTGGCTTGTGTACCCAGTGATTGGCAAATTAAATTTTGCCAGAAGTCATCCCAGGATTGTTCTTGAGATTCGAGGTTATTTTTTATTTTGTTTTTGATTTCACTCAGCTGTAAATCCTGGTTTTTTATATTTAATAATGAATAGCTGTGGTTTCGGGCATTATGAACAATTTTTTTATTTTCATTGTCTACGTTACTTGACCATAATAATGGGAAAATCAGCCAGTTTTTTGTTTCCCCTACGCGGTCATTCTCACCTATTTTGGTTAAATAGGTTTTCCATTCCTGGGTATGACAAATTTGCAGGTAAGTAAATGTTTTTCCTGCACCTTTGGCACCCACCAGCACGGCATTTGGAATATCTTTAGAGTAGTGCTTCCCAAGGTTTCGCAGTGGGTCTGTTACCAGACAATCGTCACTGCTTCCAAGTTCGGCATATTCCTTTTCACAAACATCATGCAAGCGCTGCACAAATTGCTGCCTGGTTTGGCTGGCATGCGGTAAAGGCGCAGCCATGTCTGTGCTGTTTATTGAAGTACTGTTTATTGCCCAAGGCAGTGCACTATTTGTATACAGCGATGATTGTTTCAAAAGATCAAAGGCATCGTCAAACGAACCGATGGACATTAACGATGGACCAAAATCCACTTCCAGCCATTCAACGCCTTCATCCAGGCTATCTGATGCCGGATATGCAAGCTCAATCATTTCTTTGGCCTTGCCATAATCGGGGGTACGACGCAGGTCCGGGGTTAATAAACTCACAATAACCGATGGCTTGACATTAACACGTATATCTTCGGGCAAAGCACTATTGAATGTATGAAGATTTCGTAAAATTTCGCTGGTACCTGCTATGGATTGTTTTGCCACTGTCGTAACAAAGTAGTGTTCTATACGCGGGTCAAAAATCAGCGGACTGGATAGTTCGCTTAAGCCCGCACGCAAATCTATGAAGACGGCATCCGCCCCCAATAATTTACCTAAAGCATGTAGATGATCGGTTAATATCCATGGATTTGACGGGTTCTGTGCCAAATGACTGGGTTGCACCGGCATATCCTGTATTTCCCCCAGACTTAATGCGGCTGGTAACACAAACAGCTCCCGCTTGAGCCCATCAAAGTGGCGAGAGGTTTTACTAAGTTCTTTTGCAAAGAACGCCAGGCTAGCTTCTGTACTTTCAGGCGGAAAATGCATGGCTTCCAAAAAGTGTACAAAAGATACTTGCGGTTTATGTTGTTCACTTAACCAGAAAGTAACACCAGGGGCTTCCAGATCGGCATCCACCACCAGGACTTTGACTGTTTCCTGCCGGGTTTGCGCATATAGCCTGGCAATGGCATAGGTCATTAAAGCAGTAGTGCGGCCGACTCCGCCTTTGAAGGAATGAAAAGAGATTAAACGCGGGCCATCGCTAAAATTTGGGGGCAGTTCAAATGACTGGCTGACCGCATTCTCGCTTGCTTTTGCTTCTTGCAAGTAAGTAATTTCACGCCAAAGCGGATAAACAGGCTGTTTGCTTGGTGGTGTAGATTGAGAAAGCAATTCTAAACGAACGGGATATTTGGCATTTCCTGCACGTAATAAAAGATGCGCTTCATTATTGGACGTGGCTTCAAACGCCTTGCCAAATATTTTTTCAAGCCAATCCAGTACGGTTTGCGTGTCGCCCGTGCAGGTAATGTCCAGCCCGTCAAAATAACAATTGATTTCATTTATACCAGGAGGAAGGTCGCTCCAGAGCTGTGTTTCTTGTTTCAGGATCCGTTCAGCATCCAGCCAGGTAAGCAGGCGCTCAGGCACAGTCAGTGCATAACTCATGACCTTAGTTCCTTAGAAATGAATTGTTGAATATTTTCCAACTGCTCCTCCATGGTTTTATCATCTACCGGCAATGCCGACAATTTACCACCGTAGCGCCAAGCCTGGTGCAAAGCATCAATACGATTGTTTTTTCGTTGTATTTTTTTGTTTTGAAGGCGGTCTGTTACTTCACTTAAATCAAATATTGGCGTGAGCTGAACACTGCTGATATAAAGTTCTTTGATGATTTTATTTAAATCATGACCGGTTTTGGAAATATCCGAGGCGTCAAATAAGGTTTTCCCTTTTCGTTTAAGCCAAATCGCTTTTAGGCCACACTCAACAGAATATATCAATAATAAACGATGCGGATTTTTTTTATTGCCGCCATCGTGTCGCTTATTGGTATGCTAATGGTACGTGGCACCCCCGAAAGCAAGGCGCTACCCAAACCAGGCTATAAATTCGACCTGAGCGGCGTACTCACTTTTATGGTTACCATGGTTGCCCTGCAAATTTTTGCAACCCAGGGTGGCAGCCTTGGCTGGACCAGCCCGGCTGCACTCGGCCTATTGGGCATCGCCATCGTGTTTGGTATTGCTTTCTACAAAATAGAAAGTGGCAACCCCAACGCTTTTGTGCAGTTTCACCTGTTCAAAAACCTTACTTATACCGGTGCCACCATTTCAAACCTGCTGCTGAATGCAACGGCCGGTATTATCATGGTGGCAATGCTGCTGTTGCAGCAAGGCGGTTCCATGACGGCGCAAAAAGCCGGCCTGCTAACCATTGGCTATGCCATCACGATTCTGGCTTTCATCCGCGTTGGTGAAAAAATGCTGCAACGCTTTGGCCCACGCAAACCCATGCTGTGGGGCTCCTATATCGTAGGCCTGTCAATTGTACTGCTGATGCCAACCCACCTGATGCTGGATACCTACACGATACTGGCGGTCATTGCCTTCGCGCTATTCGGGCTTGGCCTGGCTTTCTATGCCACGCCCTCTACCGATGCCGCCCTGTCAAACCTGCCCGAAGACCAGGCCGGTGCCGGTGCCGGTATTTATAAAATGGCCTCGTCACTGGGGGCCTCTTTCGGAGTCGCCATCTCTTCCACCATCTACACCGCCATTGCCGGTTCCAATGATAGCGTGCGCTGGGTTGAAGGGGTGATCACTTTTGTGGGCAATCAGGCAAATCTGGCCTCGCGCGAGGCGGCCTTTTTTGCACTGCTCGCCAATCTGCTCATGTTACTGGCGGCCATCCTTTCCATCATGATCACTGTGCCCAAGGGCAAACCCACCGAACGCAGCTAAATCCTGCCTGCTACTGCCAAACGGCAGCAGGGCATCCTTTTTAATACAGGAGCAGTAATATGAATACCCTTGTCAAAGCGCTTGAACAAGACAGCGCACAGATGAAAGAATGGTTCGAGCATATGCATCGCCATCCCGAGCTGTCCATGCAGGAAACCGAAACATCTGAATATATCCTTGAACAGCTACGCGAAATGGGTGCCTATGACATCGTTCCGGGTGTTGGCAAACATGGTATTGTTGCCTCGCTGAAAGTAGGCGATGGTAATAAAAGTATTGGACTGCGGGCCGACTTCGATGCCCTTCCCATTCAGGAACAAAACGATTTTTCTTATAAATCAACCGTTGAAGGGGTGTCGCATCTGTGCGGCCATAACGGTCATAGCGCCATGCTGCTGGGGGCTGCCCGCTACCTGGCCAAAAACCAGAACTTCAATGGTACTGTCCGGCTGATTTTCCAGCCAGGTGAAGAAACCATGGAAGGTGGCCCGGCAATGATTAATGACGGGCTGTTTGAGCGCTTCCCCGTTGATGCGGTGTTTGGCATGCACAATATCCCGGACCTTGAAGAAGGCAAGTTTTACTTCAACCCGGGCCAAATGATGGCATCGGTTGACAATTGGGAAGTGAATATTACCGGTAAAGGCGGCCATGGCGGCATTCCCGAGTTAACGATTGACCCGGTGGTGGCGGGTTCTTCTATTGTGATGGCGATTCAAAGTATTGTGTCGCGCAATGTGGCGCCAGCGCATCGGGCCGTGGTAACCATTGGTGCTTTCTTGGCGGGCAATGCGGGTAATGTGGTTGCCAACAACGCCATTATGCGCCTGTCGGTGCGCACCACCACACCTGAAGACCGTGAGTTGGTGTTGGGCAATATCCGCCGTATCGTGGCGCATCAGGCCCAGTCTTTTGGCTGCACCTATGAAATTCACGAAGGGGTGCCCGGTGCCGTACTGGTGAATGATGCCGAAGAAACCGAAAAAGCGGCGCAAATTGCACGCGCCACTTTTGGCGACGATCAGGTTATTTATCCCGGTCCGACTTTCCTGGCTTCAGAAGATTTTGCCTTCATGTTGCAGAAAAAGAAAGGAACCTATTGCTTTCTGGGTAACGGGCCCGGCAAAATGGTGCACCACCCCGAATATTACTTCAACCAGAAAATCCTGCCGATTGGTGCCGCTTACTGGGTGGCCTTGGCTGAAAATTATCTGCGCTGATTTTGTGAGTGTCTGACAGATATACATTCCCACGCAGTGAACCACCCCGGAATAGAATCAGGGGATTAGGGAAGTGCGGAAAACCACCCCGGCGCTGTGCGCCACCCCTCCGCAGAGGGGAATTTTTCTGCTTCGTGGAAACGTCTGTGCTACACATTCCCCTCCTTCGGAGGGGTGGCAGGCGCAGCCTGACGGGGTGGTTCTGAATCAACCAAACTACCCAGCGAAGCCCCAAATAATTCCCCTCCCAAGGAGGGGTGGCGCACAGCGCCGGGGTGGTTAATGGATACCCGAAACCGCCCAGGTTTTGCTACGCGCCAGAAATCCCTGGTTAAGCCGGCTGTTTGGTTTCAGGGCCTGGCGTTCGTTGGCCAGCGCCTGGGCCAGTTCGGGTTGTCCGGCGCGGATGGCGGCCTCTATCAGGGTCAGGTCAATAATATCGCGCTGGGCATGGCTGCCCCCAAAGCTGTTGGCAATAAACCTGGCCCCGTACAACTGCTCAATG
>JAVESC010000114.1:0-7022 GCA_034006805.1 Advenella sp.
TAACCTGGGCATAGGCGACACTGCTAAACATAACAGCAGCGGTAAATAGAGAACGCAAAAAATTGTTTCGTTTCATGTCTACTCCAGTAAATGTGGATTATTGTTTGTTACGCTTTTCAGGCTAGAATAGGTTGAAGCTATTTCTTTGTCAATAAGGGTAAAACACATTACCCGATCATTGCATTTTCAAATATCTATTGATTTTCTAATTGAATGATCCAGTAACAGGTGAATCTTGAGTATGAATAATTTTAAACTGTTTAATTTGTTTTTTTGTATGGGTGCTGTCGCGTTTAATGTGAATGCTGCCAGCCTTGATCCCAAAGTGCCCTATCCAGCGGCCAAGCCAGACCAGGTACGGCAGGTTATCCACCTGACAGAGGTTCCCCAGGAAGAAAACCTTAAAGTGCAACTAATGGTGGGAAAAACCATGAAAGTTGATTGCAACCGGCATGCGTTTGGCGGGGAGTTAACAGTGCATAATCTTGAAGGGTGGGGCTACCCTTATTACAGCATTGAAGCCTTAAAGGGTCCCATGGCAACGTTAATGGCCTGCCCGGGCCAAGAGCCCACAGAAAAATTTGTTCAACTAATGGGTAATGATTTTTTACTTGATTACAATAGCCGTTTGCCAATCGTAGTTTATACACCAGCAGACGTTGAAGTGAAGTACCGCATTTGGCAAGCCGGTGAAACTGTAAAAGAGGCGGTGAAAGAGTAGCTAGCCATTGTAATACGTCTGTCAGACAGTTAACCGGCTTGAAATAAAGCCGGTTATTAAAACAAAAAACAAAAAAGAAAACCCGGCTATAACTAATGCCTGTTACAGACAATACTTATTTAACCGGGTTTTCTTACCGCTTCTTTAGAGATAAACCAGACATAAATAGCAAGCGGTCAATGCGTTGGTTTATTCATTTTATTGTTTCAAATTTATCGCATTACTTGCTTCATCAGGGGCTGTTGATGTTTCTATTGATGTTTCGATAGAAGAGGGGAATAAATCCCAGCATGAAATAAACAGTGCGGCAAGCAGGGGGCCAATCACGAAACCGTTAGGGCCGAAAACGGTCAGGCCGCCGATAGTGGAAATCAGAATGACATAATCGGGCAATTTTGTATCTTTGCCAACCAACAAGGGCCTGAGCACGTTATCGGTAAGGCCAATAATCAGTACGCCATACAGGATCAGGATCACACCATGCCAGGTTTCGCCGGTTACCAGAAAATAAATAGAAACAGGGAACCAGATGAGTGCCGCACCAATAGCAGGCAGCAAAGACAGGAAACCCATAATGGTTCCCCACAATAAAGATCCCTGGATGCCCAGCACACTGAAAATGAACCCTCCGAGTAGCCCTTGAGTAGCGGCAACCAGGATATTACCCTTGACGGTTGCCTTGACAACCGTGGCGAATTTGCTAAGCAAATGCTGCTTTTGCTCATATTCAAGAGGAATCATGGATTTGATTTTTTGCATCAGGTAACTGCCATCCCTGAGCAGGAAAAACAGTAAATAGAGCATGATGCCAAAGGTAATCAGGAATTGAAAGGTATCCTGACCAATAGTCAGTGCCTGATTAGCCAGGAATTTACTTGCTTGCGCGGCGGCTTCGGTTAATTTTTCCCGTAGGCCGAAAAGACTGTGTATTTCGTAGCGATCAAGGATATCTTTAAAAAACGGCGGCAGGCTTTGGATGATTTGTTCAAAATACAGACCCAGATTAAGCTGCCCGCTTTGAACACGTTGATACAACAGGGATATTTCTTTTATTAGGGATGTGGTGATGGTAATGAGCGGAATAATCACGACTAACAGGGCAATAACCAGTGTAATCAGGGCCGCCGTATTAGGCGCCTTGGGCATTTTTTTCAGGAACCATAAATTAAGCGGCCTGAACAGGACACTGAAAATAACTGCCCAGAAAATGGCACTGTAATAGGGTAACAGTAACCATATAAAGCCAATGGAAACGGCAATAAGCAAAACAAGGAAGAAGTGATATTGGGTACTGTTTTTATTTTGAATTGGCGGCATCGTGTTTCCGTACGGTAACGGGGTCATAAATCATTAAAAGGGAGAGCATTGTTTAAAACCCGGTAAAAATGCCAGTATAGTTGATTTTTCGTGGTTTTCCATAAGCGGGTGCTCATGGCAAGCATGCGGCTATTGTTTTATAATAATTGAAATTTTTATATATATAAATTGCGTCGCAGGAAAGTATGGACACCTTCAGGGGCTTAACAAAAACCGGCATTTCGTCATTGTTTTTATTGCTGCTATCGGCTTGCAGTACCACGCCACCCACCAATCCCGAAAATATCTGTGAAATTTTCCGGGAAAAACCGTCATGGCATGAAGCCGCGCTTGACGCCAAAGAGAAGTGGGGGGTGCCGGTTCATGTTCCCATGGCCATGATGTATCAGGAATCCACTTTTCGCCATGACGCCAAGCCGCCCAAGGATTATTTGCTTGGAATCATTCCCTGGGGCAGGGTAAGTTCGGCGTTTGGCTATGCGCAGGCAAAAGATGAGGTCTGGAATGATTATCGCAAAGAAACCAATCGGTGGAGCCCGGACCGCGATAATTTTTCGGATGCCCTGGATTTTATGGGCTGGTATATGAATAAGGCCCAAAAGATAAACCGTGTTTCCAAATGGGACGCGTATGCCCAATACCTTAATTACCATGAAGGCTGGACTGGTTACCGTAATGGGACACACCAGAATAAACGATGGCTGGTGGATACTGCGCAAAAAGTCAAAAACCGGGCCTCACGGTATAGCGCCCAATATGCTGCCTGCGCAGGCAATTTATAAATCCGGCAATGACCTTATTTTTCCTGGTCTGAATAGTTTGAGTTTGATTGGTTTATATTTAGCTTGAATGTATGATTTCGTGAAAGATACAAGGGTTTATTAGTGTTTCCCTGAGTGTTTAAATTTGTATATTCGTGTACTATCAGGCTAAATGGTTAACATTTAGCCATCGTATTTAACATACAGCGGGGAGAATTCATGAATAAACTGTTGAAAAAATCACTAAGCAAACGCTTTGCCTTGTCAGCCGGTGCGCTGACCCTGTTTTCTGTCATTGCCGCTCCAGGTGCTGCTATTGCACAGCAAAAATTTGTCAGTATCGGTACGGGTGGTGTTACGGGTGTGTATTATGCAGCTGGCGGTGCCATTTGCCGTCTGGTCAATAAAGATCGTGCAGATCACGGCTTGCGTTGTTCCGTTGAGTCAACCGGTGGCTCCGTCTTTAACGTTAATACCATTAAAGCCGGCGAGCTGGATCTTGGCGTAGTGCAGTCTGACGTTGGCTATAACGCTTATAATGGCGAAGGCCAGTTCAAAGAGCCTTTCGAAAAACTGCGTTCCGTATTCTCTATTCATCCAGAACCGTTTACCATCCTTGCCCGCAAAGAAGCCAATATCAAGTCATTTGATGACCTTAAGGGTAAACGTTTTAACGTCGGTAACCCTGGCTCAGGTACACGTGCATCCATGGAACAGTTGCTTAAGGCAAAAGGCCTGGATATGACGTTCTTTTCATTGGCCTCAGAGTTGCGCCCCGATGAACATGGTTCAGCTTTGTGTGACGGAAAAATTGACGGCTTCTTTTATGGTGTAGGTCACCCTTCAGCAAATATTCAGGATCCTACGACTACTTGCGGTGCACAATTGGTACCAATTACCGGCCCCGAGGTTGATAAACTGGTCGAAGCCAATCCATACTATGCAAAAGTTTCCATACCTGGTGGCCTTTATCAAAACAACCCTGACCCAACCGAAACCTATGGGGTACTTGCCACTTTTGTAACGTCTTCCGATGTTCCCGATGAGTCCGTGTATAACGTGGTTAAGGCAGTATTTGATAATTTTGAAGATTTCAAAAAATTGCATCCTGCACTGGCACATTTGAATAAAGAAGATATGGTTAAAAACGGCTTGTCCGCACCTTTACATCCCGGTGCAGAAAAATACTTCAAAGAAAAAGGCCTGATCAAGTAATAATAATATTGTTTTTTGAAGGTCACTGGTCTGGAATTTATCTTTAGAATATTCCAACAGTGGCCTTTTTGTTGTAAATTTATGAAGGAAAATCATGAGTACTGATATAGATGCAAAAAAAAATGCAGCACTCGAACAGATGGTGGCCGATGTTGACAGGGGAGGCCGACATGTTGGCGGCGTTACCGGTGCCGTGTTGGCTGTTGGTGCACTTCTCTGGACATTTTTTCAGCTATGGTACTCATCACCATTGCCGTTTACATTCAATTTTGCCATTTTCAACGATACTGAAGCGCGCTCAATTCACTTGGGTATTGCGATATTTCTAGGTTATCTGGCCTACCCATTCAATAAAAAAGCATCAGAACACATGCCTTGGTATGATTGGGTATTTGCCATCATGGGCGGCTTTTGCGGCGCTTATCTTTATTTGTTCTACAACCAGCTTGCCTTGCGTCCAGGCTTACCAACTACGGTTGATGTGGTATCGGCCAGTATTGGCCTGATCCTGTTACTGGAAGTTACCCGCCGTGCTTTGGGCGCGCCTATGACCATTCTGGGGTTGGTTTTCTTATTGTATGTTTTTTTAGGCCCGTACTTGCCTGATGTCCTGGCCCACAGGGGAGCATCGGTAGAACGCATGGTGTCCCATATGTGGCTAACCACTGAAGGTGTCTTTGGGGTGGCGCTGGGTGTATCGGTTTCTTATATTTTTATTTTCGTGTTGCTGGGGTCTTTACTTGACCGATGTGGTGCCGGTAACTATATGATGCAAGTCTCTTTTGCCTTGCTGGGGCATCTGCGTGGTGGTCCGGCAAAAGTGGCCGTAGTTTCATCAGCCGTTAACGGTATTGTGTCCGCTTCATCTGTCGCTAATGTGGTGACCGGTGGTATTTTTACCATTCCACTCATGAAAAAATCAGGGTATGGTGGTATTCGCGCGGGGGCCATTGAAACTGCCTCTTCCGTGAACGGGCAAATCATGCCGCCGGTAATGGGGGCTGCCGCTTTCCTGATGATTGAATATGTGGGCATTCCTTATACCGATGTAATCAAGCATGCGCTTTTACCGGCCAGTATTTCCTATGTTGCCCTGTTTTATATTGTTCACCTTGAAGCCCTGAAATTGGGTATTGAGCCCATGATGAGTGCGGGCAAGCCTAAAACTGTCATGCAAAAACTGGCCGGTTGGGGATTGGGTATTTCAGGTACGCTTATCGTCATGGGGCTGGTGTACTGGATAGGCGTTGGTGTGCAGCAAATCGCCGGTGCTGCGGCCATCTGGATTTTACTTGGTCTTTTGCTGGTGTTGTATGTGTGGTTGTTGCGTATTGCGGCCTCAAATGCAGACTTGCCGACCGAAATTGATATTGTCAATCCTGTCAGGCCAGAAGCCTGGCCAACCGTACGTGCCGGTTTGTATTTCCTTATTCCTATTGGTATTTTGGTGTGGTGCCTTAGCGTAGAACATCTTTCTGCCGGGCTATCCGCTTTCTATGCCAGTATTTCAATGATCTTCCAGATGCTTACACAGCATCCGATTATTGCTTTTTTTCGCAAGAAAAAACTATCTGCGGCTGCCAGGAAAGGGGTTTCAGAAACCATGAGTGGCCTCGAGGAAGGTGCTCGTAACATGATTGGTATTGCTATTGCATGCGGTACCGCCGGGCTAATTGTTGGGGCTATTACCTTAACTGGTTTAGGTTTACGCATGACCGCTTTTGTAGAGCTGGTCTCTATGGGTAATGTGCTGGTCATGCTGTTTTTTACTGCAGTTGTTTGTTTGGTCTTGGGGTTAGGCATGCCGACTACGGCAAACTATATCCTGATGGCTACTTTGATGGCGCCGGTTGTGGTTGAGCTTGGAGCACAAAATGGCATTATCATCCCATTAATTGCCGTACATATGTTTGTATTTTATTTCGGCATTATGGCGGATATTACACCCCCTGTTGGTCTTGCTACCTTTGCCGCGGCAGCCATATCAGGAGAAGACCCCATTAAAACCGGGGTTATGGGGGTTGTTTATGCCATGCGGACCGTTATTTTACCGTTTATCTTTATTTTCAACCCATTGATATTGCTTATTGGTATTGGAAGTGTATGGGAACTTATTCTGGTGGTTTTTGGTGCCACACTGGCTTCCCTGACTTTTGCAGCAGCAACTATGGGCTGGTTCAGGATTAAATGCAACTGGTTCGAGGTAATTCTGTTGTTGCTTGTTACTTTCCTGTTATTCAGGCCAGACTGGTTCATGAATAAGATGGCTAGCGAGTACGTATCACGCCCCGTGACAGAAATGTACACGGTAGCGGCTGATTTGCCTGAATCAACCCGATTTGTCGCTGTACTGCAGGGATTTAGCATTGAAGGTGATGAAATCGTAAAAACGGTGGCGGTAAGCCTGCCAGAACTGGTTGAACATGATATTTCGCCTGATAAAGAAACAATTGGCCGAAAACGGCTCAGCAGTGCAGGACTCAATTTTATTGCTTTGGGAGATCAGGTTCAGTTGGCTAGTGTCCGCTTTGGCAGTAATGCCCAGAAATCGGGTTGGGAGGCAGGATGGGATGTTCTTGAACTGAAGGTCCCCAATCCTGATCGTCCTTCTGAACTATGGTTCTTTGTGCCTGCTTTTATCATAATCTTGCTGATTTGGCTGGCGCAGGGAAGACGAATGAAAAAAATGCCAGATCAAGGAGCAGGGATACAAACCAGTCCGGTCTAGCCTTTTGGCAATGTTGATAAACATTTAAACAAGACACCATATTCTGTTATTCACAATCAGGGTATGGTGTTTTTTAATTTTTTGCGCTTTAAACGGGACAGAAATACAGGTATCATGCTTTACAGGCAAGAAAAATATCATTCTCTTTGTGGAATGGCTTTATAACCAATAGAGTAAAGGAAGTATCTATGTCCGGGTTTCCCTATGTGAACAGGCAGTATCTGTTTGATAAATATCCAAATGCTGTGGTGACCCCTGATTGCTTTAAGCTGCAAGATGA
>JAVESC010000115.1:0-7004 GCA_034006805.1 Advenella sp.
CTTGGGGTACCCACAATAAAGGCGTTAAACCAGAAAATATTTACCGAAACAGGAAATTCTAAAATCAACGCTAACAATGGGAAACGATTAAACAGCAGCATGGCACCAGTCAGTATCTGTAGATACTTCACAAACTGGTAGAGATAAATACCGACACTTGCCTCTAGCCACTCTCCTCCAACTCCTGGAATCTTTGGTGCAAAATAACCACTGATAGCATAATGCATCCCAGAAAATAACAAGTGCGCCCCAAAATACAGACGAATCCAATGAATGATGTAATAGCTTGTTGTTCCGCGAGTCATAGAGGTATCCTTTTTATTAGTAGAGAAATTGCTATATCAAACAGGATTTTGCATTTGCCGCATTAAAACGCTCACCTCTGTCAAGTCCTCTAAATGTTGAATTGTGGACATGAGGGAAGTGATTTGGACGGGGTTCAAACCTGCAGAACTGGCACAATCCTTGAACTTTTGTTCAAATTCTTGAATAGTTAACGGTTGATTCGGCTCTCCTTTAGCCGTTAACACAGTTTCCGTAATGGTTTGCCCATCCTGCATTTGGACTGTGATACGTGTAGGTCCTACTCCGCCTCCCCGAGTGATCAAACTCTCATCCAAAGCGGTATTAATTTTCTGTGTAAAAGCCAAAACATCTACTTGCCCTAGCGCTTCCTGAGTGAAGTCTGCCAGGGACAACTGCCCCTTAATCAAGGTGCTGGCTACCACCCAAGGATTACTAAATTGCGCTTGCACTGTGCTTTGAGGAACACGTTTACTTGGCAAAGGATCACCTAACAACTTGTACTCACCGGGACCGTTATAAATAGTCAATGACTTGACGTCTGTCACTTGTAACTTATACTTTTGCATCAAGGCCAAAGCCGCATCTACGGCCGTATGACTGCCTCGACATGATGGATAAGGCTTAAAAGACAACTCAGAGGACGCAAACTGAGTACCCAAGCCTTGTAGCAAAGCAGCGCGCGCATAATGACCTGTATGATATTGTGGATATAGGCCAATAGGTCCTTCTAAAACATCGCGCGCGCCGGTAACGCCTAATTGTGCCATTTGCGCTGCCAAGACGCCTGCACTACAGGCATAACCAGGCCCCATGCGCTTTGTTAGCGCACCATCTACGTGAGCTTGGGCATTACCGGCCGCTTGATGATAGGCAATGCCTGCGGCATATATTAACTGCTCTCGGTCTAAGCCCAATAGCTTACCTGCCGCCAAGGCGGAACTGATATAGCCGTAAATAGTGGTATTGTGCCACCCTACTTTAAAGGGATTCACACCCGGTTGAGCAGCTAAAGCTAAACGACAACTAATGTCCGTTCCCAACACAATGGCCACAATCAAATCTTTACCTGTCAGCCCAGGTACTTTTTCTGCAATAGCCAATACTGCAGGAATCGTAATTACCGATGGGTGTACGTAAGATTTTTCATGGGTGTCGTCATAATCCAAGGCATGAGACATCGCTCCATTCACTCGCGCGGCCTCGTGTGCGGGGACTCGTACCACCCCACCCCACACTAAACTTTCCGCTTTGCCACCATTTTCCTCAGTAAAAAGACGGAGTTGCCGAACCCCATCAGCGTTATACCCAGCTAAACCTACACCTATCGTATCCAACAGTTGTTGTTTGGTAATGCTAATTACTTCTGCTGGCAAGTCCTCGTAAGACAAGGCCAAGCTGTAATCCACCAAATCTAAAATCGCATCGGACGACTTAGAGGCGGAGGGCGGGGTGTTAACCTTACTGCCCTCCTCGGAAGACCCAGTGGTCGCTGCCACACTATTTCCAACATACAAGCTTGTGAAGGCTAAAGCCGCTGTTTTATGAAAACGGCGACGCTGATCCGAAAAGATTTCTGTCATAATCGCACCTTTATTTAAAAATTTCTGGTATGCGTTTCAAGTCTGTCAAACGACCAGTGCTCGCATTCAAAGACAGCAGTGGCAAGTAATAACGAATGTAAGCCAACAACAAGATCACATTCATGTACAAGGTAGCAGTACCCATATAAGTCACGCTAAGCAAGCCATCATAACGCTGGTTCAAGAAAATAGCATTGAAGAACACCATGCCACTGATAGGAAACAGAATCACCAAACCCAATGGCACAAATACATTACAAACCAACATCAGGCCGCCAACAACCTCTAAGGTTTTAACTAAATCAAACAGGCCCACCTCAACAAAAGTAATAAGCAGCTTGCTTGAATCAGCTAAGGAACCAAACGGTTGCGGGAAAATAGGTTGATAACCCCACTGATGCAACCAATAACTGGTACCACTCACAATCATCCACGCTCCTAAATAAAGGCGAAAAAAAGAAAGAATCAGTTTGCACACAGTACTCATATCAAACTTAATATTGTTAATTACATTCATGGTTTGTTCCTTTCATTTACTCATTCGTGGTTAGGGCCAGTTGGCGCAGCAACTTGCTGGCTTAGAGCGGTCGTGGGCTCTCCAGTACGATGTACGATACGTTCGCGTGACAGAATACGCCCGCCTTTCACATGATAGATTTCGATATACTCGACAGGCGCACCATTGGCATCCTCGGCACTAAAATGCACAGCCACATTAAAACCTTCAGCAATCACACGAATCACTTCTGGAGTGAACGTTTTACCATTGGGTAGAAGTCGCTCTGCCGGTACTTCGTCCTTGGTATTAGCCAGGAAAAACAACTCTTTCGCCTCTTTTTCCTTGCCCTGTTCATACACCATATCCATGTACAACGCGACCACATCGCGAGGTAACTCCCCTTCTCCTGGCGACCACGTCCAACGAGGGTTGGTATGTAAACCATAAGCAATCCAAGCCACAAAAATAGCGCCTGTCAAAATAGATAAAATCCGCATATTACTTCCTTCTTAAAAAACTTTTAGCTTATCAGGTTTGGAGTAACAGATCCCTGCTCCTTACCCCAACCTCAATCCTCTAACTTAAGCACCGGTTTTAACTTAAAACCGGTGATGAATACCTACACCAAAAGCCGTAACCTTGGCATTGAGACGATCAGGGCTAGGCATACCAGAGGGTGGAAAAATCGTTTGACGGGAATTGCCCCGGTTATTGAGCTGTTTAAAGTAGGAATACAGTATTGTGCGCTTAGAAAGGGTATGCACATAACCTACCGCCCATGTCCGCACGCCATAATCATCGGTATTTGGCGCATTGCTAAACGGTGTTTTATTATTCACACGTCCATAGGCCATATGCACTGCTCCGGCATCACTCACAGGAACACGTGCTCCCACTTGCCAAGCACGGTCTGTGCCACTGTAACCGTGGGTTTTACGAATTTGGTAACTGCCAAATAACGTGGCCCAAGAAAACTTATAACGCACACCTAAAGCATGCTCGGTCTGCCTGCTAGTGCCTGGGCTATTGTTTGTTGTAGCTGCGCTGTGACCAAAACCATAACTCACACGCAAGGCACCATCGTCATAGGTTAAAGAAGCCAAATCAAAGCGTTTGTTACGTACTCCGGGTACTCGGTCTACCCCTCTAAACCCATGTTGATAACCAAACTCAAAACTACTGATTTTGGGAGAAACATACAAAATTGCATTATCCATACGAGCAGGATCACCCAATGGGTTGTACATCCATGCTCTAGGCACCTCACCCGTCAAAGATCCCATTACGGAACCGGGTGCTATCATCATGGGATCAAACTCACCACTAAAGCGATAACCCAAGCCCTGTAAACGACCCGCAGTCACCGTACCGTAAGTTTTGCTCTTTAACCCCACGAAAGATTGGCGCCCAAACAAACGTTTTCCCTGACTTGATTCCCCAGTGTTGAGATCAAAACCACCCTCAAGCGTAAAAATCACATCCAGGTCTTCATTAAGCTTTTCTACGCCACGCAAACCAAAACGTGAGCCGCCCAAGCCTCCTGAGTTTAGACCGGTACTCCTAGAACCTTCCTGACTAAAATGACTGAAATTCACGTCAAGCACACCGTATAAAGTGACTGATGTTGCAGACGCAGCGCACGGCAAAGCCGCCGCCATAAATACGGCAATTAAATATTTTTTATTCACTGTCTCTTCCTCTTTTTTTGGAATGGTACAGCGGCAGGATTATCCTCATACCGCTGTCCTTTGTTGGCTTCCGACTTCAGTTTTACGTTTCAGTAAAAGCCAACCTTGCTTTAAACTACTAAGTAAGTTACTACTAAGTAAGTTGTTGGTGCTGAACGTTAGCGTTATACTTGTAACTAGAGTCGGGCTTTTGTTCTGGCTCGGTAGTTGTAGCCAACTCTTGATCAAAGTGATCACGGCTGTAAATGTAAGCAATACAACTGATCACGCAAATGGCGGCAAAGTACAGAGCGACCCACTGTGGATTGGTACCCCCCCCTACCGCCAACAGACTAGCTGCGATCAAGGGTGACAAGCCGGCGCCCAGCGTGGAAGCAATCTGGAATGTCAAAGCAATACCGCTATAACGCACATCTGCCGCAAATTTTTCACTAAGCCAAGTATTAAACACGCCCCCCATCATGGCCTGGACAACAGGCATGGCAAGCACCATAGCCAAGGTTAAAGCCCAGAAACTTTGCTGCTGCACTAACAGGAAAATAGGCCAGATCACGACAATGCCTGTGAGCGCACCGCTAATCATCAACAAACGACGGCCCACACGATCCGACAATGCACCAAACAAGGGTAAAGTGAAAATATTCAAGAAATTGGCAATGGTCATTGCCACCAAAGCACTGGTATGAGAGTGACCTGCCACAACAGCGTAGTTCAACAAAAAGGCAGCGGCAAAAGTCGCAAAGGACAAGGGAGCCAAACCACCGATCACACCAGAGAAAATATGGCGCTTGTTGTAACGGAATACGGTTACCAAAGGAATGCTCGGTTTTTTGCCTTCCTCTTGCATTTTCTTGCGGGCTTCTGCGTACTCAGGTGTTTCCGTTACTTTCATACGAATCATCAAGCCCACGATCATGAGCAATACGCTACATAAGAAAGGAACGCGCCAGCCCCAAGTCAGGAATTGATCGTTAGGCAATAAGGTAAAGGGGGTCATTACCAACGTACCCAGTACCGCACCGCTTGGACCACCCGCACTCACTAAACTGACCGCAAAACCACGACCACGTTTCTTAGCGTGCTCCATGGACATTAAAGTGGCACCACCCCACTCACCTCCAATGGCTACACCTTGGAGTAAACGCATAAGTACCAATAAAACAGGAGCAGCAACACCAATCTGTTGGTAAGTGGGCAACAAACCAATCACCATGCTGGACAAACCCATTAAGACCAGCGTTACCACCAGTACATTCTTACGTCCAATACGGTCACCATAGTGCCCAAAAACAATAGCGCCTAACGGGCGTGCAAAGTAGCCCACCGCAAAAGTCGCAAAGGATGACAACGTTGCCGCCATTGGATCCAGGGCAATGAAAAAGACCTTAGGAAAAACGAGGGCCGCAGCCACACCGTATAGAAGGAAATCGTAATATTCGAGCGTAGTACCAAGATAACTCGCCAAAATAGCGCGCCGCTTTTGTTTCTCTTGCTCTATTACCTTATTAGAATTTGTCATAACTTTTCAGATTTGATTGGGTTAGGTTCTCAGCGTAACAGCCCTTCATTCAAGTAATTGGGTGATCTAAATAAGCATGAAAGCATTTCGCCAAGCTTATTTCGATTATCAATACCTCATGAAGTCATAGAGCAAAATTAAAATAAATTTATAGCTCTTACTTACGCTGAACGAAGTTGACTGTAAGCGCCTTAGTTCAAGAGCACGAAAAAAGAAGAAATAGACAACGAGGTCAAACAGCTTAAACAAGCTGCACTCGCCAGCAGGGAACAGGTAGTACAGGGACTATCTGTTTGGTTGAAGTATTTATGCAATCTTGGCATGACGTTGTCTCCTGTTTCTCCAGAATAATGCTCTAGAATTTATTTTCTAGAATTATCAACCAAGTCTCAGATAATCACAACTCAAAATCATGAATGCCTGCTATACGTAAATCAGATTTCAGAAGCCATGGGCGAAAAACCGCACCACCCATGGCTTTACGTATTTAGACACGCGTCATTGGCTTGAAAACCATGGGTTTTCCCTTAAGTCGATCTTTACCCATCCAGTGAGCCAAAGCAGAGTCTAAATGGGTTGTATGCCCAGGAAACCACTCTGCTAAAGCCTGAATTAAAGACCGGCAAACTTGAGTATTACCCTCAGCCAGCAAAACCCGAACCTCAGCGACCGATTTCAGCACCGCGGCGTGCTCATCCATATGGCACTGACGTGGTGGAAACAGAGTCTGCTGCATCCACGTATTTTCCTCCTCAAAATGCGCTTGCAGATGCGCTTGCATTTGGTTGAGGCGTTCGGGCAACTGCTCATCTTCAGCCTCCTGGAGCTGAGCCAACAGCGCCAGGAACTCGTCATGGATATGGTCCATCGGATCATATCCCAAGGCGTAATCCACCTCCCAATGGATTGAGTGCGGTTCAGTCATTTCGTCTTAGCAAATCCAAAGCCACGTCCACAATCATGTCTTCCTGGCCACCCACCATGCGGCGCTTGCCTAGTTCAACAAGAATATCAACGGCTTTTAAATCAAACTTGGCGGCGGCTGCCTCGGCATGACGCAAGAAAGAGCTATACACACCGGCATACCCCAAAGCCAGGGTTTCCCGGTCTACGCGCACAGGGCGGTCCTGCAAAGGACGCACAATATCATCTGCCGCATCCATGAGCTTGTAAAGGTCAGTACCATGCTTCCAGCCCATCCGGTCAACGGCAGCAATAAAGACTTCCAAGGGAGCATTACCTGCACCGGCCCCCATCCCCGACAAGCTTGCATCAACGCGATCACATCCTTCTTCTACCGCCACAATTGAGTTGGCAACGCCTAAAGCCAGGTTATGGTGAGCGTGCATACCCGTTTGGGTTTCTGGCTTCAAAACATCTTTAAACGCCCTAAAACGATCCCGTACATCTTG
>JAVESC010000116.1:0-6845 GCA_034006805.1 Advenella sp.
TACCACGTGCTTTTTCTTCGGGAGCCGCATCAATTTGTGAGTAGTCTCTCGCTTCACCACCGAACTCTTTTGACAGAACGGTACAAATTGCTGCTGTCAATGTTGTTTTACCGTGATCCACGTGACCGATCGTACCTACGTTTACGTGCGGTTTGGTACGTTCAAACTTACCTTTTGCCATGATCGACTCCTGATGATGGTGCTGGAATTAATAACAAAGTTTATATGGTGCCCAAGGCGGGAATCGGACCCGCGACCTCTCCCTTACCAAGGGAGTGCTCTACCACTGAGCCACTTGGGCGAATTCTTTGCTTACCGGAAGAGGTTACCGGCAAGTCTGGAGCGGGTGAAGGGAATCGAACCCTCGTCATCAGCTTGGAAGGCTGTTGCACTACCATTGTGCTACACCCGCGGATCTTTCGCTTGACCCATTATTTGTTATTGTTTAACGGATATCACATAACCATCACAAAGAACAAATAATTTAAATTAGGCTCTCTGGTGGTGGAGGTTGGATTCGAACCAACGTAGGCGTTAGCCAACAGATTTACAGTCTGCCTCCTTTAGCCACTCGGACACTCCACCCAGAGAATGTGTAATTATGCACATAATATTTAAGCTCGTCAAGCACCTTCAACAAAAATCCAAATAAAAGTGGTTTTTTTGTTGAATTTTCTGTTGACTGCGTAATTATTGCTCTATAACCGATGACAAACCCTGCTTTTCAAGCAGTGAATTCAAATGATCCCAGCTGTGAAAATCTATCATAAGCTGGCCCTTGTTTTTTGCCCCCACTTTCAGTACCACCTTGGTACCCAGATGATCGGACAGGGCTTCTTCAAGACGAACCAGATCGCGGTCAGGGGCTGGCTTGACAAGGCCCGCCGCTTTTTTACTTTCCCCTTCAAGGGTTTGCTTGACCAGTTTTTCGGTTTCTCGCACCGACAAACTTCTTGCCACTACCTGGTTGGCCAACAGAATCTGGGTGGCGGCATCTACCGCCAACAAGGCCCGAGCATGCCCCATATCGATATCGCCAGCCAGCAACATGGTTTGTACAGGCTCTGCCAAGTTCAGTAATCGCAATAAATTACTGGTTAATGAACGGGAACGACCAATTGCCTGTGCCGCCTGTTCATGGGTAAAGCTGAACTCGTCAATAAGACGCTTGACGCCCTGGGCTTCTTCCAACGGATTCAGGTCTTCACGCTGTATATTTTCAATCAGGGCCATGATGGCCGCATTTTCATCGGCCACTTCACGAACCAGGACAGGTACTTCTTTAAGCCCGGCGAGCATCGCAGCCCGATAACGACGCTCACCCGCGATAATTTCAAATTTACCTTCCTGATCATCTTTTATCGGACGAACCAGGATGGGCTGCATGATTCCCTGTGTTTTTATGGAATCGGCCAGTTCTGTCAGGGCACCCTCATCCATCCGGGTACGTGGTTGATATTTGCCGGCCTGCAATTTGTCTATTTGAATAACCGAAGGCTGCTGGACAGACTTACCCTGCTCATCGTTCTTGATTTCTTCAAGAACATTAATATCATTACCCAGCAGTGCCGCCAGGCCACGCCCCAGACCCTTGGTTTTCTTTACCGCTGTCTTGCTGGCTGTTTTACCTGCTGCCTTAGTGACTGTTTTGCTTGCCGTAGGTTTAGTTGCCATTTCTATTTCCGTTTTCCTTATCCATCATTTTTACCCGTTTAATTACTTCTGCGCCAAATTGCATATACGCCTTGGCGCCCCGTGAAGACTTATCATAAACGACCCCTGGCAAACCATGGCTTGGTGCTTCTGCCAGCCTAACATTGCGCGGCACAACCGTTTTAAAGACACTGTCACCAAAATGTGACTGCAACTGCTCTGAAACCTGTTGCTGTAATGTGACCCGCGCATCAAACATGACACGTAACAGCCCTATCATCTTCAGTTCTGGATTAATATTTTTATGTACCCGCTTTATGGTATTGACCAGATCAGATAATCCTTCAAGTGCGAAGTATTCACATTGCATTGGAATAATTACCCCATTTGCACATGATAGCCCGTTCAAGGTAAGCAAAGACAATGTTGGCGGGCAGTCGATCAGGACATAATCATAATCTGCGGCCACTTTTTCTATGGCCAACTTCAACTGATGCTCACGGTTATCCATTTGTACCAGATCTATCTCGGCGCCCGATAATTCCCGATTTCCTGGCAGCACATCATAATTGCCACTTTCCGAACGAACCCTGGCTTCAGCTATGCCCGCTTCACCAATAAGCACCTGATATATATTTAAGCTTAAACTATTCTTATCTATGCCGCTTCCCATAGTGGCATTACCCTGAGGGTCAAGGTCTATTAGCAGAACCCTTTTTTTGTGAGATGCCAGGCTGGCGGCAAGATTAATTGCCGTGGTTGTTTTGCCTACTCCGCCTTTTTGATTGGCGACACAAAAAATCTTTATTGAATTTACAACTTTCCCCATTACTTACCCTTTACGCTGCAGCCAGATTAAACATCGGTTTGCATCCAGTTCTGGAACCGCCAAAATTTCATGTGACGCTTCTTCCCATTCTGTCCTGGATACCAGTTCGTTAACTTCATCTTGAATATAGTGCCCTTTCATGGCGGCCAGATAACCGGAAGCATGGACATGCTTGCCTGCCAAGGAAGCAAAATCCGCCAGGGAGGCGAATGCCCTTGAAATAACCAGGTCTACCTGTGGTTCGGCTCTTTGCTCTATCCGAATATGTTGCGCAGACAAGTTTGGCAGTGTTAATACTCCAGACATCTGACGAATAAAAGCAGTTTTTTTCTCTACTGCATCAATGCAACATATGTTCCACGTGGAACACATTATAGCCAAAACAACGCCTGGCAAACCACCCCCCGAACCTACATCAAGTACATTCACGATAGGTCTATCTGCCAATTTATTTCTTAATGGCATAACAACTGAAAGACTGTCAAAGATATGCTGAACAAGCATTTCTTCCTTTTTTTTCACGGCCGTTAAATTATAAGTTTTATTCCAGCGTTGCATTTGCTCAATATATTGCAACAATGTAGAAGCCTGTTCTTCGCTCATTTCAAGCCCAAGTTGCCTGGCAGCTTCAAACAGGCTTGTTTTTGAATTACTCATTACAATTATTACGCCTTTTTTTGATTAGAATATTGCATTCGTTTTATATGAATAAGCAATAAAGCAATAGCTGCTGGTGTAACACCGGAAATCCGCCCTGCCTGCCCAATTGTTTCAGGCTGACTTTCCTTTAGTTTCTGCCGGACCTCAAAAGATAAATTTCCCACATCTTCATAATTCAAGTCAATGGGAATTTTCTGGTCTTCATGGGTACTTTGACGCCGCACTTCTTCTTGCTGCCTATTAATATAGCCAGCATACTTAACCTGAATTTCAATCTGCTCAATTTCTGATTCGGATAATTCCGTTTCAGAATATAACGCTTCACCGCTGGCTGTTGTTGTATTAACAAGATCCTTATAATTAACATTAGGTCTTTTAAGCAAATCAACCAAGGTATAGTCACGTTCAAGTGGTTTGCCCAGTAGGGTCTGGGCCTGCTCATTGGCAAATGTTTTAGGATATACCCGTGTTTTACCCAGACGTTTTATTTCCTCATTAACGTTATCTCTTTTCCGGCAGAAGGACTCCCACCGATCATCTGGAACAACGCCTAATTTTCGCCCTATTTCAGTTAACCTGAAATCTGCATTATCTTCTCGTAAACTTAAACGATACTCTGCCCTTGAGGTAAACATTCTATAAGGCTCGGTAACACCTTTGGTAATCAAGTCATCAACCAAAACCCCCAGGTACGCTTCATCACGACGTGGCGTCCAGGGCGCTTCACCTTTTACCTGCAAGGCTGCATTCAAACCTGCCAGCAAACCTTGTGCGCCGGCTTCTTCATATCCAGTGGTTCCATTAATTTGTCCGGCAAAGAATAAGCCATTAATACTTTTGGTCTCAAGACTGCTTTTTAATCCACGTGGATCAAAATAATCATATTCAATGGCATACCCTGGACGAATAATATGGGCGTTTTCCAAGCCGGGTAAAGAATGTACCAATTCCAGCTGTACATCATAAGGCAGGCTGGTTGAAATTCCATTTGGATAAATTTCATGGGTTGTCAAGCCTTCAGGCTCTAAAAAAACCTGGTGAGAATTCTTGTCCGCAAAGCGATGCACCTTGTCTTCAATCGAAGGACAATAACGCGGACCAATTCCATCAATTACGCCGGTATACATGGGGGACCTATCTAACCCCCCCCGTATAATTTCATGGGTTCTTTCATTGGTATAGGTAATCCAGCAAGGTAACTGCCGGGGATGCATATGTACATTCCCCATATATGAAAATACCGGAATCGGATCCAGATCACCAGGTTGCTCAATCAAGTTGGAAAAATCAATTGTCCGGGCATCAATTCGTGGCGGTGTTCCTGTTTTCAACCTTCCCTGCGGAAGGTTTAATTCTTTTAATCGATGAGCAAGACTAATAGCAGGAGGATCTCCTGCCCGACCGGCAGAATAATTTTTTAACCCGACATGTACCAAACCATTCAAAAAAGTGCCCACTGTTAAAACGACGGCACGCGATCTGAATTTAAGGCCAATTTGAGTAATGGCACCAACTACCCGATCACCTTCTACAATCAGGTCATCTACCGCTTGTTGAAATAACCACAGGTTTTCCTGATTTTCAAGCCGTGTACGAATAGCTTGTCTGTACAAGACCCGATCAGCCTGAACTCTGGTTGCGCGCACAGCCGGACCCTTTGAACTGTTTAGTATCCTGAACTGAATTCCTGCTTCATCGGTTGCCAGCGCCATAGCACCACCTAAAGCATCAATTTCTTTTACCAAATGCCCTTTCCCAATCCCGCCAATTGAAGGATTGCAAGACATTTGACCTAAGGTTTCAATATTGTGTGTAAGTAGTAGTGTTTTAGCGCCCGTACGGGCAGAAGCTAAAGCAGCTTCTGTTCCCGCATGGCCACCACCCACTACTATTACATCAAACTCGTTTGGGTAATCCATTTTGTTTCTAATAAAAAATAGCAATAGTTGATTATAAATCCAGAACAAATGTTCCACGTGGAACATTTGCATAAATTTCAGTTATTTTAATTTTATTTGTCTGAAAACTAAAAAATCTTTAGAAAAGACTGTTTCGTGATTGTTCCACGTGGAACAAAGCAAAGACCTGTGGATAACTTTGTTAATAATATGGAGAAAAAGTATGTACTTCTATGTATAAAATGTTAATAACATTACCTAGAATAAGGCATAATAAGGATTATAGCCTTGTTGATAAAATTTATATAGCTTGAAATTGTTATACAAAAATTGTGAATAAAATGATTAAATCAAAATTGCCTGACGTTGGAACAACCATTTTTACCATCATGAGCCAGCTGTCTAATGAATATAAAGCCATAAATTTGGGCCAGGGGTTTCCTGACTTCAATCCAGATGAAAAATTGGTTTCATTGGTTAATAAATCAATGATGATCGGACATAACCAGTATCCATACATGCCTGGCGTACAAGAATTACGATTTGCCATTGCAGAAAAAATAAATAAGCTTTATTCACATAATTATGATCCAGAAACAGAAATTACCGTTACCAATGGTGCTACCGAAGCCTTGTTGTCTTCAATACTAAGTATTGTTCACGCTGGTGATGAAGTCATAGTTATAGAACCTTGCTACGACTCTTATCTTCCATGTATTAAATTGGCCGGTGGTACCCCAGTATTGGTTTCCTTGACACCACCGTCTAAAAACAACCCTGCCTATTCTATCGACTGGAATAAAGTGAAAAATGCCATCACTGATAAAACCCGGTTAATTATTCTGAATTTTCCACATAACCCAACTGGGCTCACCCTGAACTCGTCTGATCTGGATGCGATTGAAGATTTAATTAAAGATAAGGATATATTTTTAATTGGGGACGAGGTTTATGAACATATTGTATTTAGTCATAAACCATTCTTAAGTTTGTCTACCCGGAAATTTTTAGCCAGCAGATCTTTTGTGATTTCTTCTTTTGGTAAAACCTACCATACCACTGGCTGGAAAGTAGGGTATTGCAGTGCGCCAAAGGCATTGACAGCAGAATTCAGGAAAATTCATCAATTTGTGGTTTTTACAGTGAGTTCACCTATGCAATATGCATTTGCTGAATTTATGAAAGATCCTGCCACTTATTTGAATTTATCTTCTTTTTATCAGGAAAAACACGATTTTCTTTATAACGGTTTGTTAACTACCCGTTTCAAACCCATCAAGAGCGAAGGCACTTTTTTCTTGTTAGCTGACTATAGTGAAGTTTCGGTTGCAAACGAATTAGACTTTGCCAAAGAATTGACAAAAAAACATGGGGTAACCCTGATTCCAGTTTCTGCATTTTATAAAGATTCTTCTGCGTTAGCTTCAAATAATAATTTAGTCCGATTTTGTTTTGCAAAGAAAAATGAGACCTTGGAAAAAGCATTGGAAGTCTTAAGTACTATTTAGTTATTATTTTTCTTTATATATAACTGATTAAGAATAAGATACTCTGTGGATAAGTACTGAAACCCTGTTTTTTTCATTAAAAACAGGGTTTTATGCTGTTTTTTACTTGTTGAATTCAATACTTTTTAGTATTGGACAATGTTGAACAAGTTTTAGGATAAATTTTTGCAAGCCGGTTCTTCACTTTTCATACAAAACTTATTCACATTGAGTCCTCATAGTAGTTATCCACAGGTGAATTTTCATAAAAACACGACAAACCCCTGTTTTTTAGTCCTAAAAAAGTTTAAAAAACAG
>JAVESC010000117.1:0-6780 GCA_034006805.1 Advenella sp.
TGCCAGGCCCAGGGTCTCGTTGAGTTTACGCTCAACCTCTTTACCATCGTCACCCTTAAATTTCAGGCCATCGTTAAGCGTTGCCACTTCCTCGGTTGTGCCATCCGGTTTCTTGTAAACAATGCGTGTTTTACTCTCACCATTTGCACCATCATTACCAGCAAGACCAGGCTTACCATATTGAACACCAAGGTCAGCGCTGGCACCCGGTTCACCATTGGCACCCGCAGGACCGGTCAGGCCAATGGTGCCGTCCTTGCCGTTCAGGACGACAGAAGCACCATCCTTGCCAGTCACGCCAATCTTGCCATCAACACCATCTTTTCCTGGTTGACCAACTTCACCCAATAACAGGTCGTTGTTCAGGTCAAAGGTCAGGTTGGTGCCGTCTTGAGCAATCACGATGTTGCCATCGGTATTATCAAAGTCAACGGCTGCTCCCGATGCCACAAGCGCAGTCTTATCTGCCTCATTCGTGGTGACGTTCCAGCCTTTATTGGCGTTTTGCGCTGCATCAGCAACCGCTTTCAGCTGGGCTACGTTCACGGCATCTGAATCTTGAGTACCTGCCGCTACATTCGTAATTTGTCGGCGTACAAAACCGCCACCGACACTCACTGCCCCTGCGGTACTCACGGTTTCTTCAATAGCAATTTTTTGAGCGTCACCTGCATAAGCAGGAACAAACCCTTGAATTCCCATAGGAGTTCCCGCCGCAGAGTTTGCTCCTAAAGCGACACCACCCGCCACGGTTACGTTTGCGTTACTACCGAGCGCAACACCTGCCCTTGCTCCTGAGCCTACACGCGCAGCGTTCCCCTTCGAGCTTGAAGAGCCGATTGCGACAGAATCCTGAGCGTCTGCTACAGAATTGATACCAATAGCCGTAGCACCCTGCCCTGTTGCCGTTGCAACTGACCCAATCGCTAATGCACCTTCTCCTGTTGCCATTGAATGAACGCCCAAGGCAACAGACGCCAAACCTGTAGCGGTAGATACCGTTCCCAGTGCAGTAGCCAAATCACCTGCTGTCGATTGAGCGCCCAATGCGAGAGCTGCTTCCCCTGCGCTTGTTGCCGCGTAACGTTTTCCAACACCAGGCAAACCATTCTCATTGCTTTCAAAATTTACAAGGTGATCACCCGTGAGCGTATAATATGCTTTTGCGACATCCGTATCATTATACTTTTGATTATCACCCTCTGCATCCCAGGCAGGAGCGTCCGTACTGGCAACACGGTCCAAGTCATCTGCACCCATTGCGATGGATGCATTTCCTTTTGCATGAGCTTGCCCCCCAATGGCAATAGCCTGGTCACCATCAGCCGTTGCGCTTTTCCCTATGGCAATGGATTCGTTATACGTAGCTCCGTTGGCAGAAGCTTCCACTCCAATTGCGATTGATCGCACCGCCTCGGCAGAAGACCCACAACCTATGGCGACTGCCGCGTTTCCGGTAGCTGTTGCTGACCCATATGGCTCACCACCACTACCTGTACAATTCTCATTTGAAATCGCAGTTGAAAACCACGACCCTGTACCACCACCAATACCCGTTGCCGCCCATGCCTCGGGGGTGGCCATTGTTAGGGTTAAAGCGGCAACCCCTGTTAAAGCCGCTCCCCCTACAATGCTTTTAATGCTTGTAGATTTACTTTTGTTTTTAGCTATTTCAGAAACAGCTACATAAGTACCTGTTTGCTCGTTCCATATGCTTTTATATATACGATTCACAATCGATCCTTTAAATATGTATATCTGCCGGTACGATTGGTAAGCTGAACTCTAAAACAAACCTGTTTCAGTTAGCAACAAACCCAAATGAAACCAGCATCGTGACCATCAGTAACTCCATGCCAAAAACACAATCACGATAAAAAATAGGTTTCCGGCACGACTCAGAATCAACTTTAGTGAATGTAATTAAATTAATCAATTTTCAATTATTAACTTTTTGAAATCATATTTATTTTTGATTTATGCCTAATTTGTTTTTATTTATAATAATTAAATTTTGATTGATTATAATTTGATTCATATCAATGAAATATTACTTTCAATATGTTACTTAAAAATCAAAAACATCATAACAACTATTAAGAACTGTTAGTTTTTAAAGAAAACCCACCCTGTTTTTCATTGAAAAAAAGCTCTCTTTTATCAATTGTTTACATTGTTGGCAAAACAACCACGTTATCTACAAAAAACTCCCATAAAAAAACCCGAACATTCGTAAATGTTCGGGTTTCCGGTTTGAATCAGGTAACGACAGTATTTACCTGTTCATAGGGCAATTATGGGTGTTTATTTACCCACCTGGTTACCAATCACACCACCAACGGCGGCACCACCAACAGTACCCCAGCCGCTGCCACCGGTTAACACAGCACCGGCCACACCACCAATGGCTGCGCCACCAATAGTGCTTTTATCACGCGTACTCATGTGGCCACAACCGGTTAATGCAGCAGCCACAACGGCAACCAGCATTACTTTACTTACATTTTGCATTTTCATTTTTTACTCCTTAAGCCATTGGCCAAATATTCAATAATTTAAACATTATCCTGTTACTGACAGCTTCTCAAAATACCCGTATTTTGGCTATATATTTAGGGTTTAAATTGTATCAATATTCTAATATACAGCGCTTTTGACACACACTGAAATTTACTTCAATGCTTTATAGCGAATCCGCTTGGGCTTGGCGCCTTCTTCACCCAGACGACGCACCTTGTCGGCTTCATATTCCTGGTAGTTGCCATCGAAGAAAACAACCTGTGAGTCGCCTTCGAAAGCCAGAATATGGGTGGCGATACGGTCCAGAAACCAGCGATCGTGGCTAATTACCATTATACTGCCGGCAAATTCCAATAGTGCATCTTCAAGAGCACGTAGGGTTTCCACATCCAGGTCGTTAGAGGGCTCGTCAAGCAGCAAAACGTTACCGCCCTTAATAAGGGTAGAGGCCAAGTGCAGCCTGCCGCGTTCTCCACCCGACAATTGCCCCACCATTTTGTTCTGGTCGGCGCCCTTGAAGTTGAAACGCCCCAGATAGGCACGGGCCGGCATTTCAAATTTGCCAACCGTCAGCAAGTCTGCGCCGTTGGAAATGAAGTCGAAGACGCTTTTATCGTTGCTTAAGGTTTCCCGTGACTGGTCAACAAAAGAAACATTGGCGGTTTGGCCTATCTTCACCTCGCCGGAATCGGGGGTTTCCTGGCCGGCTATCATGCGGAACAGGGTTGATTTACCGGCACCGTTAGGGCCAATAATACCCACAATGGCACCGGGCGGCACTTTAAAGCTTAAATCGTCTATGAGCAAACGCTCACCAAAGGCCTTGCTGACATGGTTGAATTCAATCACTTCATTACCCAGACGCTCGGCCACGGGAATAAAGATTTCCTGGGTTTCATTGCGCTTTTGGTATTCATGCGAAGACAGTTCTTCAAAGCGGGCCAAACGGGCTTTGGATTTTGCCTGACGTCCCTTGGGATTCTGGCGTACCCATTCCAGCTCTTTCTTGATGGTTTTTTGGCGGGCGGATTCAGCGGTTTCTTCCTGCTGCAGGCGGTTGCCTTTTTGTTCCAGCCAGGAGCTGTAGTTGCCTTTCCAGGGAATGCCATGGCCACGGTCCAGTTCCAGAATCCATTCGGCCGCGTTATCCAGAAAGTAACGGTCGTGGGTAACGGCCACAACGGTGCCCGGGAATTTTTGCAGGAACTGTTCAAGCCATTCCACGCTTTCGGCATCCAGGTGGTTGGTGGGTTCGTCTAGCAACAACATGTCGGGTTTGGACAGCAGCAGGCGGCACAGGGCCACACGGCGTTTTTCACCGCCCGACAAGTTGCCCACCATGGCATCCCAGCCGGGTAAACGCAGGGCATCGGCCGCAATTTCCATTTGATGCTCAATGTCATCCGCCCCGCTGGTGGCCGCCGCGGCAATAATGGCTTCCAGTTCGGCCTGCTCGGCCGCCAGCTTGTCAAAGTCGGCATCGGGCTCGGCGTATTCAGCATAGACCTCATCAAGGCGTTTACGGGCGGTAAATACCTCACCCAGGCCTTCTTCCACCGATTCACGCACGGTATGCTCGGGGTTCAGCTGGGGTTCTTGCGGCAAGTAGCCAATATTCAGGCCAGGCATGGGAATGGCTTCGCCTTCAATCTCCTTGTCAACCCCGGCCATAATTTTAAGCAGGGTTGATTTGCCAGAGCCGTTCAGGCCAAGGACGCCAATTTTGGCACCCGGAAAAAAAGACAGGGAAATATCACGTAAAATCTGCCGTTTGGGGGGCACGATTTTACCGACTCGGTTCATGGTATAAACGTATTGGGCCATTTTTATCTGTGTCAATATGAAAATATGAAAGTGCCCATTGTAGCCATTTCCTGTCGCATTGTCCGTTTGTGGAATTGGCCAAAGGGTTGGAGCAATTAAAATCCAGTACAATTAGTTCATTGAATCCACGCCTACCCTATAGTGATAAACATGCTTACCTTTACTGAACACGAATTGGAACTCCTTGGCAAAACCGCCGATGCCCTTAGCGCCTATATGGGCAAATCGGTCCTGGCCGAAGTAGATCTATCTGAAGACGGCTTTGAATGGGTGATGTTTGGGGTTCCGCTAGACGTTAACAACGAAGCCGATGATGAAATCGTGCATATCCAGATGGCCGGCCCGTCCGCCCGCCTGCTGGGCAATGCCGGTGGCCTTGATGACTGGCAACAAGAAGTTTACGCCTGCGAGTTCCTGTGGGGCATTCAACTAACCGACCAGGAAAACATCCGTTTCATTCGTATTGACTATACCGGCGAAGAGGTTCAATGGACCGAAACCCTGGAAGAAATGCTGCCATTTGCCATTAACGATGAAGACTTTTCTATTGATAATGAAGATTGGGACGAAGAAGATGAGCCCGATAACACCCCGCCTGCCCCAACCTTGCATTAATGCAGGCTTTTATCCCGCAAATATAGCAATACCCCAACCGGATACATGGATGCCACCAGCAAAGTGGGCATTAACCCCCGCAACTGGGCCAGGCCAGGCAATTTAACGCCGCCGGCCCGCAAATGCAGGCGAAAACGGGTGTAACGGGCTGCCGCCATTAAAAAAGCGGCAGGCTGGTATTTAAACCAGGGCAGGCATTCCACCACGGTATCGCGCGCCAGCAACAACAGGCCCAGCGCGTGTTTTTTTCCCAATTGCGCGCCCTCTTCAGACAGGGAGCCTTCGGTTTCATAATAAACCCGAAACACCTGGTTGACGAAACGGGTTAAATATCCTTTACGGGCAATGGCTCGCCAAACAACGCTTTCCGGCACAAAACCTTCTATATTTTCAGGGAAGGGAAAATATTTAAGCACCTCGGTTTGCATGCAGCCAAATTTTTCACCTTTAACGGAATAGCGGAAAATCATGTCCATAGAGGTCATGTCCATGACGTCTTCAGGATATTTATCACCCACAATACTGCCATCGGGGCGGGCGCACAGGCCGGTTACGGCAATATAACCTTCGCGCTGTTCAACAGGAATAGAACGCCAGCACGCCCACATCTGGCTAAGGGCATCGGGGGCAAGGGCATCATCGCTATCAAGAACCACCAGCAAACGCCCCCAGGCCTGCTTGACCCCATTATTGAAGGCGGTTTTTTTATGCTGGTTTTTTTGCCAGACATAGCGGATGGCAAAGGGGGAGTTCTCTTGCCATTGCTCTATCAGTTCACGGGTGTTGTCGGTAGAGCCGTCATCAATAATGAGCCACTCAAAATCGCTGAATTGCTGATTGCACAGCGATTCGTAGGCACGAAACAGGGTATGTGCCCGGTTATAGGTCGGCGTCAATACCGTAAACGAAAACTGATTCTCTGTCATGGCTGAAAATAAATAACGGCTTTGCTTTTTATTAATGGCTTGTTAAGCCAAACGATATGCTAGTTTGCCATGTTATTGGACGCTAACCTGTAGTAAATCGTAAAATGCTTAAATGACATTAATGAAGCGGCATTATTCATGAAAAAGGCCGCTGTCTGGTGACAACGGCCTTGAATTTTTGCCAGATGGGCAAAACATGGTTAACGCCCTAAGGGATTAAGCACGTTTTACTTTTTCAAGCATTTTGAACACGCCTTTTGGTGAGCCAACAAACAAACGTTTGAATGCTTTACCCAGGCAGCGGCGCTCAAGAGTATTACGACGGACGCGCTTGATTTCAGCCATGAGATTCTCCGGATTAATTGGTTAGCCTTACAGTTTACTTTAAAATGATCAGGTTGATCAATAAATATTCAATTGTGTGAAAATTAAATCCCGTACTACTCTGGTTCTGATGCAGCTGTGTGGATTTTAGTACCACCCCGTCAGGCTTCGCCTGCCACCCCTCCACAGAGGGGAATTTTCCAGCTTCGTAGATACACCGGTATACGCATTCCACCCCGCTTGAGAACTTAGCTTGACATCCTCCCCGCCCTAAAGGGCGGGGATTCCTACGGCGCTCAAACAAAAACTGCTTGAGTCGCTTCGGCGGGTTCCTGCTTCATCGAGCGGCCTGACTGCGCCGACTCTCCACAGGCTAACAAGCGGTATCCCCGCTCTAACACATTGATCGCGCCAACGACATCGGCGTGATTTTCGTAGCCGCAATCGACACACAAGAATGTCGCTTGTGTTTGCCGATTGTCTTTCGATACATGACCGCAGCACGGGCAAGTGCGACTGGTGTTGTGTGGCGGCACGGCCAACAGTATGCCGCCATTCCACGACACCTTGT
>JAVESC010000118.1:0-6769 GCA_034006805.1 Advenella sp.
CCGTACCATTCATCTGGCCATTTCCGATGAAGAGCTGGCGCATCGCCGCGCGACGATGGAAGCCAGGGGTGACCGTGCATGGCAACCTGAAAACCGTGAGCGTTATGTGTCACAGGCATTGCAGGCGTATGCCGCCATGGCAACTTCTGCCGACCGTGGTGCCGTGCGTGATGTCAGCCAGTTAAAGCGTCGTTAATTTTTTAACGGTAGGGAACCACCCCGTCAGGCTTTGCCTGCCACCCCTCCGCAGAGGGGAATTTTCTTGCTTCGTGGGAACAGGGGTGTTGTTGTCCGGTGGGAACCTCCAGCCAAGTGGCTAGCCCGAGTTTCGCAGGCCGGTGGCAATGCCGTTAATCGTCAGGTGAATGGTGCGCTGGCTGCGGGCGCTGGCAAATTTGCTAACCTTAACGTTGCTTTTTTCATACTCGCGTTGCCGGCGGATGACTTCAACCTGCAAGTAATTAAGCGGGTCAATATAGGCAAAGCGCTCTTGCAGGGCGGCCACCAGTTCCGGGTTATCGGCCAACAGTTTGCGGCCGGTAATTTTCTTGAGCATGGCCAGGGTTTTGGCGTGTTCGGTTTCAATCATGCCGAAGATTTTTTCCCGGGTTGATGTTTGCGTGACCAGTGAACTGTATTGCTTGCCAATGTTCAGGTCTGATTTGGCCAGTACCATTTCCATATTGGACAGCATGGTGCGGAAGAAGGGCCAGTTTTGGTCCATTTCCTGCAATTGCTTCAGGCGGTCTTCGGGCGTTTCGGGGGCGCCGGGTATGCCTTCATTCAGGTAGGTTTCTATCGCAGTGCCCACGCCATACCAGCCAGGAATCATCAGGCGGCATTGCGCCCATGAAAAGCTCCAGGGAATGGCGCGCAGGTCTTCAATGCGCTGGCCGCTTTTGCGTGAGGCCGGGCGCGAGCCAATATTCAGGCCGGCAATTTCATGAATGGGCGTGGCGGCAAAGTAATATTCATTGAACTCTTTGGTGCCGTATACCAGCTGGCGATAGGTGGCCTGGGCAATGGCAGACATGTGGTCCAGCGCATGAGCGAATTTTTCCATGTGCCTGTCCTGGGTGCCGGTACTGGCCGTGACACTGGCCTCCAGGGTGGCACAAACCAGCAGTTCAAGATGCCAGCCACCAATATCGGCATTCTTGTACTTGCTTTGAATGACTTCACCCTGTTCGGTCAGGCGGATTTGCCCCGCAACGGTGCCGGGTGCCTGCGCCAGAATGGCATCAAAGCTGGAGCCGCCACCACGGCCAACCGAACCGCCACGGCCATGGAACAGGCGCAGGCGGATATCGTGTTTTTCAAAAATCTGAACCAGTTCGAGCTCGGTTTTGTACAAGGCCCAGTTGGACGTCAGGTAACCCCCGTCCTTGTTGCTGTCAGAGTAGCCCAGCATGACTTCCTGGATACCGTTCTGGGCGTACCGGATGCGGCTCTTGACGGCAGGCAGGCCAAGCCAGCGATCCATAATGTCGGCACCGGCCTGAAGGTCGGGAATGGTTTCAAACAGGGGCACCACAATCAGGCCGTCATCGGCTGACAGGGGCAGCAATTTACCGTTTTCATCGCGCTCTTGGGTGATCAGGCCGGTTTCCTGTTGCAATACCAGGACTTCCAGCATATCGCTAAGTGTTTCAGTGTGGGAAACAATATATTGCTGAATGGTTTGCTTGCCATAGCGTTTGCAGACAAGGGCGGCGGCATGCAAGATACCCAGTTCTTTGGTGGTTTCTTCGCTGTAACCTTGCCAGGGAGAGACCAGCGGGCGGCTTTGATTGAGCTCATCCAGCAACAAGTCTACTTTTTCTTCTTCGCTTAAGCTGGCGTAGTTAACCGGCTTGCCCTTGAAGGTAATGGCAGCGCGGCGGTACAGTTCGGTCAGGATTCTTTCGTGAACATCCGAGCTTTGGCGCAGGTCAAGGGTAGCCAGATGAAAACCGAAAACGTGAACGGCCTGAAAAAGTTTGTCCAGGTGCAAGGTAACCACCGTGCTTGCCTGGTTTTGTTTCAGGGAGTTGATGATGATTTCAAGGTCGCTGGCAAAGGCGGCAGGGGTTGTGTAGGGTTCTGCCACATGGGTGCTGCGGATGGCAATGCTTTGGTCGGTTAGTTGCCCTGCCGTGGCGGCCAGGCGGGCATAAACATAAATAAGTGCCCGGCGATAGGGCTCATCTTGCCGGTGTTTGGACTGGTCGGGACTTAGGTCTGAAAGCGCTTGCAGGGCCTTGGTGACTTGGGTTAGCGAGGTGCTAAGCGACAGCTCGGAACCCAGCAAGTGCACTTCGTTCAGGTAGTACTCAAAAATGGTGGTGGACTGGCGCAGGACGGCATGCTTAAGGGTGTCGGCATCTACGAAGGGGTTGCCATCACGGTCTCCGCCAATCCAGGAGCCCATTTTCAGGAAGGCGGGCAGGGATGGGGCGTTGCTTTGCGCGTTTTCCGCCAGGGTGTCCAGATAGTGGTTCAGGCGGGTGTACAGCTTGGGAATGGCGGGCAGGAAGGTATTGGTGAAATAGGCGATGGCATTTTCAATTTCATCATCTACCATGAGCTTGTTAAAACGCAGCATGCGGGTCAGCCACAGCGTTTTGATATGGCCCGCCAGCTCGATTTCCAGTTCGGCCTGTTCGTATTCGGTAAGCGGGTTGTCGTAAAGGGCCAGGCAACGCGCAATTTCGCGGTGCAGGTCAAGCGTGCTTTTGCGCTGGACCTCGGTGGGGTGGGCGGTTAAAACCGGAACAATACTGGCCTGTGTGAAAAATTTCCGGATGGTGTCCAGTGATACACCCTGTTCTTTAAGTTTATGCAAAGTGTGCTTGAAACTGCCACGCAGTTCGTTACTGTTTTCTAGCAGGATGCGGCGGTGGCGCTTGTTTTGGTCGCGGTCTTCGGCCAGGTTGGCCAAATGCAGGAAATAACTGAATGCCCGTGACAGGGTGTTGGCCTGGTCATCAGACAGCGAAGTGATTTTATCCTGCAGCACTTCGCTATCATTGATATTGCCTTCCCGGCGAAAGCTGACGGCAGAGCGCCGGACAGTTTCAATAACATCGAAAATGGGCTTGCCTTCGGATTCATAAATGCTTTGGCCCAGGATTTTTCCCAGCAAACGGATGTCTTGCTGTTGTTCACTCTTTGTCTTCTTCACACTTTGTCTCTACGTTGTAATTGGTTACAGGAAAAACCATTGTAGATGGAAAAATGTAAAAAAGTAATTAGAAAAAATGAAAGACAGGCTTTGCCTTGATTAAGGGACTATGATTAATTTTGCCCCAGGCTTTGGCGGGTGAGCTGGCAAGGCTTTGTCAAGCAGAGATAGTTTTAGTGTCAGGCCTACGTTTAATCTAATGGTACTCAGTTAATTGGTTTTGAAAATTTATTGTTTTTTTTTACCGCCAGATAATAATCTGGACACACAACAGCCGCCTACGTATAATTTCCGGTTCAAGCAGGGGTACTAAGCATTCGCTTGGTTGAGAGAGACCCTTTGTACCAGTACGGATAATGCCGAGGCTGGGAGTTCAACATTCGATTTCATCGAAGGTCATTCCCTATTCGGCTCCAATTTTTTACTTTGGAGCTATACATGAGCACTAAACCCATCTTTACAGCAGCCACCGCCCACGTTGACAATGCTGCCATCCAATCGTTACCACGTTCACGCAAAATTTACGAACAAGGCTCTCGCCCTGATATTCGCGTGCCTTTTCGGGAAGTTTCGCAAGATGACACCCCCACCATGTTTGGCGGAGAAAAGAATCCACCGTTAACCATTTACGATACCAGCGGCCCTTATACTGATCCGGCTGTGAAGATTGATATTCGCAAGGGTTTGCCGGCATTGCGCAAAGCCTGGATTGAAGAGCGCAACGATACCGAAGTGTTGGCTGGCCCCAGCAGCGAATACGGGCAGCAACGCCTGCAAGACCCGCAGCTGGCAGCCATGCGTTTTGAGTTGCAGCGTCCGCCACGGCGGGCCAAGGCGGGCCAAAATGTGTCGCAAATGCACTATGCACGCAAAGGGATTGTGACGCCTGAAATGGAATTCGTGTCTATTCGCGAGAACATGCGGGTAGAACAGTACCTGGACAGCCTGCGTCAAAGCGGCCCCGATGGTGCAAAACTGGCTGCACGTATTAGCCGTCAGCATCCTGGGCAATCATTCGGGGCATCTATTCCCCAACGCATCACGCCAGAATTCGTGCGCGATGAAATTGCCTGTGGCCGTGCCATTATTCCGGCCAACATCAATCATCCTGAAATTGAACCCATGGCGATCGGCCGCAATTTCCTGGTCAAGATCAATGCCAATATCGGCAATTCGGCGCTGGGGTCTGGCATTCATGAAGAAGTTGAAAAAATGACCTGGTCGATTCGCTGGGGCGGCGATACCGTGATGGATTTGTCAACGGGCAAGAATATTCATGAAACCCGTGAGTGGATTATCCGCAACTCGCCCGTGCCTATTGGTACCGTGCCTATTTACCAGGCACTTGAAAAAGTGGATGGCAAGGCCGAAGAACTGACCTGGGAAATTTTCCGTGACACGTTAATTGAACAGGCCGAGCAGGGCGTTGATTACTTTACGATTCACGCCGGTATCCGTTTGCCCTTTATTCCCATGACTGCCAATCGCATGACGGGCATTGTGTCGCGGGGCGGTTCCATCATGGCCAAATGGTGCCTGGCGCATCATAAGGAAAGTTTCCTGTACGAGCATTTTGAAGATATTTGCGACATCATGAAAGCCTACGATGTGAGCTTCTCGCTGGGCGACGGTTTGCGGCCGGGCTCGGGTTACGATGCCAATGACGAGGCCCAGTTTGCCGAACTGAAAACCCTGGGAGAACTAACGCAAGTGGCCTGGAAGCATGATGTACAGGTCATGATTGAAGGCCCCGGCCATGTACCGATGCACCTGATTCGCGAAAACATGGACATGCAGCTGGAACATTGCCACGAAGCGCCGTTTTACACGCTTGGCCCGCTCACCACCGATATTGCGCCTGGCTACGACCACATTACTTCTGGCATTGGTGCCGCCTTAATTGGCTGGTATGGCACTGCCATGCTGTGTTATGTGACACCCAAAGAGCATTTGGGCCTGCCTAACAAGAAAGACGTGAAAGACGGCATTATTACCTACAAAATTGCCGCCCATGCCGCTGACTTGGCCAAAGGCCACCCCGGTTCGGCCATTCGTGACAATGCCCTGTCCAAGGCGCGTTTTGAATTCCGTTGGGACGACCAGTTCAACCTGGGTCTTGATCCGGATACGGCCAAGGATTTTCATGACGAAACCCTACCCAAAGACTCGATGAAAGTAGCGCACTTCTGTTCCATGTGCGGTCCGCATTTTTGCAGCATGAAAATTACCCAGGACGTACGCGAGTATGCCGATAAATTAGGGGTTAGCGACAAGGATGCCCTGCAAAAAGGCATGCAGGAAAAATCTATCGAGTTCGTGAAGAAGGGCGCCGAAATTTATCACCAGGCGTGAGTGGGGGCTGATTTATCGTTCCCATACCTAGTCCCCATCCCCCTGTCCAGGAACGCCTATTCACCAAACCATTTCAAATTTGAATGAAGTCCGGCCGTTTCGCCCACCACAATAAGGGCAGGGGCCTGCGCCTGTTTGGCCAGCTCAGGTAATTGTGCCAGTGTGCCGGTCTGAACCTGCTGGTTCTTGCGGGTACCATGGCTGATAATGGCAATGGGGGTGTTTTCTTGGCGGCCATGGGCAATCAGCTGGTGTGAAATTTCCTCGGCCTTGATAGTGCCCATGTAAATGACCAGCGTTTGTTTACCACGGGCCAGGGTTTTCCATTCCAGCTCATCGCCATCGGGGCGGCAATGGCCGGTAATGAACATGGCCGTTTGGGCGTGGTCGCGGTGCGTAAGCGGGATGCCGGCATAGGCGGTTGCACCCAGCGCTGCGGTAATGCCCGGAATCACCCGATACGGGATTTTTTCCTCTCGCAACGCTTCCAGCTCTTCGGCCCCACGGCCAAATACAAACGGGTCTCCCCCTTTTAAGCGCACCACGCGCAAGCCCTGTTTGGCATATTTTATCAAGCGCTGGTTGGTTTCTTCCTGTGCGACTGAATGCGCGCCTGCCCGTTTGCCTACCGATTCCCGAATGGCATCACGGCGCACCAGTTCCAGGATTTCATCACTGATCAGGGCATCATGCAGCACGATATCGGCCTGTTGAATAGCTTGCAGGGCTTTTAAAGTAAGCAGTTCCGGATCACCGGGACCGGCGCCTACCAGGGTGACATCACCGGGCTGGCGGGTGTGGCCATTCAGCTGTTGTTCCAGTTCCTCTTCGGCCTGTTGGGTTTGTCCGTTTTCCACCAGGGTGTTGAAACGGCTGGCAAACAGGTTCTCCCAGAAGCGGCGCCGTTCAGTAATGCTGGCCAGGCGGGTTTTGACCTGCTTGCGCCATTTGCCGGCCAGGCTGGCGACTTCACCCAGATGGTGGGGAATCAGGGCTTCCAGTTTTTCGCGCAGCAGCCGGATCAGGACCGGAGAGGTACCCTGGCTTGAAATGGCAATTTGAATGGGTGCACGGTCAATGACCGAGGGCAGGATGAATGAGCATAGTTCCTGGGTATCCACAATATTCACCAGTTTCTGGCGTTGCTCGGCTTCGCTGGCAATCTGGCGATTCAGTTCCGTATTGTCGGTGGCGCCAATAACCAGAAAGACGTCATCTAACTGCCCGGGCTGAAAGGTGTCTGCAATATGACTG
>JAVESC010000119.1:0-6725 GCA_034006805.1 Advenella sp.
ATATATCCTGAAACTCCTGGCCCAAGAGCGAATCATCTTCAATCACGAGAAACCATGAACTAATTATGCAGGTTGGCATCTAATCCAAACCGTTTTTTTCAAATAAAGAGTGACACATGTCAATACAAAACGTTTTACAGCAATTGATGCAATCGGCACAGGGCCTGGTCTCTGGCCAAAACACATCCCAGGCCAATCCTGCCTCTACTGCTTCCAACTCAAACGGCTCGTCTGGCCTTAAGGGCTTTGCCGGTGGTGCCCTTACCGGTGGGGCGTTAGCCTTATTGATGGGCAATAAAAAATTCAGGAAAATCGGTGGCAAGGTAGCCACTTATGGTGGCGTGGCCGCTTTAGGGGCGGCGGCCTACCATGCTTATGGCCAGTGGAAAGACAACAAAGCCCAATCACCACAACCGTCCAACCAACCGCTTGCCACACCGGCACCCGCACAAATCGCTTATCAAACCCAGACATTCAGCCAGCAGCCTACCGCTGAACTGGAAAAACATAGCAAACTTGTTCTGGCCGCAATGATTTCCGCCGCCAAAGCCGACGGTCATATTAATGCCGATGAACAGCAGTTACTGAATGCCGAGTTTGATCGCTTGAATGCCTCACCCGATGAGCATGCCTGGATTCGTGACCTTATCAACGGTCCCGCCGACCCTGCCGCCGTCGCCAAACAAGTGGAAACACCCGAACAGGCCGCCGAAGTCTATATGGCCAGCGTACTGGTTAACGGCGCCGACAGCTTCATGGAACGGGCTTATTTAAACGAACTGGCGCGCCAGCTAGGCCTGGAAGAAAGCCTGAAAACCCATTTGGAGAACTCGGCCTTAAACGTACAGATGTAAGCGCTGGGCGCTGGGATATGCACCTGCTAAAATTCCTCCATGAACTCCGATAATTTGGCACTATTCGCTGCAGTTGTACACGCAGGCAGCATATCCCGTGCAGCGATTGAAAAAGGGTTAGACCAGTCCACCGTCAACCGGCCCTGCCAGGCTATCGAAGAAGCTGAAAAACTATTCGATCATCCGAAAAAAAGTTCAAGGCGTTAAACTACTGCGTGGCAAACTAGAAATCTCAGTGCGAGCAAGGGATGCCGTCAAGGTAAGAAGTCCACCGGCAGACTGGTACAAATTACGAGCCAGAAAAGTGTTTGCCAGACGGCTGGATGTGCTACTAGAGCAAGCTCTGTGGTTAAAGGAACGACCACCAATTCGTATTCTAACCATGCAAACACAATGGGGGAGCTGTTCACCTAATGGCCACATCACGTTAAACCCTCATTTGGTTAAGGCTCCCTGCAATTGCATTGATTACGTAGACTTTCAGTCAGGCTGCTACCAGCTAGTTCTATGTCCTAGCAGAGGCTCAGCTATATAGCACATAGAACTAACGGCAGCGAATACAAGTTGCATGTTGATTATCAGCAGGGTGAAGTTGAACGGACGCCTGTTAAAGATCCAATACCAAGCGTTGGCTTCTGGAACCAGAACAACATACCATCATGGTTTTGTTCTGCGCCCGTTCGCTTTCACTCAAGATGGCATCCCGGTGATCTACGTCACCTTCCAATACAGCGACTTCACAACAACCACAAATTCCTTCCTGGCAGGAGTAATCAATGGAAATGCCCTGATCCAAGAGCACATTTAAAATACTAGAGCCTTCGGGAATCACCAGCTCTTTGCCTGTACGTGCCAAAGACACGACGAACCCACCTTCCAGGGCAATGGCCTCTTTGGCGGCAAACCGTTCCATGTGAACGGTTTCAGGGTCGCGTTGAGCCGCGGCTTGCTCATAGGCATCCAGCATAGGAGCAGGACCGCAACAATAAAAATGCGCCCCAGGATCGGCTGCCGTAATAATGGCCTGCAAATCCATCACCTGCCCAACCTCATCATCGACATGCAAATGTACCTTGCCACCTAAAGCTTCGATCTGCTTCAAGAAAGCCGCATCAGCACGCGTACGTACGCTATACCAAAGCTCCCAAGAGGCACCCTGCTGTTCCAAAAACTGTGCCATGCACCAAATAGGCGTGATACCAATCCCACCCGCAATCAACACACTATGTTGTGCGGATAAGTGCAAAGGAAAGTGATTGCGTGGCCCGGCAACCGTTAATACCGTACCGACACGCAACTCCTCGTGCACATAGCGTGAGCCACCGCGACTGGCCGCATCTTTTTTAATCCCCACCACATAACTATGTGACTGGGCATCTGCCCTGACTAAAGAGTAAGAACGGGTAATCCCATTAGGCAGGTTCAGGTCAATATGTGCCCCAGGCGTCGCATCGGGCAAAACACAACCATCCACAGCACATAGCTCGACCAAGTAAGTATCTTGCGCCGCATAGCTAATGGACTGCACCCGTAAATCCAGTTTATTATTGGTGCTTGCGCTCATATTATTTTGCCTCGTTAACGACTCGAACTTCCATCACTCCGATGGATTCAATTTCAGCCCGCATCACATCACCATCTACAACTGGCCCCACCCCTTCACATGTACCGGTCATAATGATGTCACCAGGTTCCAGGGTATAAAAACGTGAGGCCCACTCAATTTGCTCGGCAATATACAAAATCATTTCTGAGGTATTGGCTACCTGACGATCTTGACCGTTAACCTGCAAACGCAAATCCAGATGTTGTGGATCAGCGATTTCATCCGCCGTCACTAGCCATGGACCCAATACTGAATAAGTATCCAGGGATTTACGCAAAGAACGATCCTCGGCACCCCGCACGGTCATATCCAGTGCAATGCTATAGCCTGCCACATAAGATAAAGCATCTTCTTTGGAGACGTTTTTAGCGGTTTTACCAATTATCAAACCCAGTTCAATTTCATGGTGCGTTAAACGCTCAGGCATGCTGATGGTCACGGCTTGATGACTGCCGATTAAAGAACTGCCGGCTTTTAAAAACAGGCCTTGTTCAAGCACACTACCGGTTTCACGGCCAGTAAAGGTCGCCACATCGGCCGCTGCTTCTTCCACGTGTTTTTGGTAGTTAACAGGAACACCAATAATTTTGCCTGGGTTCGCAACGGGACTTAAAAAGGCCACGCTATCCACGGCATACGAGGTGGCAGAAGGCAAAACCTGCTCGATACGCTCACGTAATAGATCCAAATGAGCAATAACCCAATCACCAGAACGGTTGGGGTAACGTGGCGTGGGCAAGGCCGCTAAGACAGCACTCACATCATAAACACGATTACCTTCCACGACACCCAATAAATCATTATTAAACCAGCAAATTTTCATCTTTTTACCCCTATCAACAAGGTGTTTCTTGTGTTTGCTCGGTGAGCACATTCAAGCGTCGCAATACATCGGCATCTGACACCACAAAAAAGCGGGCATCCCCTGATAAAGCCATATAAGAGGCCCAGCTATGCTGTGGAATCGTAAACACATCACGCGCTTTCCAGCTAAACCGTTTGTCTCCTACCTGACTTTCACCCTCACCCGCTACCACAGCAACCACCTGATTCGCATTGGTGCATACCGGTAATGACCGTTGATGGTGATCAAGTTCGCACATTAACGTATCCAGCAGGGGCATTGCTCCTCCCCCTGTCAACGGGTTGATATAACGCACCCGGCGAATACCATCCGCAGAAGGCGGTGCATGGCGTAAAGCGTTGACACTATCCTCATAGGGATAACGAAATACAGGAGAACGTCCTGAGTCGCCATACGTCACGCAAGGAGCAATGTTGGGTGAAACAAAAGCCGCATCGGGCATAGTGACAGGCACCGGATCCATGGGACCCGGTTGAAATACCCCTGAACCCAAATACATATGCAGGGGCACATCCAATACATCCAGCCACACGACGGGTTCCGTACCATGGTGACGATGCTCGTGCCAGGCCATACCGGGTGTTAACACCAAATCACCAAAGTTCATGGGACATTCTTTGCCATCAACCAAGGTCACAACCCCAGCGCCTTCCAACATAAAACGCAGTGCATTCATGGTGTGACGATGAGGACGCGCCGTTTCACCTGGCAACAAGCATTGATAGGCCGACAAAATATTACCCACGGTGTACTCATCATCAAGCGAAGCCGAACAAGGACTTAACATCTGTAAAACGCGACGTTGTACCGCTTCAGGTGAAGTCTCCTGGAAGGCATGCTCAATTAAAGGACGTACTTCCTCCCAACGCCAAATATGAGTGGGCACTTTATTGTCTTGTTCTTTATGGGCATTGCGACTCTGCCACAATGGGGCGAGTTTGGCCTGATGCCACTGCTGATAGATCTCTTCGCTTTTCAATGACATGTTCACATCCTTTATAAGCTATAGCTTTCAAATGTCCCGGGGTGAAATAAATCTTCTGGTGTCACCAAGCGGGAAGACAAGCCCTGTTCATAGTGATGACGGAAGAAATACTCCAGGGTATGGCGATTGGGCTTAATGCCATAAGACCAATAATCCTCACCCATCAAATCACGGGCTTCTTGCAAACGCTCTTCAGCAAATGGCAAGGTAATCTTTGTGGCAGAGGTCTCTGACAAGTGCTCAATCGCCAAACGCTTGGATTCCGCAAAAGCCTTGTAAATAGCGCCAGGCAACCAAGGATGCTTCTCGGCCAACTCACGACGCACACCCAAAATATGCATAATGGGAAAGTTTTTGGTGCGGCGGTAATAGTCTTTGGCGGCCTCAACCGGATCCCTAAACAGCCAGCCCACGTTGGGTGTACCTGCAGGCACATCGGGTGCGCGTGGTGCGATATAACCATCAATCTCACCTTTGGCAAGCAAGCTGGAAATGGTTTCACCTTCTGGCGCATCCTCTAGCTTCACGTTTTCAGGCAATTGGATTTTGATTTTTTCCGGGCGACCGGCATGCGAGATACCACCACGCACCCACGTCACATCCGATGGCGCAATACCGTAATCATCTTGCAAAATAGCGCGAGCCCAGACGTTGGCCGTGAGTTGATATTCTGGCAAGCCAATTTTTCGACCCCGTAAATCCTCTGGCTTTTGAATACGATCGGTGCGACAATACACAGAGGTATGACGGAACGCCCGTGATAAAAAAACCGGGATACCTACATAGGGGAACGTGCCTTGAGCCGTTTGTACTGTTGAGCTGGACAGGGATAGCTCACAAATATCAAATTCTTGCCCTCTAAAGGCACGGAAAAAGATTTCCTCTGGCGACAACGCCATAAAAATCGGATCAACGCCATCAATTTTTACTGCCCCATCCATCAAAGGACGGCAACGATCATAATTTCCTATGGCTACAGAAAGGTTCAATTTACTCATTAGATATTCTCGTGATGGATTAAAAAAGCCCGAACTCACGTCGGATGGTGTCACTGTGCTCGCCCAAAGTCGGCGCTGCCTTATCGGTAGGACCACGCTGGCCATTGATACGAACAGGACGATGAATCGCCGTCAGCACACCACGCTCCGGGTGCTCTACCTCATAAAAGGTTTCCAAATGACGTACTTGCGGATCCGCCATCACTTCAGGCACGTTGTTCATCGGAGCAAAAGGTACATCATGCGCTGCCAGGCGCTCACACCACTCTTCGCACAGCTTCGTGATGAAGGTCTCACCTAATAGACTGGCTAACTCTTGATAGTGCTTAGTACGTAAAGGTGGTGTGGCAAAACGCTCGTCTTCCAATAAATCACTGCGTTCAATGGCCTGAATAAAGCCTTGCCAGAATTTCTCTACCGAAGATAAATGCACAGCGATCAGACGATTATCCGCACAACGGAAGGCATAGGACTGCGAAATGGCAACGCGAGAAAAGTGCTGGGGAATCGTGCCATGACGGGTATATTGCGAAAAGCCCTCTGGAGAGAACGCAATAGAGGCCTCAAGCATGTTGATTTCCACCTTCGCGCCTTCGCCAGTACGGGTTCGGTTATACAACGCACCTAAAATGCCATAAGCCCCATACATGCCCGTAATATTGTCAGATAAAGACGGACCACTAACGACAGGGTTTTCAGGGTCGATAATCTGGCTGCTAATGCCTGACAGCGCCACTGCCACTGCGTCATAACAAGGACGGTCCTGATAAGGACCACCCACCCCAAAGCCCGTAATAGAACATTGGACCAAGCGCGGATTAAGCTCTTTTAGACATTCATCATCAAAACCCAAACGTTGCAGAACACCATAGCGATAGTTATCAAGTAACACATCGGCCTGGCTTATCAGTTTGGCCAAGTCAGCCTTACCGGACTCGCTCTGCAAATCCAGTTGGATGCTTTCTTTATTGCGGTTGTACGCCACAAAATGAGGGCTATACAGCTCACCGGCATGACGTCTAAACGGATCGCCACTATTCGGATGCTCAACTTTAATCACTCGAGCCCCCAGGTCTGCCAACATCATCCCAGCCAAAGGAGCGGTTAACACTGTACCTAGCTCGATCACCAAAATATCGTTTAATGCTTCTTTCATCGTTCTACCTTTTTAGCCTTGGTTTTTGAGTAGTTGACGGGCCAATGTGGTACGCAAGACCTCGGTCGGACCTTCCGTAATGCGGTAACTACGCAAATCACGCCAGAATCGTTCTACAGGCGCGTCTTCGGTTAAGCCTGTGCCCCCATGCAACTGCAAGCAAGCATCTACCGCTTTAAAACCGGCCTCTACACCAAAGGTTTTGATCATGAAAGTTTCCAGTTTGGCATCCACCCCGGCATCCACCTTGCGGGCCGCGTC
>JAVESC010000120.1:0-6657 GCA_034006805.1 Advenella sp.
CGGATAAATGCGGATCGGCGGATGGAATAATATAAGCATCAATACCGCGTTTTGTCATCTGTTCGCGCAATAGCGCAATTCTTTGTTTGAATAGATTCATTTTTTCAACCAACAAATCAGCAAGCCGCCCACCCGTTAAGGGTGAGCCGGCACAATAAATAAAATACGTTTTTCGTCCATCCTGCTCATGATAAACAAACAGGGCTGCTTACAGGCCAGATACACCCACAAAGCAGCACAAAAACGCCATGAACCCGCCTGTTTAGGTACATAAACGGACCATTCTATCCAATCTGGCGTACCACATTTCCCAGCGCATCCGCAAAGGTCGCTGGCGTAAAACCCAAGGCTTCGAGACTACTTTCCAGATCGGTCAATGAAACCTGACTGTCAATATCCAACTGACGGCGACACATTTCCACCGAGACACGCAACCTTTCAGGAATTTTGCTGGCCTGTGCACCGCCTCTTCTAGCCACATCCCTTGGGTTGATGCCGTTATCAAACTGTTTGGTCAGCTGGCGATAGCCCTCCATTTTCTGGCCCACAGCGTCTGCCAACATCCGCTGCCGGTTGGATGGGTCAGCAATATTCACGGCTTTTTCCAGCAGTGCATGGCCCCGCTCAAACCACTCCTTACCTTTATTGGCAACCGTTGTCGCGACTTTATCAGGATTGTCCAGCGCCATGCCATGATAGGTTTTATCCAGCATTTTCTTCAGGTCAGTGCCATAGCTTTCGGCATGACCCAGCACGTCTTCAATAACGGTTTGATCGGTTTTTTGGCCATAACGACCCGAAAAACCCGCATCCTTATTCTTGAACCCTTTTGAAGCCTCAAAGAAACTGTCGTTATAGATCTGTTCGGTCATGCCCTGATCAAAAAAGACATGTTCGCCTTTGGAGTTAACATAATAGGCGGTCCAATCACGATCGATTGTGGTTTTCCTGCCGCGCTGCATAAGCGACTGTGAAGAGGAACTGGCATTCAGAATTTGAATTTTAGCTGTCGGAATCCCCGTTATGGAAGCGAGCTTTTCTTTGGCAAGGGTGTCGGCACGGTTGTAAAACACACCCAATGTTTCATTAAATGATTTACGCACGGAATCCAGACTTTCATCTTTATAATTCTGCAACGCATACATGGCCAACTTGTTTTGCTGAACGCTGATGGTCATGTCATTAAGCAGTTTTCGATTGGCTTCGCTGGGGTTCAGCTCGAATTGCCAGGCCGCAGCCTGTAAATTCTCCACTTGCTGTTTGGCAAACAGCTTGCCTTCACGTAGCGCCTCATCCAGCTCGATTTGGCAGGCTGTCTTGCTTAATCTTCTGCGTCCGGTTTCCAACAGCAGGCTTGCCTGGCTGGCCGCCTGCTTGCCGGCCTTGACAGAGTCCTCAATCGCGGTACGGGTATTCTTGCCACTGATTGCGGTTGTGAAGCGTGCCATACTATCAGCGACATTTTCTTTCGCTTCACGCATGGCTCGCTTCGCTTCAGGACTGCCGGCCACTTTTTTAAGTTTGTCCAAACCGGCATTCATTGCCTTGTCGGAAAGATACTCAAGAGTGACAACTTTAACGCCCACATAAAAGGCTCCCCAGGCGCTATCACCACCGCTATCCACATACGCTTTCATATCGCGCGCCACTTCCAGGGAAGTAAAGACCACATCAGAGCAACCCAATGTAGTTACACCCAGTGCCATGCGACCCATAAAGCCCAAGGATTGCTCGACGGATTCTGCCGTTTGCAAATAGCTTTCTATATAAAGCTTCACTTCATCGGCAAAGGTCACGGTCTGGGCCTGTGCATTGGCCCCAGCAACCGTTCCTTGCAAAAAACCACCCCAGGTCTGCTTGACGATTTCCACTTGCCGTGCGTCATAGCCATAAGCTTCGTCATAACCGTCCAGCATGACATCGATGAACTTAACCAATGGAAACAGCTTATTCAGGTAGTTCATCTCCCAAATCAGGGTACGAATATGTAGCAGACGTTCGGTGATGTACGCATCCGCTTTCAGCATCGCCATACCGTCTGCCATATCCCTGGACTGGCGCAAAGGCTGGGAACACAGCAGCACTTCTTTTTCAACAATGTACTTTTCATCACCATATGTAGTGGCAAGACGCACCTTGACCCTGAACCGGCTGGGTGCATCCAACGCACCTTTGCAACAGCGAAAAATCAAGGCACGACCTCCTCCTGTCACCTCGTCCATCATTTGACATTGAATGGCGAGCTTTTCCAGCATCGGCTGATCAGCCTCGTGCACGGCCTGAAGCTGGAAGTCCAGACTGTCAGGTGCAATCTGCAAAAGGCTATGGGCTTGCGGATCCCAATCAAACAGCGTGATCATCGCCTTGGACTCGGCAGGCACATACTGCTTGTCTGCCACCGTAAACAGGAATTTATTGCTGCGATGTTTATGCGAGTCATAAGGCTCTACATAACAGGCAATCGAACTGACATCAAGCCTCAACCCCATATGAAAACGGTATATCGGCAAAGTCCCGGTCAGGCTTTGCCCACCACTGACCGCCTTGACTTCCAGGGTATAAGAATCATAATCACCGGCATTGCCACCCGTCTTCTTTTTCTCGGTAATCACGGCATAGTATAGACCCGGCTCGTCTGCAGCCTCTACCGTCACACCATACCCGTCATCACGAATAATACAGGCGGTCACCACCGCGTCTTTACCCATCCCCAACACGGCAAAAGGCAGGCGTTCCGTTTTATCATGGCAGGCCGGCAAAGTAAGGTTGTCCTGGGCGAATACAATTTTTTCTTCCTCAATCTGAAAAACCACATGGTTGGTAAAACTGCCGCCCTCGCTCATGAAACAGAAAGAAACCCGTGCCTGGTCGGGAATTGATTCACCACTGGCAGGTGCTTCCACCTGTGCTGTCTTATAGTCGCCCGCCATGCTTTGCCCACTGATTTGCAAATAATAAGGTGAGCTGATATTGATTTTTGCCGTCAAGTCATGACGGGTATTTTCCTGGCCCTCGGGGGTGATTTCAACAATACGGGCATAAATCGGCACTTTTTTACCCACAGCCAGTGTATTCCCAAAATCCTTGCGAATTCGCATTTCATAGCGATTGGGGTTGTCCTCGGGCGCTTCCTTTTCTTCATTTTGTGGTTTCTTTTTGCGCCTGTTTCTACGCCAGGCAGCGGCGGCACCACCCCCGATAAGGATGCCCGCAATGGCGGCAGGAATCAGGATACCGGTTTCGCCAGCACTTTCATCGGCATCGGTGGTCACCTCGGCATAGACAGCATCAGTCACTTCAAGCCAGAAACTGAACGTGAGCATGCCGCTGCCTCCCCAATAGGTGTTCTCCAACACCCTCCGCATTTCTCTATAAGCCGACTTGTCGTTATAAGTTTGGACACTGCCATCAGTGTCTTTTTCCGATATGTCCAGATCCAGCTCATAAAAAATTGCTGGCTTACCATAATAATCACGGCCAAGTTCCAGTTTGAGCCACCCGCTAACGGCATGCCAAGGCTTAATGTCCGTCACAAAGCGATCAAACGTAATTTTGACCGGCTCACCCACCTTCAGGGTCACATCATTTAATTTTTTATGGGTGCCGTCCGCATCAGGACTCTTCTTAATGTGGGAGGTAATATTCACAAAACGAAGTTTCACCGATTCAAGATCACGACTATTCTCCAGTATTTGTGCCTGAGCAGGACAGAAAATCGCAACGGTAAACAGTAGAGCCAACAATATTCTTAAAAATGAATGTGTTTTCATGCCTGTCATTTCACTATCCTTTTAGCCAGCTCACGAATCACATGGGTGAGTAAAGACTTTTGCCCCTCTGTCATGGCAATACGCATTTCACCTGCGTTGTCGGACGCGCTAACCGTCTGGTCAAGTAGCGCTGACAAAGCCTTTTTCACCGGATGGACCGCTTCTTTTTTAACTGCCGTGGCTGCTGTTTCTTTAGCTTTTTCTTTGGCTTTGGCTTTTTCCGTGGTTCTCTGTTTGGTTTTTTCTACCCCCTCTTCCGCCGCCGTGATTGATGCGGCCGGAACTTTGGTGGTTCTCTGTTTGGTTTTTTCTACCCCCTCTTCCGTGATGTGCTCTTTTTGTGCTGCTTCAACATTAGGTGGCAGATCACTCACCTGAACAGAAATAACAGGCTCACTGACAGGGATGTCAACCGTTAATGCCCGCCCAACCCCGGCACCGCATTTCGGGCAGAATTTCATCCCCGTCTTCAACGACGCACCACAGCGGTCACACTGTATTTTTAGTGGTGCAGCCTGTTCAATTCCCGGCAGGGCATGGCCACATTTCATGCAAAATTTGGCACCTTCGTGCAACGCGGTTCCACATTTCATACAGAATTTTGCCATTACCCCATTCCATTCCCGTTAAAAAACACCTTGTCAGACCCTGCTCAGGGACGCGTCATGGCCACCAAGCCGTCAGTACCATCAGGCAACGTCAGGGTACCCACCGCATATTGCGCCCCTTTGTAAGAATAGAACTGCTTGATACTAAGATTCATCGGGCCATACCCGTATAAAGTCCCGTTTTTCCAGTTCATGTTCAGCACCGTGTCTTCCATACTGGTTTCATCAATGTCCTGATCGCCTGCAAACATATGAGACCAATCAAGGATCACGGCACCATTACCCTCTGCCCCAGACAAGGTGAGTGTTAGGAAATCGTACAGCCGGCCCGTGTCTTTACCCTCGGGGTCATAAATAAACAGGCATTTCCAGTTTGCGGCAAGGTTGTTGAAATCGGTTTCTTTAATAGCCCCTTTGGGTACACCGTTCTTTTCAACATCATTTAAATACCACCGAAAATCCTCAATTGAGGGCCGTTCAGTGGTGGAAAGACTGATTCCGTTAACCGGACGGTTTTGCGTTGCCTGTGCCTGTGCAGGCTGGGCAAACAAAATGACACCCGTCATCATCATGGCGGCGCCGGCCATGAGTGCTTTTGCAGCGGTACCGGCTTTTTTCTGACCGACATTATTGGGCCGGTTTTCTTCACTTTTTTGACTATACATGAGTTTTCCTTTTTGCTTGATTGCTTGATTTAGCAGGCCTGATCAGTTCAGCTTTGCACCACATTCATCACAAAAGTTGGCGCCAGGCGCAAGACGATGACCGCATTGGGAACAAAAGCAATTGTCTGTTGAGGCTGAATAAACATCGGGCAGAACAGTGTCTTTTTCAGCATTCGCAATAAACAACCAGTCTATATCTTCCGCATCTTCGCAAAGACCGATTGAGCCGCCTGAGGACACCAGATAAAAGTTATCCTCATCGATCGGGTCTTCTTCATCGCTGGTTTGGGCAAGTGGCAGCAGACTTTCTTTCTCATAGGTCTCACTCGTATTGGCAAAATGCCAGCCATCAGACAGGGTAACGGCATATTCGGCGGCTTCCCGCAGGGAATTGAAGGGTTTCATGGAAATGTTCCTTATTTATTTGAATAGTAAATTGTCACACCGTTTGCAACGATCATTCTTGATGGGATTCATCATTGAGCAGACATTGCAGTAAATGATGCGATCTTTCGACTTGTCATATTTCTCATAGGTACCAAAGGCAGGATGGTAACGCACCCGATCTCCCACGGACAGATAGTCGTACATATGATTTCCGCTGTCCTTTTCAACAATCGTTTTTTTCTTGCCGTCCTGGGTTCTGATGACAGTCGTATACTCAATATAGGTACTGTCACTGCTGTCCTCACTGCTTCGGCGTTCACTGCGTTCTTTACGGGTTTTATCCTCTACAACCCCTTCCCACATTGGCCTGCTGGCGCGGCGAAGCGCGAACAAATTCACGATAAACATGACCAGCGCAATACCCACACCAATGACGACCGCCTCTGTAAAAGGCAGATCCTCAACCAGAAGGCCTGCAACCGGAAAGCCGATGAGCGGCACCAGTGTGAGTACCCACAGACAGCCAATGCCGGTTTTACGGTTTTTTCGGGCAGCCTCCAAGATGTCAGGGTGATCACAATAATTGGAAAAACCCGCCCTGACGGGAAAATTGGGGAAACCCGACTCTGGCGCGGGCATGGCCTGCCCGTCGCGATCAGCACCGGCATTCAAAATCCGGGTGCCACAATTTGTACAGAAGACAGCGTCTTTCACCAGGGCTTTACCACAGTTTGTACAAAACATTTGTGCGTTATTCCTTAGTTTTACAGGATGGTGGTCTGGTTGCTTTACCGGCCGCCGGTTTGTTTTTTTCTGCCGTTTTACTGTCCCGCTCACCAGCAGTAGCAAAAGCAGGTAAGCCAGTGGAGCAAAAGTATGGTAAATGATAGCCAGCGCCCCCATCTCATCAAAATCGCTTAGCGCACTGGGTTTATTGATATAAGGAAAGAAAGGCAAATAAAGAATTCGCTCAGCCCGCATGCCCCCCTTTGGAAGGCGTGGCCAGACCTCATCGCTGGCATAAATGACATACCCCCGGTACTGCTTTCCATTCGCGGTAAAATAGTAACCTTTGGAAATCGTGCGGGAACGGTTTTGCCCTGCGCTCCGGTCATCAAGGCGACTATCATAACTGTCTACCGTACCCATCGTGGCCTGTCCCCAAAGCCCCAGAGCAAGCGTACTCCAACTGACATACATGGCAAATAACAAACAGGCGTATATCAA
>JAVESC010000121.1:0-6625 GCA_034006805.1 Advenella sp.
GGCCTCCTTGACTGACATATCTATGTATTCGAAAGGGGAGTTCGTAAGGAGTGATTGACCTTTCAAAAGGTCCCTTTGCTTTTCGTCTTCAATAGCGAATGCAACGAAAATGACTTTCTTGTCTGCATATGATCCTCTTTGCCAAAATAGTGTAGGAGCGTTTGTCGCGATACTTCGTATCTAAACTGTAACAGATATTTCAGTATTCATCATGGCAGACGCATAAGACAGAAGGAACGAGCATGACCGGTCGCACTGTCGTGCCGACCCTCAAATACGACCCACCGACTGTAGTGGTTTCATTAAACCACTACACTCTCTCAGCCCACCCCTCCATATCCTCCCTCGATACCTCTAACTCACCCAGCCCCTTTGGATGATTCACCCCTCTATGCCCGTCTATCCCATATAGTTGATCAAACAAACCATTTGGCCAGTTCAACGAGCTCTTCACTACCCCACGTCGTATTCTCTCAACGGCGACAATATTCGGCCAGTTCCGTTTCGGATAAGGCTGCCGTTTCCAGGACGGCATTGAATTTTTCTGCCGAGCTCCAACCTTCCGGTGTGCTGGCTTGGTTTGGTAATAACCGGCCTTGATCACGTGCCTGTTTACGCCAGTTGTAAAGCGTCGCTTCGGAAATGCCTTCTTCCTGGGCTAGTTCAGCAACCGTTCGGTTATGGGGAGCCATTAATTTGGCCAGTATCGCTTCTCGGCGTTCGGGTGAGTATTTCATAGGAACCTTTTCTTTGCCCCCATCTTAGGATGAGTTAAATTTTAACATCGCTAGAGGTTCCAACTAGTCTGACACAGGGGGCAGGAGTTTAATCCTTTGGGAGCCTCGCGTCTCCTTTATTACGATCGTGCAGGGAATGCGTTTATTGATCTGGACCAAACAGGAGCGGCTACAAATTATACTTATGATGGTGTAGGTAGAAGAATATTGGTTGTTCGCCCACTGGGTGGCGCAGAGTCAATGGTTTATGATGAAAAATCTAATATCCTAAGTAAAACATTAATTCCCATACCTGGTGCACTTGATCCTTTGACAGGCATGCCAGCCGTTCCCCTGACTGAAAGCTGGACATATACAGCGCTTTCAAAGCCTGCAACCTATACCGATACTTTGGGAAGAGTCACTGCTTATACTTATGATGCTGCGGGTAACCCGCTTACGGTAACAGAACCCGCAGTAAGCAAGCCCGGTGTTTCAGGAACAGTCTCGCCAGTAACTACAACCACATACAATATATATGGACTTCCAATCAAAGTTGTTGATCCAGAGGGGCGTTCAACAAGTTATACCTATGCACCCATTACCTATGATCTTTTGCAAGTTAATGTTGATGAGGGTTTGAGTTCGTCGGGGCATCTCAATTTGCTTACAAGCTATTCCTATGATTCTGTTGGTAATCAGATTACAGAGACGGATCCAAATGGGAATATTACAAGCCATGATTATGACTCGGAAAGAAGGCTCACTCAAATAACTCCTCCAGCCCCTTTTGGCGCGGGTGTTACCCAATATACCTATGATAAAGTCGGAAACCGTATAGCCGTTAAACAGGGAACAGGTGGTTCTACGCCTTGGCAGCTTACTACAACGGAATATAATGCGGGCAACAAACCAACTGTTGTAACTTACCCGAATGGCGCTACCTCAATAACAGCTTATGATGTAGTGGGGCGTCCATCAACCGTTACGTCATCTTCAGGGCGTTTAACCCGCACAGTTTATGATGCGGCTTCACGTGTGATACAACTTAGGGATGAGGTTTCGGGGGTATTAGACCCATCAATCACGCAAAATTTGGGTGTGGTGGTGCGTGAAACCAGATCTTATTATTCTGGCGGATTATTAGCTACACTTAGTGATGGAAATAATAATACATTAAGGCATTATTACGATGGATTTGAACATTTGAGTTCAATTCATTACCCAGGTGATGGCCCAGACAACCCTGACTATGATTTTTATGTTTACGATCCGGCAGAAAATTTACGGGTACACCAGCGTCGTGATGGAAGCCAAATATGGTTTACTTATGATGCACTCAATCGGAAGTTGACTAAAGCCCCATATGGCGAAGATGTCATATCCTATGGTTATGACTATTCAGGGCGCTTATTAACGGCTACGGTAGCATCGAACCCAAGTGCCGACGTGTCTTATGCCTATGATGGTGCCGGGCGACTCATTTCTGAAACTTCAGGCCTTTTCGGGACATCGAATTTTACGCTTGATAAAAACGGTAATCGTACCGAATTGGCGCTTCCTTCAATTAGTGCACCACTCAACCCCGTGGTTGCTTATGACTATGACAGTTTAAATCATATAACGGATATATACGAAGGTTCGAGTGGCTCAGGCATACGTATTGCAAATTTCTCTTACGATATCATGGGCAGGCGTAATGCCATTTCATATGGGGCCGCCACGTCTTCAGTTGCGGCAACGGGTATTTCATATGATATTTCAAGCCTTCCTGTTACAGTTGACCATATATGGAATGGTTCTGCGCTTTCTTTGAGTTATAGCTACAATCAGGACCGGCAAAGACAATCTGTCAGTGCCACAGATGGCAGCTACCTTGTTTCAGGTCTTCCTGCTACATCAAAAACATATGCTTCAAATATTCTGAATCAATACAGCGCAATTTCCGGTACGCCACTTACTTATGATGGTCGGGGCAATTTAACAGGGGATGGCAGCTGGACTTATCAGTATGATATTTCCAACCGTTTGGTTTATGCCGAGTCTACGGGCATTCAAATCAACTATGCTTATGATGCACAAGACCGACGGTTGTGGAAACATGTCACAACAGGAGGCGTGACGACATCACACGCTTATCTTTCTGTTGGCGATCAGGAAATGGTTGAGTATTCTGGAGTTGGCACGGCTTACCCAAATAAACGATTCATTTATGGTTCCGGGCTTGACGAACCTGTTGCCAGTCTGGAAATGGGACGTGGTTGGGTTTATCACTTTAGTGATGGACAAGGCTCTGTCATTGCTTTGTCTAATAATGCAGGTGCGGTTACCGAGAAACATGCGTATACACCCTATGGAATCGGTATAAACAAACTGGCAAATACAGCAAGTTTCCGTTATGCAGGCCGGCGTTTTGATCTTGAGAGTGGGTTGTATTATAACCGGGCCCGGACTTACTCACCAATATTGGGCCGATTCTTGCAGACTGACCCTATTGGAACCGAAGGCGGGATTAATCTTTACGCTTATGCCGGTAATGACCCACTGAATATATCCGATCCGACAGGTCATGCTGGCGAGCTTATCAATGATCTGGTGCCGGGGGCTTATTATCAAGGTCTGGCTGCGCAAGAGTTTCAGAATGGAAACTATTTTACAGCGGGACTTTATGGCGCTTCATCATTGGGTGATGCTGCCCTTGGGATTGTAACTGGTGGTATAGTCAGCAGTACCAAGTCATTGGCAACAAAAAATGTTAGCTCAATGCTTGGTAAATTTTCAGTTTTTGATACGTCAGTAACCACTAAGGGTGCTAAGGAATTAAATATCAGGACAAATATTACGCCCGAAGTGTTTCAATCAAATTTAATAAGTAATGGGTTTAGTATTAGTCAACAAACTGATAAATTCACTGTGCTTACGAATGGGAAGTCAACTTATACTGTATATGGTAGGAAATCAAAAAGCGGTAAGCTAGGCGCTCAATTCAAAAGCGAGGATGGCAAACTAGTAAAGTTTGTATTAGATAATATAATATCGGAATAAATTTAAATGAGACATATATCAAAAGGCATCAATGAAAGCAGTTGTCGAAAAGCATTATTGAATGCCCGCAATGCGTTTGATTCTGATATGGAATTTCCAGAAAATGTTTTTACTAAAGCTTGGGATCATTATCTTTTTTTTCCATCCGACAGGATGTTTGGTAAAACGTTTGTTGAGGCTTTGCCGGTATTTATTGGGCTTGAACAGGCAAATACTGTTTGCCTTTTAAATCTTACGCAATCATCTTCGTTAGAGTTTGAGGGGTGTGCGGCACTGTTCCTGAACACGGAAATTACTGCGAAAGAATATGATTATTTGATATCCCATAATGGTGAAGAGCTTGGGTGGGTTTATGTAATGGATGATTACATATGCACCTCAGATGTTGGTGGTTGGTGTATGTATTGCGAAAGGCTAAGCGATATCGCTGTGCTTGCAATATCCAGTGCGGGTGTGGAGCAGTTGCGTCCCGCACTTGATATATTACAGCCCTATACCTTGGAAGAGGCGTGTCGTCCCGGTCAGGATGGGGTATTCCCTTTTAATGATATGTCACAAGAATGGCATGATGGGCTGTTTAAAAATTATGTTCATGTGCAAAAGAGTCATAGGGAAATGAAGTGAAAGAGATGGAATAAGTTTAAATGAGACATATATCAAAAGGCATCAATGAAAGCAGTTGTCGAAAAGCATTATTGAATGCCCGCAATGCGTTTAATCCTGATATGAAGTTCCCAAATAATGTTTTTACTAAAGCTTGGGATTATTATTTATTTTTTCCATCTGATAGGATGTTACAAAAATATTTTGCTAATTCAGTAAGTAAGTTTATTGTATTGGAACAAGCAAATATTGTTTGTCTTTTAAATCTTACAGAATCTTCTTCATTAGAGTTTGAGAATGCAGCTGCCCTGTATCTTGATCAGGATATTACTGAAGAAAAATATTTCTCCTTGATATGGGGTAGTGGTCCTGCCGAGTCCGAGGCTTGGGTATTCCATATGGAATATGATTATATATGCACCTCTGACATCGGGAGTTGGTGTATGTATTGCGAAAGGCTAAGCGATATCGCTGTACTTGCAATATCCAGTGAGGGTTTGGAACAGTTGCGTCCCGCACTGGATATATTACAACCCTACACCTTGGAAGAGGCGTGTCGTCCCGGTCAGGAGGGGGTATTCCCTTTTAATGATATGTCACAAGAATGGCACGATGGGCTGTTTAAGAATTATGTTCATGTCCAAAAGAGTCATAGGGAAATGAAGTGAAAGAGATGGAATAAGTTTCAATGAGACATATATCAAAAGGCATCAATGAAAGCAGTTGTCGAAAAGCATTATTGAATGCCCGAAATGCGTTTGATCTTGATATGAATTTTCCAAATAATGTTTTTACCCAGCATTGGGATCATTATCTTTTTTTTCCATCCGACAGGATGTTTGGTAAAACGCTTGTTAAGGCCTTGCCGGTATTTATTAGGCTTGAACAGGCAAATACTGTCTGCCTTTTAAATATCACACAATCATCCTCGCTAGAGTTTGAAGGGTGTGCTGCACTGTTCCTGAACACGGAAATTACTGCGAAAGAATATGATTATTTGATATCAAATGATGGGGCAGAAGTTGGTTGGTTCTACCTTATGGAAGATTACATATGCACCTCAGATGTTGGTAGTTGGTGTATGTATTGTGAAATGACTAGCGATATTGCTGTACTTGCAATATCCCGTGCGGGCTTGGAACAGTTGCGTCCTGCGCTTGATATATTACAACCCTATACCTTGGAAGAAGCGTGTCGTCCCGGTCAGGAGGGGTGGCAGGCGAAGCCTGACGGGGTGGTGCTGCCGTTTGCCCTCATGTGTCGTGAGGGTCAAGCAACCACCCCGGCGCTTCGCGCCACCCCTCCACAGAGGGGAATTTATTCTAAGGTCACCAACAGCCGATTGCTCAAGAACGGCTGTTGCAAAAAACGCGTCTTGTTGACAATGTTTACAGCGTCCTTGCAATAATCTCTTTCATGATTTCATCGCTGCCGCCATAAATCCGCCCGATGCGGGCATCGATCCAGGCTTGGCCAATGCCGTATTCTGACATATAACCATAACCACCGTGCATTTGCAGGAACATGTCCAGCAGGCGTCCTTGCATGTCGGTGGCATTCAGCTTGGCCATGGCGGCCTGGGCGGGGGACAGGGCCTTGTCCAGGTGCAGTGCGATGCATTGGTCTACAAAAATCCGCAGCATGGTGCTTTGGGCCTTGGCTTCGGCCAGTTTGAAACGGGTGTTCTGGTAGTCAAACACGCTTTGCCCGAAAGTTTTGCGGTCGCGCGTATAGGCAATGGTTTTTTCCAGGAAAGATTCAATGGAGGCTGCTGCACGCACGGCAATCACCAGGCGTTCCTGGGCCAGTTCGTGCATCAGGTAGCTGAAGCCGGCATTTTCTTCACCCAGGCGGTTGCTGACCGGCACTTTGACATTATCAAAAAACAGCTCGGAGGTATCCTGGGCATGCAGGCCGATTTTTTCCAGTTTCCGGCCTTTGCTGAAGCCCGGGGTGTTGGCATCAACGCAGATAAGGGAAATGCCTTTGGCGCCCAGATCGGGGTCTGTTTTGCAAACCACAATCACCAGGTCGGCATTCAGGCCGTTGGTAATGAAGGTTTTCTGGCCGTTAATAACATAATGGTCTCCCTCGCGTTGGGCTGTGGTCCTGACGGCTTTCAGGTCGCTGCCGGTGCCGGGTTCGGTCATGGCAATCGCGCCAATGATGTTACCACTGGCCATGGCTGGCAGCCAGCGGTCTTTTTGTTCTGGCGTACCGTAGCGGAAAATATAGGGGGCAACAATTTCCGAGTGCAGGTT
>JAVESC010000122.1:0-6620 GCA_034006805.1 Advenella sp.
TGACGGCACGCTTACCCCCCGTAGCACACCCGGTGCCATGATTAGCGACCCCTTACAGGCCATACAGCAGTTAATCACCATGCTGGAAAAAGGCCATGTTATAGCGCTTTCCGGCAAACAAGTACCCATACAGGCAGATACCCTGTGCCTTCACGGTGACCAGCCCGGTGCCGCCGCCTTTGCCCAACAAATCCACCAGGCGTTAAAAAGGCAAGGGCTGTTATAACCCTTGCCTGCGATCAAGCCAGAAGCTTTAGAAGCCCCTACACCAGAACGCGCTCAATGCCACCTGTGTTGGCGTTTTTAACGTAATCGGCCATCCAGTTTTCACCCAGCATATGGCGAGCCATTTCCACCACGATATAATCGGCGTCAATGGCGATATCGCCCTGATAACGCGCCAGCCCCTGCAAACAGGAAGGACAGGACGTTAACAGCTTGACCTCTCCGGCAAAGCCGTCGGCCCGCATGGCGGCCGAATTTTTACGTAATTCTTCTTCCTTGCGATAACGGATTTGGGTGGAAATATCGGGGCGGCTGACCGCCAGGGTGCCAGACTCTCCGCAACAACGATCGGCCTTGATGGTGGTGTCGCCCACCAGGGACTTCACTGTTTTCATCGGGTCCTGCAGCTTTAAGGGGGTATGGCAAGGATCATGATACATATACCGTTTGCCAGTCAGGCCATCCAGTGTCAGGCCTTTTTCAAGCAGATACTCATGGATATCAATCAGGCGGCATCCGGGGAATATCTTTTCAAATTCGTAGCCTTCAAGCTGGTCATAACAGGTACCACAGCTGACCACAACGGTTTTGATATCCAGATAGTTCAGGGTGGTGGCCATCCGGTGGAACAGGACCCGGTTATCGGTAATGATTTGTTCGGCCTTGTCGAGCTGCCCATTACCGCGTTGCGGATAGCCACAGCACAAATAGCCTGGCGGCAGTACGGTTTGCACCCCAGCATGCCACAGCATAGCCTGGGTTGCCAGCCCTACCTGCGAAAACAGGCGCTCGGAACCACAGCCCGGAAAATAAAAAACCGCTTCGGTATCGGCGCTGGTTTTATGCGGATCACGAATAATCGGCACAAAATTCCTGTCTTCGATATCCAGCAATTTACGGGCACTTTGCTTGGGCAAGCCGCCTGGCATTTTCTTGTTCACGAAGTGAATAATCTCTTCGCGCAAAGAGGCGCGTCCAACCGTGGCAGGTGGGTGAGCAGTTTGTTTTTTGGCGACCGAATTCAGGATTTCATTACCCAAACGCTGTGCTTTATAGCCAACATTCATGACCTTGCGGGTCACATTAATGGTGGTGGGGTCGGTCGCATTCAGGAAAAACATGGCGGCCGTTTTAGCGGGGCGCACCGATTGCTGGCCCATGCGATTAAGAACTGCCCGCATATTCATGCTCACATCGCCAAAGTCGATATCGACCGGACAGGGGTTATAACATTTGTGGCATAAAGTACAGTGTTCAGCCACGTCTTCAAATTCAGACCAATGCTTTAAGCTAATACCGCGACGGGTCTGTTCTTCGTACAGGAATGCCTCGACCAGCAATGAAGTGGCCAGAATCTTGTTGCGGGGCGAGTACAGCAAATTGGCTCGTGGCACATGGGTGGCACAGACCGGCTTGCATTTACCACAACGCAGGCAATCTTTAATAGAGCTTGAAATAGCCCCAATATCACTTTGCTTCATGATAAGGGATTCATGGCCCAACAGGTTAAAGCTGGGGGTCCAGGCATTACGCAGATCAGAACCCGCAAACAGCTTGCCCGCATTAAAACGCCCTTCAGGGTCAATTTCCTGCTTGTATTGGCGAAACGGAGCCAGTTCAGCTTCAGTCAGGAATTCCAGCTTGGTCAGGCCAATACCATGCTCACCGGAAATTACACCGTTCAGGTCGCGGGCAATTTGCATGATGCGCACAACGGTTTCATTGGCCTCACGCAGCATATCGTAGTTGTCTGAGTTAACCGGAATATTGGTATGCACATTACCGTCACCGGCATGCATATGCAGCGCAACAAATACCCGGCCCTTCAGGACGCGATCATGAATTGCCTGCATCTCGGTAAGCACCGCAGCCCTGTCGGCACCTGAAAAAATCACTTCCATTTTAGCCAGGATTTCTTTTTTCCAGGAGATACGGATTGTGCGATCTTGCAATACATCAAAAACCCGGCAGTCTGGTTGCGCCTGCAAGCGCTGCTTCAGGCCCCCCATTAACTCATCCATGCCCAGCAGGGACAGTTTATCAAGACTGGCTGCCAGGGAATCATTCATATTATTCAGTAGCCAGGACCAGCGCGAAGCGGTCATGGCCAGCACATCACGGGCTTCTTCAATGCGGCTGCCAATGACTTCCTCACGGGTCAGCGTTTCATCAAGAAAATCCTCCGGCTTGTACACCGGCAATTCCGTTTCAAGGAAAGCTTCAAGCGCTTCAACCAGCTTGAGTTTGTTGCGGGTGGATAATTCTATATTGATGCGTTCAATTTCTTCGGTGTATTCACCCATGCGATCAAGGGGAATCACAACGTCTTCGTTAATTTTAAATGCATTGGTATGCCGTGCAATCGCGGCGGTGCGGGCACGGTCAGCCCAGAATTTCTTGCGTGCTTCGGCACTGACGGCCACAAAGCCTTCTCCGCTGCGACCATTGGCCAGACGCACCACCTGACTGGTGGCTGCCGCCACCGCATTTTCGTCATCACCTACAATATCGCCAATCAGGACCATCTTGGGAAAGGCATCGCGCTTGCTTTTGGTGGCATACCCCACAGCCCGCAAATAACGCTCGTCCAGATGCTCAAGACCGGCAAGAATGGCACCGGTTTGACGGCCCTCGGTATCCAGGTAGCCCTTGATTTCAACAATTGACGGCACGGCATCGCGGGCCTGCCCGAAAAATTCCAGGCAAACCGTGCGGGTATGCTTGGGCATGCGATGCAATACCCAGCGTGCCGAGGTGATCAGGCCATCACAGCCCTCTTTCTGGACACCAGGCAAACCGGCCAGAAATTTGTCGGTCACGTCTTTACCCAGACCCACCTTACGGAAAGCACTGCCTTCGATATCGATAATTTTTGTCCGCAGTTCTTTTTTACCCGGTGCATAACGGCCATCAAACCATTTCACTTCAAAACGAACTTGCGCGGCATCATGGATCTTGCCCATATTGTGTTCAAGACGGGTCACTTCAAGCCAGTTACCATCAGGGTCTACCATGCGCCACCAGGCCAGGTTGTCCAGCGCCGTACCCCACAACACCGCTTTCTTGCCACCGGCATTCACCGCCACATTTCCGCCAATACAGGAGGCCTCGGCAGAAGTTGGGTCTACCGCAAATACAAAGCCGGCCGCTTCCGCCGCCTCGGCCACCCGCTTGGTAACCACACCGGCACCCGACAGAATCGTGGCGACCGGCTCTTGCAACCCGGGCAAGACCATGGATTCCACGGCCGACAGCGCATCGAGTTTTTCGGTGTTGATGACGGCAGAGCGCCATGACAGGGGAATAGCGCCACCCGTATAGCCCGTGCCGCCTCCTCGCGGAATAATGGTGAGTTTCAGCTCGAAACAGGCACGCACCAGGGCGGCCATTTCCGCTTCGGAGTCGGGTGTCAGGACTACGAAGGGATATTCCACGCGCCAGTCGGTGGCGTCGGTAACATGGGAAACCCGTGACAAACCGTCAAACTTGATATTGTCCTTCTGGGTAATACGGCCCATTTCCTGCATCACTTCGGCACGCAGGGTTTCGGTATATTCAAATTCGGCTTCGAATTCGATGACGGCCTTGTGAGCCCGCCTGAGCAGCTCCTGTACCTTGCTGTCACTTTCCTTGTTGGAAGGTTCACGGCGCCGGTTGATTTCGTTTAGCCGGTGATTAAGCGCTTCAATCAGCAGGCCGCGCCGTTTGGGGTTGGACAACAGGTCATCCTGGAGATAAGGGTTGCGCCTGACGACCCAGATATCCCCCAGGACCTCGTACAGCATGCGGGCAGAACGCCCCGTTTTGCGTACCCCCCTGAGATCGGACAACAGGTCCCAGGCATCGTTGCCCAACAGTCGGGCAACCACTTCCTTGTCTGAAAAGGAGGTGTAATTATAAGGAATCTCACGCAAACGCCGGACAGGGCCGGTTTGCTCTGCTTCTGACAAAATCTGGGTATCAATAGGTGCGTTCATACTAATAAATGGCTGGATGAATTTGAAATATCTCTGAGGATAACGCCTATTTTACGCGGAGAACCCGTCATAGATGACCGTAATCCGGCTTTATCCTAAAACAGACGCAATAAAACCGCCGTCATAATGACATATCGGGCAAATTTTCCGATGGCCATATAAAAAATACAGGGCAACAGGCGCAGTTTCATCCAGCCCGCCACACTGCATAACGGATCACCCACAATGGGCAACCAGGAAAACAGCAAGGCCCAGGGACCCATTTTTCTTACATACACCGCCAGTTTCCTGAAATGGGTACCACCCAGTTTCTGTTGCTTGCGACGCCTTTCCTGTGCTCTGTCTGCCACATTCGATCCATCGGCATGCTGATGGGTTTTTTTCCAGTGATCCACACCTTTTTTGGCCCAATACCCCATATAGTAAGACACCACACCACCAATCGTATTGCCAGCCGTTGCCACCAGCACAGCCGCCCAGAACATATCAGGGGACAACTTGAGATAAGCAAATACCGCGGGTTCAGAGCCCAGGGGCAACAAGGTGGCCGATACCAGGGCAATGATAAAAATAGCCGGTAAGCCCACTGCCGGTAACGCCAACATAGACAGCAGCCATTGCACGCCCCCCATCACTTCATTTTCCATACTACCTGTTACCTGTGTAAAAATTTTAGGAACCCGCCTCAAAACAAGTCTGGGCAAACCTGAAGGTGCTATGTTAATCTGTAATATATTGTTTGATTCTTATCTTCCCCAACATGTCCACAGATTACTTAAAACGCATTTTGACATCAAAAGTGTATGATGTCGCCACCGAGACCCCACTGGAACCCGCAAAACTGCTTTCTGCCCGTATCCAGAATACAATTTTGCTTAAACGTGAGGATACTCAATCCGTTTTCAGCTTCAAGATCCGGGGAGCCTACAACAAAATGGCCAATCTGTCTGCCGATGCGCGCGCCCATGGCGTGATCTGTGCATCGGCCGGCAACCATGCCCAAGGCGTGGCCCTTTCCGCCAAAAAACTGGGCTGTCGCGCGGTCATTGCCATGCCCACCTCTACCCCTAAAGTCAAGATTGAAGCGGTTAAGCGCTTGGGTGGAGAAGTCGTGTTACACGGCGACAGCTTTTCGGATGCGTATGAACACGCACTCATTCTTCAAAAAGAACAAAATCTTACTTTCGTTCATCCATTTGATGACCCGTTTGTGATTGCAGGCCAAGGCACCATTGCCATGGAAATACTGCACCAGCAACCCAACTCACTGGATGCCGTCTTTGTAGGCATTGGCGGTGGCGGCCTGATTGCCGGTATTGCCGCCTATATCAAGCAGTTACGCCCCGAAATCAAAATTATCGGTGTCCAAACCGAAGATTCCGACGCCATGATTCGCAGCGTCCGGGCCGGCCGACGCGTTTCCCTGCCCGATGTCGGGCTGTTTTCCGATGGCACGGCCGTCAAACAGGTAGGTCTGGAAACCTTCCGGCTAACCAAAGAATATGTTGATGATTTCATCACCGTTGATACCGATGCCATTTGCGCAGCCCTTAAAGATGTTTTCCAGGACACTCGCAGCGTACTTGAACCGGCCGGTGCACTCGCCCTGGCTGGCGCCAAACGTTATATTGCCGAAAACAAATGGAAAAACAAAACCGTTGCGGTCATTACTTCCGGTGCCAACATGAACTTCGATCGTCTGCGTTTCGTGGCCGATCGTGCCGATGTGGGTGAAGCCAAAGAAGCCATTTTTGCCGTTACCATGCCCGAAGTCAAGGGCAGTTTCAAGCAATTATGCTCCGCGCTGGGCGCACGCAACGTGACCGAATTCAATTACCGGATTTCAAACGCCAATAAGGCCCACGTGTTTGTTGGCATTCAGATCAATTCGCTGGAAGAAGCTGAAAAAGTGGCAGACCGCCTACGCCGCAAAAAATTTGATGTCCTGGATTTGACCGCTGACGATCTGGCCAAGTCACACCTGCGCTATATGGTGGGCGGACATTCGTCCCTGGCAGAAAATGAAGTGCTATACCGCTTTGAATTTCCCGAACGCCCGGGTGCCTTAATGACATTCCTTAACACCATGAATCCGGAATGGAATATCAGCCTGTTCCATTACCGTAACCAGGGCGCCGATTACGGCCGTGTGCTGGTGGGTATCCAGGTGCCACCAGCAGACAAAAAAGCGTTCCGGGAATTCCTCTCTACCATTGGTTACCCCTTCATCAAGGAAACCGACAATCCGGCCTACAAACTGTTTTTATAAACAGTTTCAGCAACAAAAAAACGGAGCACTTGAAGTTGCTCCGTTTTTTTTTCAGAATTTACAAACCGTAAAAACCGACAAACCGCTTTCCCGTATCAGCCGGGAGCCGCCCAAATCAGGCAAATCAATAATCGCGGCGGCCTCGACCA
>JAVESC010000015.1:0-39630 GCA_034006805.1 Advenella sp.
CTTGAAGCTATTCGCTTCAAGCCGCTCTTGGGTAACTTCAATTGCCTGCTTTTTTTAGCCATGTTCAACTGTCAATCAAATCCGCTTATTATCTCAAAAAATGCTTAACTTAATGGCAGTGACGCTGGAGCATGGGAGCCAGTTCCACGGTTGCTTACTTATCATCAGGAATGGGTTCGTTATCATGCACCATATGCAAGAAATGGCGATGACGTTCATATTGATTAATGATATCTACAATAATATCGTCTTTAGTCCATCCCATGATGTCGTAGTCTTGCCCGCCTTCGGTTAAATGCACCTCGGCCCGGTAGTATATTTCCTTATCTGGGCGTTCGGTGTCTACCGGATTCAGTGTAGGACGATTTTCAGCGACAGGATAAACCTGGTAGCTGAAATCCTGGTATTCGCCGTGATGCGCAACGGTTAGCGCCCAACCTTTGGCATCGCTGTCAGGAAATGATTTTTGCATGACTTCTGCCTCAAAGCCCAGATCCTGCAGTTCTGCGCTAATTGCCTTCATTGCCGGTGCCACGGTAAGATTCATGAAGCGAACAACCTGGTTTTGTTCGGGTAAAGTGACTAAGTTACGTAAACGTTGTTGCCAGTCTTGTCCTTGGGCCAAAGGCGGTGTACGTGCCACTGTTTGGTAACGAATTTGCCGTTTGGTGGCCTCGGTTTTAAGGGCTTTAAATAAACCAAAAATAGCGGCTAATAAAATAATAGAGAAAGGCAAGGCGCTAGCAATAGTTGCCGTTTGCAGTGCTTGCAAGCCATCGGCCAAGAGCAAGGCAATGGCAACCACGCCAGTTAAGGCAGACCAGAATATACGTTGCCATACCGGAGAGGGCATGTTTTCTTTAGAGGCCAGCAAATCAATAACCAAAGCGCCAGAGTCTGCGGAGGTGACAAAGAAAACAACAATCATACATAGCGCTATCATGGAAGTGATGCTGGTTAAAGGCAGTTTTTCCAGGAAAACAAACAGGGCTTGGGCAACGTCATTTTGAACGGTCAGGCCAAAGTTGCTCATACCTTCAACTAAAATATAATAGATGGAGGTATCACCGAAAACGGTCATCCAAAATAAGGTAAAGCCCGATGGCACTAACAACACGCCCAGTACAAATTGGCGGATAGTGCGGCCTCGTGAAATACGGGCAATGAATAAACCGACAAAAGGTGACCAGGCTATCCACCAGCCCCAGTAAAAAAGGGTCCAACCACCAATCCAGTCATTGGGTTGGTAAGCATAGAGGTTAAAGGTCGCCGTCACTATATCTGATAAATAGGACCCCGTATTTTCTACAAAAGTTTGGAGCAGGAAAACAGTAGGGCCTAGTATGAGTACAAATAAAAGTAATAAAAGGGCAAAACCCAGGTTGATTTCTGAAAGAATCTTAATGCCCCGGTCCAGGCCACTGGCTACGGATAGGGTCGCTAAACCACAGGCAATAATAATCAGGACAATTTGTACCTGGAGGGTAACGGGCAGATTAAATAAATAGTTCAGGCCACTATTTATTTGCGCTACCCCAAAGCCCAGCGAGGTGGCCACGCCAAAGACGGTACCAAGAACGGCAAAGGTGTCAACTGCCTGACCGGTGCGGCCATAAATGCGGTCTCCAATAATAGGATAAAGCGCAGAGCTTAGTCTTAGCGGCAGGCCGTGTCTGTAGCAGAAAAATGCAAGAACCAAACCCACAATGGCATAAATAGCCCAGGCATGTAGCCCCCAGTGAAAAAAGGTAATGCTCATGGCGTTACGTGCCGCCAAGACGGTTCCCCCTTCGCCGGTAGGAGGACTAAGAAAATGCATGACCGGTTCAGCCACCCCAAAGAACATAAGGCCAATGCCCATGCCGGTAGAAAAAAGCATGGCAAACCAGGTGAAGTTCTTGAAGTCAGGCGTAGAGTGATCTGGCCCCAATTTAATGTCGCCATATCGACTGATCGCTAAAAAGAAGGCGCTAAGTAAAATGATGGCGACAGTTAGAATATAAAACCAACTTACATGGCTGAGAATCCAGGCCTGAGTATCGCTAAATAGTTGTTGGGTAAAATCAGGCGCAAAAGCAGCAAGGCCAACCAGAAGTAGAATAAGAACGGCAGCCGAGAAAAATACAGGGGGGTTAATGCTCGTTTGCTTAAAAGGCTTCATGGTTTGGCCTTGTTTATAGTTAAACATGGGAAAAGTGTAGCAGAATAGTGAGTCGGGGTCAGGATTTACTTATTGAGTGATTGTGGCAAACGTGGGAATGCCTGCTCCCTTGAATAAAACTCGCACTCCCCCCAGGAGCATGGGAGCGAGAATTCTTTTAGGAGTACGCCCCACGCCGGGCGTCTCCTTTTACATCAGAACCGGGTCTGTAAACCTACACCCACTAAAGACGTACTTAGCCTGGCTTTCGGATGAGCTTGACTGTCATTAAACTTCAGTCGACCCGTACCAATAGAGGCGACCGCAAATATTAGGGAGCGTTTTGACAGCCTATATTCATAACCAAGGCTGAAGATATGCAGGTTGCCTTTCACACCATCGAATTCGCGATCATTGTTTTTGGTATGGCTGCCTTGGTATGATGCCAGGACTTTACCCGTTTCCCCTGCCGGTATGGTTAAACCAACGGTCCATGCCTGTTGGCGGTAACCGTTGGTTTGTGAATACAGCAAACCATCAGAACGCATGCCTTGCGTAAATGGGGTGAAAAGATTGTTCAAGCCAATACTGCTTGCTTCCATCTCAACGTTTGCCCTGTCCTTGTTGCCAATGGCACCACGCACTTGGCCATAACCCAAATCCAGTTTCACAATATCAAAGTCATAGGTGCCAAACAGGTTCCAAGTATGGACCGTGCCTTTATGAGTCTTGGCAGGAGTCCCTTTGCTGATGTCGGGGGCAGTTCTGGCATTGGTACGGTAACGGTCATAAGAAACACCGATTGCCAGGGGGCCATTATCGTAGCTGCCGCCAGTACTGATCCAGTTGGAGGCCTGTTTTGTTTCGATCTTATCGATTCCGTCCCATTCAAATTCACTTTTATTGTGATTGCCAGCGTGTGCAATACCGAATTGGAAACCGGAAAAATCCGGACTCATGTATTTAACCGAATTATTCATACGGCCATAAATAGTGCTGCCAAATGCACCAAAAAGTTGGCCTGCCTGAAAGTAGCCGGCATTAAATGGGCCTTTCGGTGCGATTTTTTGAGAGGCGATTGAGTATTGGCGACCCAGTGTTAGCGCACCCCAATTGTCATTACTTAAACCAAAATAAGCCTGGCGGCCAAACAGGCGGTTACCCTGAAGCGATTTGCCAGTACCAGGGTCAAACCCGCTTTCCAGCTGGAAAATGGCCTTGGATCCATTACCCAGGTCTTCACTGCCTTTGAAGCCCCAGCGGCTGCCATTGCGGGCGCCTGTGAATTTTTGCATGCCGAAAATACGGTTTTCGATCCGGTTATCGCCTTGCGTCACTTTGGTTTTATCATATGCAATACCAGCATCAACTAAACCATAAATGGTTACAGAGCTGTTAGCTTGGGCTGCACCGGTAAAACCGGCTACAACTGCAGTAGCAAGCAAAGTTTTTTTCATTTAAAACGTCTCCAGAAATATTGTTTTTAATTTAATATTAATTAGTGTGTTAATCGGAAAAACAACGATAGACAAAGCGCTTAAGAATCAAGCGGATAAAGCTCCAGCGTGCGGGCGTGCAGACGGCTTAGGCCCATCAGGGTTTCAATGTTGGGAACCGGAACATTCACTTGATGGGCGATATCAAGCATGGCGCCTACCAGGGCATCCAGTTCGATGCTTTTGCCGGCCTGAACGTCCTGCAACATGGATGTGCGAAAAGCGCCTAGTTGTCGGGTGACTTGGTGGCGATCCTCGGGGTCCTGGTTAATGTGAATGCCAATTCGCGCGCCTACTTCAGCAGCCTCTAGCATGCAGCGTGACATAAAATGACGTACATAATCATCGTCCAGAATACGATCGCCCGTTGCACCGGTGATGGCTGAAATGGGGTTGACCGTCATGTTGCCCCAAAGCTTGTACCAGATATCTGCCTGTATCTGTTGCGAGGGTTCGGTGTCAAAACCTGCCGATTGCAACATGTGCGTGATGGTTTGGCTGCGGGCGGTGGCAGTTCCACCACCAGGCTCACCAATAATGATCCGGTTGCCAGCCACATGTCTTACGACGCCGGGGCCCATATTGGCTGCCGACAAATGGGTAACGGTACCCACCACCTGTGAAGACGGGAGTGCCGCAGCCAGTGTGCCATCAGGATCCAGACTTTTCAGTTGAAGGTGTTCAGGGGTGCCGGGCAAGCCGTGAAAAAACCACCATGGGATCCCATTCATGGCAGACAGTAGGGTGGTGTCAGGACCTAGCAGCGGGGCGATGCGGGCGGCCACATCTGGCAGGGCTGTGGTCTTGACGGAAAGAATGACAACATCCTGCACGCCAAGATCGGCGGGATTGTCGCTGGCGTGCAGATCGTAGCGTTGTTGTTGGGCTTGATCGGGCGGTCCTTCAATAAAACTCAGACCGTGATCGCGTAGTGCCTGCAGGGTTGCTCCCCGTGCGATGGCACTAAGCTGTACTTCACCGCGTGCCGCCAGTCGGGCGGCCAGAAGGCCCCCGATGGCACCCAGACCATAAATACATACTTTCATAGCTGCCTTTAATTTTTGTAAGAAGGATCGCGCCGGTCAATCTGGCGTATCAGTGCTGTAAAAATGTCATCGCCTGCGCCATGGCGCGGATCGAATTGCAGGGCTTCAACACTGCATTTTTGCTGAATCTGCCTGGAAATGACCCGGGTCGGCCCAAGGGCCGCACCCATGACCTGAATTTCACAGGCACGCTGCAAAGTCCAGAGTGTGGCGAAGGCCATGGGTAAGGTGATGCCCCAACTGAGCAGGCCATGGTTGCGCAGAATAACGGCCGGTTTATTGCCGATAGACTGACCCAGGCGGGGGGCTTCTTCGGCATGCAGTGTGATGCCCTCAAAATCATGGTAGGCCACACGATCATACAGCTGTGCTGAGTAAAAGTTGTCAGGCGACAAACCGCTATCGGCACAGGCAACCGCACAGCCTGCCGTTGTATGGGTATGCATGATGCAATGCGCATCCGGTATTTGCTTGTGGATGGCCGAATGCAGGGTGAAGCCTGCCGGATTGATGGGGTATTCGCTATCCTGCAGGATATTCCCGTTGATATCAATCTTGACCAGATTTGAGGCAGTGACCTCGTTGAAATACAGGCCAAACGGATTGATCAGGAAATGCTGTTCTGGCCCCGGTATCCGCAGCGTAATGTGGTTATAGATCATTTCGGTCCAGCCCAGCATGTCGAAAATGCGGTAGCAGGCAGCGAGTTGGACACGAAGCGCTTGTTCGGTTTGTGCTTGTGCAGCCTTGGTCATTGTGAATCCGCTCCTTGGTAAGTCAGGCGATATGAGTGCAATGCTCAAAGAGTTTGCTTACCGGCTGGTTAGTGTCTAGCAACATCAATTTTTGGTAAAGCGCTTGCGTTGTTGGTGTGCCAAGTATTGGGTCTGCCAGACTCATGAATTTTTGCTGTACGGCTTCCTGCGTAGGCATATCATCGGGTTCGCCACGGGGTGCATATTGGAAATACCGCAGTGTTTCTCCCGAGTTCAGCTTAATCTCAACCACAGCAGAAAATGCGGTGGGGAAGTTGGCCTCACATTCGGCATCTTCAAACACTTCAATACGCTCCATGAGTTTGAAAATTTCTGGGTCAGCCAACGCCGGTTCATAGTCATCCCAACCCATGCGGCGGTGCTTAAGGGCAATCGCCATGCAAAGGTGGGTTGAAAACTGGCAGTCCACCACGTTTCGGGGTTTTCGGCGGCGTTCCTGAGGCTCGCCAACTACAAACACGCTGCGACGTGCCATGCCTACTCGCACGCTGGCCACATCGGCTGCCGTGAAGGCGTGTTGCTGCTGCAGGGCGGCCAAGGCATCCAGCGGCGCATGAATGCCACGGCAGCAAGGGTAGGGCTTGATACCGGACGCCATAATTTCCCATTTCTGGCCCAAATCCTGTACCGCCAGTGCGGGTTCCGGACGGGGCGAGTAGACATTGAAGAAACCTTCACGGCCTTCAAAGGCTTGTGTGGCACCGGTGTAACCCTGGCTGGCGAAGACGGCACTTGTCAGGCCGCCGGCAGCGGCATAGCCCACATGAAAGCGCTTGGTCCATGCCCCATTAACGGCAAACTGTCCGGTGCCCGCAGACTGGCTTAGTGCGGTACCGAAGGCATGGGCCATTTGGCTGGCATCAAGCCCCAGAATGTTGCCGCAGGCTGCTGCCGCGCCGAACACGCCAACGGTGGCAGAAGGATGAAAACCGCGTTCGGCGTGAGCCTGCGAAACGGCACCCAGAGCTACCCGGATTATTACCTCGTAACCGGCTACAATGCCGGTTAGCAATTTTTGCGTGGAGCAGCCGGCCATTTGTGCCGCAGCGAAAGCGGCCGCGATCACGGGCGCTCCCGGGTGTAGCTGAGCACGTGCATGGGTATCATCAAAGTCCATGCTGTGAGCAGTTGCGCCGGCCAGGTGGGCCGCTGCCTGGGGAGACCATTGTCCCTTGCTGCCCATGACATGGATCGAGCCGCGGTCACCCTCAAGGCAATGCAGGGCTTTTTTCATGCAGAGCGTAGAGTCAAAATCCTGTGAACGGATAATGATCCCGCTTAGGTCCAGCACCAGCACTTTGGTGCGTTCGACAACTTCGCTGGGCAGATCCTGAAACCTCAGGTTGGCCGCGAAGGCAGCAAGTGTATCGGTGACGGCAGGCAGGTTCAGTACGGTTTCAGGCTTATTCATACAGCGGCTCCAGCTAATGTTTCAGTGGTTTTTTCTTGGGCAGGAATGCCACGACGCACGAATTTTGCAAAATCCGGCGACAATTGCATACTGTCAGGCAGGTTGACCCACATACGCAGCAGGTAGCGTTTGCGACCGTCATCGTGGTCAATGTAGTTGGTGCGGGCGTGCAGGGTCATGTAGTTGTTGATGATTTGAATATCACCGGGTTCCAGCATCATGTCGATCCGCATGTCTTCGCGTATTGCCAGTTCGTGTACATATTCAATGGCAGCCTGTTGCAGCTCGGTCAGGGGAACACCGTGTTTGCGGGCACCCGTTTCAATGATTTTCTTGGCAAAGGCGCAGTTGACGCGGCCATTGTTATACTCAAATACAGGGATGCGTGTTTCAGTAACTTCATTAGGGTCACCGCTGGGGCCATAGCCACGATAGTCATGGTAGAAACCGTCGTAAAGCACTTCCAGGTATTCAGGATGATTCTCAAGAATTTCGTTATGAATGGCGACTGAACTGGACAGGCTGCTGATCCCGCCTTCCTTTGCTTTTTCAATGCACAGCAACATCACTACATCAGCCAGATCCGTGTGTGGATCCAGAATTTGATTGGTGGTGTTGTTGCGTCGGTTAGGGTCGTCGTTTTTCAGAGCCAGATCAGTGACTGGTGCCATTGTGTCACCTTTCACGTTGTGTGAAATGATCTGGCCAAGATGGGCGCCCAAACCCCAATAAAGGGTTCGGGTCTGTTCATTATCGTATTTATTCAAGGGCAAGCCGCGAATGACCACGAAGCCACGACCATGGCGGATCTGCTTGTCAATGTCAGCCAGTTTGGCAGATAAGCGGGGCAGGGGGAATTGTTCTTTGGTGAATTCGCCCCAGCGCAGCTCTTCACGTTTTACGTGTTCGCAGGCGTACTCCAGGTCTTCAATATCGGCGGCGTCCAGGTGATAGATCCAGGATGTATCATTTTGCAGGTCTGGGCCTTTCCAGGCCGTGGCATCAGTGACACGTTCACGCAGGATAAGTTTCTTCATTTTTCAACTCCATAATTGGGGTAGGTTGGGCAGGCATGTCAGGAACAACGACATCAACAAGCGGCGCAAATTGTTGGCCGCCGAACAGGTCGGTGTCTTCGGGGGAACCCGAGGTTACTGGGCGAGGAATGGTGACTTTGATGGCGTTGGCGGGGTCGTAGTGAAACAGCTTGACGACTTCAGCAGGCACCTTAAAGGTGCGGGCCATCAGTTCAACGGAAAGCACGCCGCTATTGGCGACATGACGGTAGGTTTCGGCATCGGGAAACATAATGTCAACGGTCAGCAGGAAGGGGCCAGCGTTTTTGGTGCGTATAAGTTTGGCAAAGTCGCGTAATAGGGCCATGATCAGATCTCCTCGTAGCGGATACGGTGTAGTTCAAGCGGGTGGTCAAGTTCCACCACATGATTGAGTACGAATTGGTAGGCTGGGTCTAAATTCCAGAAATGTGGGGCGATCGGAAAGGCCAGATTGGAAACCAGGCCTTGCCATTCGGGGACCGTGTGGTGCAGTACCATGTGAGCCGCTTGACCCGCGATGGCATAAGCGACTTCCTGGGTCTCGGCTTGGCTAACCATCAACACGCCGACCTCGGTGGGTGTCTGGCCCAGGGTGGGTTCACGTGAGGCAAGGACACCGCTGTGGCCGTATAGTTTGAAATCAATGCGGTATTTGCCCGCCATCGATTCGCCATAAACCGCATCAATGTTGTTGCGGATGGAGTCTTGCAAACCACCAAACCAACTGTCGAATTGACCCAGGATCATCGGGTCGCGTACGCCACCTAATACCATGGCGCGATAACCGGTTTTTTTTGCGCCTTCCAGTTTCACGGTATACGGCTCAGGATGAAAAGCACTGCCCGAAACCCTGACGGTGCGTTCGCTTGAGGACTCGTAACGGGCATGAGTCAGGTCCATCACGCCGCCGGGTTCGCGCATCATGTAGGGATCACCGGTTTCGTATAGGGTGTGCGCGGCAACGCTTAGTGGAGAGCAGCTTTGGGTAGGGCTGACCGGCTCAAGCTCAAAATAATCATCGGTGATCGTGCAAATCATGCCTTCGGGTTTTTCCATGCTGACGACAGCTGCCCCCCCACACTCCATGATCTTGGCTGCGTGCCAGCACAGACCGGGTGGGAAACCTTGGGCGACGGGAATGGCTGCAAAAATAGCGGCATCTGTCGAGCGGCCGGCCAGGATCACTTGGGCGCCATTAGCGAGTGCCTCCTGATAGGCTTCAGCGCCCATCATCGCCACGATATGATCCGTGTCGCGCAGGGTGTCTTCGTCAATTTCCGGCGCTGGATCCAGTGCGCGGAATTTTCCTTCCCGGTATTTTTGCAGGAGCAGTTCGCGATCAGGTTCAGACTCAATGATGGCGGTTTTGAAATTCAGGTTCTCCTCGCGTGCAATTTCCTGCACGATCTCCCAAACCCAGTTAAGGTTCCAGTCCCCTCCGCTGCCTCCGCAGGAGCCAATCATGAGTGGGATATCCACTTGGCGGGCGCCTTTGATCAGAATGCGCAAATCGCGTTTGACAGCGCCATGTGAGAAGAAGGGTTTGTTACCCCCCAGATTGGCTGGGCCACCGTCTGTTGAGCCGGCATCACATCCAATGAAAGCCAGATCTGGACTGAGTGCCGCCATGAAGTGGTCTTCGGAAAATCCCACGCCAAGTACACCAGTCGGGGATAGATATTTAATTTTTTTCGTCATGAATTAGGTATCCATTCAATATCTTTTGTTAATGAGAAAATAAAAAAAAGTGCTCACATTACCCGTGAAAGGAACGTGCGCAATCTGTCTGTTTTAGGGTCGGCCAGGGTGCTGCGCGCATCGCCTTGCTCAACGACACGACCGTTTTCCATGAAAATTACCCGGTCGGCCGCTTCGCGGGCAAAGCCGATTTCATGGGTAACTACCACCATTGTTTTCCCGGCTTTAGCCAGGTCGGTTACCACTTTCAGAACCTCACCAACCAGTTCAGGGTCAAGGGCGCTGGTGGGCTCGTCAAATAGCAATACTTTGGGGCGCATGGCCAGTGCCCGGGCAATCGCAACCCGCTGTTGCTGACCGCCCGATAACTGGGGTGGGTAAGCATTAATCCTGTGGGATAACCCCACCCGTTCAAGCAGGTGTTCAGCCAGTTTCCGGGCATCGGCAACACTGTCGCCCAGTACCCGTGTTGGGCCTTCCATGATGTTCTCTGCAACGGTCATGTGCGGAAACAGTACGAATTGCTGAAATACCATGCCCAGCTCACGACGCTGTCGCGCTACCGCCTTTGCATTGAGCGCCAGCAACTGGTTTTTATGACGACGAAAGCCCAATAGCTCGTCGTCCAGGTAAATAGCTCCGCCTTCAAGAGACTCAAGCTGATGCATGCATCGGATTAAGGTGGATTTTCCGGAACCGGATGGTCCGATGATGGCCACGACTTCGCCTTCGTGAACATCAAGGTTGACATTATCAAGGGCGACATAACGGCCATAGTGTTTCGTGACGTTTTCGGCCCTGAGCACTTTGCGTTTTGGGCTTTGTGAAGACGATTCAGTCATTTTCAATGTTTCCTCAGGCGGTGGTTGTTTCGGCAGTGATGACTGCCGTTCGTTGGTGTCCCTTGGAGTAATGCTTTTCCAGGCGGGACTGGATGAGGTACAGGCAGGAAATTACGACCAGATACCAGAAGACGGCAACCATGAGCAGCGGCACGATTTCGTAGGTACGGTTGTAAATGGTCTGTACGGCGAAGAGTAAGTCGTTCATGGCAATGACGGATACCAATGCGGTGGCCTTGGCCATGCTGATAACCTGGTTGCCGGTAGGTGGAATGATGAAGCGCATGGCCTGGGGCACGATGATGCGAAAAAATGACTGGGCTGGTGTCATGCCGATGGCCTTGGCGGCATCGTGCTGACGTTGATCCACAGATAACAGACCGGCGCGCATGATTTCCGCCATATAGGCACCTTCCGCCAGACTTAGGCCCAGGACGGCTGCGGTGAAAGGGTTGATCAAGTCAATGGTGCGCCATTCGACCCAAGGTTCACCAAAGGGCAGGCCGATTGAAACGGTAGGTAGCAGATAGGCCAGGTTGTACCAGAACAGTAATTGGATCATGAGTGGTGTGGCGCGAAAAGCCCAAAGATAAACGTTGGCGGCGCGTCTGCCAGGCCCGTAATCGCTCATGAGCAGTAAGGCGGCAATGGTTCCCACCAGCACGCCTCCCACCATACTGATCACTGTTAATGCCAGCGTGACGCCCAACCCTTCCAGAATGGCAGGCGCAAACAGATAGTTCCAAACGACGGGCCATTCGAAGCGCGGGTTACTGATTAAAAACCAGACTAACCAGGCGGCAATGAGGACTAAGGCGATGGTGCCCAGCCGCCGTGACAGACTGGCAGGGTAAATGGCTTTGGAAACATCATCCACGCAATTTTTCGGTGTGGGGGGTGTAGAAGGCACAGCGGATACTGCGCTAGAAGTTATGGATAGGTTAGTCATGATTATGCCTGGCTCATCGTTTATTTGAGTTCGGGTTTAACTGGATGAGGTCAATGTTCGCCGGAGCCAGACCCCAGTTATCAAGAATTTTCTGGTATTCACCGTTATCGACCAGATTTTGCATGGCAGTGACCATCACGGGTGACAGCGGAGAGTTGTTTTTAAGTATCATACCCAGTCGCAGTGTGGTCATTGTATTGGTTTCGTCTGTTTGTGCCGTATATTCGCCTGGACGGGTTTTAAGCAAGTGGAGCGCTGCGGCATACTGCATTGAAAAGGCGTCGGCACGGCCGGACTGGGCAGCAAGCAGGGTGGAGTTCTGGTCTGGCATGACGATTTGTTGCGTTTTTTTAAGACCTGCTTTTTCGCACATGCTATCCATGATTTCTACTTCACGAATGGCGGCAGACCCAGACATGACAGAAATACGACGACCACAGAGATCCAGGATTTTTTCTGTTTTCAATCCGTGTTGAGTGGGTAGAATGAAAGCGGGCTTGCTCAGGAGCCAGGGGATAACGTCATAGCGTTTTTCGCGTTCTGCTGTCGCGAGCGCTGGACCGAAGGAAATATCGTAGCGGCCGGTGTCAACACCTGTGAAAATAGCGGGTCCATTGGCAACAACGGTGGTTTCAAAGGGTACGCCCAGCTGTTTTTGCAGTGCCTGCATCAGTTCCACTTCAAGGCCTTTCAGCGTGCGGCCATCTTCAGCGGTAATGCGGTAGGGGGGTAACTGGTCGCCAGCTACGTGTATTTTGCCGGCTTTTTTGACGGCTTCAGGCAGTTCCTTGTATAAAGGGGCTGATGAGTTTGCATGGGCAGTCAGTGCATAGCCTGCGGTTAGCAAGCTGGATGTTGCCAGTACCACTTGTCTTAGCAAGCGCTTTTTCATGAAGGAACGAAGCATGGTTTGTCTCCTGGATAAACAACGGATTGTTTGATATATATCATTTAAATTATTATCAATAACAATTATTATCGATATCTTTTGTTATTGATATAAGTAAAATCCCTAGATGTGCAAAAAAGCGTATTTTTTCAGTGAGAGGTGTCAGCTTTTTTGTCGCGATCGGGTAATATGTAAAATGTAAATATTACAGATTTTGATTAAGGGTGATTACTATGTCTGGTATACAAACAACAATCTCCCAATTTCTATAAAAAATATTATGAGTCAATCCACTAAACTGGCGCGCGTTTCGTCACAAACCAGGCCTCGAGACGAGGATAACGCTGTTTCCAAGGCGCATACCACCACAATCAGGCGTCCTTCATTAACGCCCGAAATGGTGGGCTTTCGTTTGCTTAAACTCACCAACCTGCTGACCCGGCCGTTTTTCGGCAATTTTGCCAAACAGCATGCCCTGACGCTTAACGAATGGCGCACCATCGTTGTACTGGCCAATCGTCCAGGTATTGCATCGCAAGATATCGCTGCACTAACGGGTCTGCATCCCATGAATATTAGTCGTGCCGTGACAGGTCTGCGTAATGCAGGTCGCGTGCGTGATGAGCGTGATCCCGACAATCATCGGCGATCCCTGCTTTGGTTAACTGATTCCGGGCAACAGACTTTTCGTGAAATTGCGCCTCATTCCGAGCAACAGGCGGCCTTTCTGCTTGAGCCATTCACCGAAGAAGAACTGCAACAACTGGCGACGATGGTTGACAAGCTCGTAAAACGAGCTGAAGAATTCACAGAGGGCGAGTGAGAAGGGAGGCGAATGGATACACTAACCCTCTGAATGGGTGTAATGATAGAAGGCTACACCGTTCTATTTACAGGTTCCATTATCACGGCAATCATCCTGTTTTTGCTTAACTATTATTTTTAGATTCAATTAATAATTGTTGTTCTTCCAACAATGCTTCGATTTTTGAGGAAATGTCCTGAAGCGGCAGGATAAACTTTACTTCTGCTTCTTTTTTACTCATGGCTTTTGTCAGGTAAACGACATTCAAACAGCCCAGCACACGTGCTCTATGAATAATGGGAACTGCAATAGCACTAATTTTTTGTTGATCGGACCAATCACTTCGATTCCACGCAAAACCGGCATCTCTTACACTTCTTACTAAATTTTTTATATAAACAGTATCATTTGCAAGGGCTGCCTGTGCTTCTCCGGCACTTCCAGAACGTAATAAATTTAAAATATTTTCTTGTTCTGAATCATTGATATTGGCAAAATACGCCCGCCCGGCCGAAGTCAGCAGCATGGGAAGGCGTCTGCCTACCATTGCCCGATGAAAAGATAAAGGGCTATAACGATGTGTGGTTTCGCGAATAATCATTTCGCTGCCGTCCGAAGTGGTTAAATCTGATGGCCATACGATACGCTGCATCAGTTCGCCCATTAACGGCGCTGCAATAGAAGAAATCCATTCATCATCGGTGAAACCTTCACTTAATTCACGCACTTTTATTGTTAAGCGGTAAGTGTCATCAGAATCGCTTCGCCTTACCAGACCTTCGCTCATCAGGGTTTCAAGTAAACGTCTTACCGTTGTGCGATGCAGCCCAACCACCTGGCTAAGCTGTTGCGTGGATGCGTGGCCACTTTGCATTTGGTTTAGGGCCTTCAGTATCGCAAGTCCGCGCGAAAGTCCGCGTACATGGGCATAGTTTGTTGTTTTGTCAGTCATTGTTAAGTCTTCTAATAAATACGTGCGTGCACTCCTTGCACATATTGGATATTTTTTTTCTGTAAAGTGCCTATTCCCTTAGACTTGATTCATATCAAATTTAAAACAAATAAGGAGCAAGTGATGACAATGGCCAATAATCTGTCACCCGACGGGTTTCAAAGTGTTTGGGCTGATTTGTGTGGTGTTTCATTTACGCAGGGCTGGTTGGATGCAAACGGTATTTCTACCCGTTTTTTGCATGCGGGACAAGAGGATAAACCCGCTCTTATCATGTTGCATGGTGTTGGGGGGCATGCCGAGGCCTATGTGCGTAACTTGAAGGCGCATGCTGAACACTTTAATGTATGGGCCATCGATATGATTGGCCATGGCTGGACCGATAAACCGGCGGGTGCCCGTGAGATTTCCCAATATGTTGATCATGTCGTGAAAGTAATGGATAAGCTGGGTATTGAAAAAGCGTCCTTTACCGGTGAGTCGCTGGGTGGTTGGGTCGCTGCGCGTTTGGCCATTGATTATCCTGAACGGGTGGAGCGCCTGGTGTTAAATACGGCGGGTGGTTCGCAGGCTGATCCGGTGGTGATGGAACGCCTGAAGTCTTTATCGATGCGTGCAGTTGAAGAGCCGTCATGGGCGTTTATCAAAGCCCGGCTTGAATGGTTAATGGCCGATAAAAGCAAAGTGAACGATGATCTGGTTGCAACCCGTCAGGCCATTTACGCACAACCCGGCATGATTGACGCCCAGCGTGACAATATGGTGCTTCAGGAAATGGAGATCCGCCAGCGCAATATCTTACGGGCAGAAGATTATGGCCGTATCAAAGCACCCACATTGGTGCTGTGGACATCAGACGATCCGACTGCAGATGTATCGGAAGGGCGTCGTATGGCCTCTATGATTCCAGGTGCTTTGTTTACGGTGATGGACGGGTGTGGGCATTGGCCCCAGTTTGAAGATGCGCAAACTTTTAACCGTATTCATGTGAATTTTCTTTTAGGTAAAGAAGTTCCCGAGGCATCTACAGTCTAATTTAAACAAAAAAAGTAAATATAAAAAAGTCTGGAGGAGATATGACTAATGTCATTGAGGTGGCAGGGGATTCCGTTCGCCCTGAACAATTATCGGCTGACGTTGCTATTATTGGTGCAGGCCCCGTAGGATTGATGATTGCCAATATTTTAGGCGCTCAGGGCGTAAGCGTCATCCTTATCGAAAAGCTCGATACGATTATTGATTATCCACGCGCTATCGGTCTGGATGATGAAGCGTTGCGAGTGTTCCAGTCGGTGGGATTGGCAGATGATCTTATGCCGCATATTACCCCTTTTCACTGGATGCGTTTTATAACGCCGCGGGGGCGCTGTTTTGCTTCTATTGAGCCCCGTACCGAAGAGTTTGGCTGGTCACGCCGAAATGCTTTTCACCAGCCTTTGGCAGATCGTATTTTGCATCAGGGGTTAAGCCGTTTTCCTAATGTTAAGGTCATGTTTGAACAGACGGTTTCCAGTTTTATCCAGGACGAACAAGGCGTTACGCTTAGCCTGGAAAGTAATGATGGCGTAAAAAGGGCGGTTAGGGCTTCTTACATGGTAGGAGCCGATGGCGGTAATAGTTTTGTCCGCCGCACCTTGAACATACCTTTTGAGGGAAGAACAAAGGCAAATCAATGGATTGTTCTTGATGTTCGTAATGATCCGGTTGGTACGCCAAATATTTATTTATATTGTGATCCAGAACGGCCCTATGTTTCTGCTGCTTTGCCGCATGGCGTGCGCCGTTTTGAATTTATGGTGATGCCGGGAGAAACTGAAGAATCATTTGATAACCCGGAAAAACTGGCCGAACTGGTCAGGAAAGTAGTGACTGATCCAGATAACGTGGATTACATCCGTAAACGTGTTTATACGCATAATGCCCGTCTTGCTGTCCATTTCAGGGTGAACCGTATTTTGTTGGCGGGTGATGCCGCCCATATCATGCCAGTCTGGCAGGGGCAGGGTTATAACAGCGGTATTCGTGATGCCAGTAATTTGGGCTGGAAGTTGGCGATGGTTATTAAAGGCACCGCTGCTGAATCACTACTGGATACCTATGGCACAGAGCGTCGTAACCATGCACGCTCAATGATTCATCTTTCTGAAGTAGCGGGAGATATTTTTGCTCCCCCAAGTAAGTTTGGTGCCAATTTGCGTGATGGGCTGACGCGTTTGCTAAATGCTATTCCGCCCGTTAAACGCTATGTGGTTGAAATGCGTTTTAAACCGATGCCCCGTTATGAGTCAGGCGTGGTGTTGCTGCCTGAGCCCAAACCCCACGGTAAATTGGCCCGCTGGCTTGAACGACGGGGTAATTCCGCACTTGGAAGAATGCTGGGCTTGATGAGCGAGAAACGTGATTCCGTACTGGGTCGTTTGGTGCATGGCCGGGACCCTTTTGGTAACTCCCCGGTGGGACGCATGTTTATCCAGCCTTTTGTCCGTACTCAAGACGGTCAGCTTGTCCGGTTTGACGAGGTTATCGGAAACCGCTTTGCCATTGTTTCCTGGGGTACAGACCCAACCTTCGGTTTGACTGATCAGGCTCGGGCAGTATGGCAAAAAATGGGCGCCTGTTTTGTGATTGTAAAACCGGAGTCTCAACTGGCTTTTTCTGATGATGTGCCTGAAGACCTTATTGCGGTGGGTGACTCAACAGGAAAAATAAAGGATTGGTTTGGAAATATGCCTGATTCGGTTTTATTGTTACGCCCTGACCGTTTTATTGCCGGCATGTGTTCACCACAGGAGGTATCCGCATCTATTCTGACTTTAGGTAAAAAATTGGCCTTGACCGAAATCGTTTGTTCGGCGCAGGAAATTAACAATATCAAGAGTAATGCAGCATAGATTGCGGCAGGAGTTTATATGACAATTATTTTGGAGTGTTTATCTCACACCCCTTTGCAGGGCTATCATGATCCTGCACCCGAGATTCTGGCCGAGGTGGAAGCATTGCAGGCTGCCATGAAAAAAAGGGTACAGGCTTTTGATCCCGAATTGGTCGTTGTGTTTGCGCCTGATCATTACAATGGTTTTTTCTATGATGTCATGCCGCAGTTTTGTATTGGTCTTGATGCAACATCCATTGGCGATTATAAAAGTATGGCGGGGCCGCTTGATGTCCCCAGGGACATTGCGCTGGCAATGAGTGAGGTGGTGCTTGCGGCGGATATTGATGTTGCGTTGTCATACCGCATGCAGGTGGATCATGGGTTTGCCCAGGCGCTTGAAGTTCTTTTGGGTGGTTTGGATAATTACCCGGTGATACCGGTATTCATTAACTCTGTGGCTCCTCCGATGGCCAGTTGTCGGCGTTCGCGCTTATTGGGAGACGCCATTGGCCGTTTCCTTTCCGGTTTGAATAAACGCGTGCTGCTTGTTGGTTCGGGCGGGATTTCTCATGAGCCCCCGGTTCCTGAAATCGCCAATGCTTGCGCCGAGGTTGCCGAGCGCCTGATAGCCGGACGCAATCCCACCCCCCAGGCTCGTGTCGCACGACAGGAACGCACGATTTCCGCCGCCAAACAGTTTACGGCGGGTGACAGCAGCCTGCGGCCTCTTAACCCTGAGTGGGACAGGAGTTTTTTAGATATTCTTGCCCGTGGAGACTGGATGGCCATTGATGACATGAGCAATGACTCAATTACCGAACAGGGAGGCAAGTCTGCCCATGAAATTCGCTCGTGGGTCGCTGCATTTGCCGCTTTAAATGCCCATGGCCCTTATAAAGCATCTCTTGATTATTACCGTCCTATTCCCGAGTGGATTGCCGGTTTTGCCACTATGCAGGCACAGTCTTTGAGATCTGTTGAAAGTGTCGCAGCATAAATCAAATACGAAGGATATTAAATGACTGATTTGAAAGTATTAAAAAATATTGCGGACTGTCTGCTTAACGCTGAAAAAACAGGGGTGGCGGTGAGTCCTGTCAGGGACTTGCTCACGCCGGGAAATGAGGACGATGCTTACGAAATTCAGAAAATCAATGTAGCGGCAGGACGTGCACAGGGACGCCGTGTGGTGGGTAGAAAAATAGGCTTGACCTCGCTTGCCGTACAGCGTCAGCTTGGCGTGAATCAGCCTGATTTTGGTACCTTATTTGCCGATATGGTATTTGGCAGCAATGAGCCCATTGCCTATGAAAGGACGATGCAGCCAAAAGTTGAAGCGGAAATTGCCTTGGTTCTTAAGCATGACTTGACGGTCGCAGACGCGACACTGATTGATGTGCTGGGGGCGGTTGATTATGTACTGCCTGCCATTGAAGTGGTGGGGAGTCGAATCAAAAACTGGGATATTTCCTATGTGGATACGGTTGCTGACAATGCTTCCAGCGGCTTGGTGGTGATTGGTGCCGTACCGGTTTCTTTAATAGGCCTGGATCTTGGAACGGTAAAAATGGAGATGTTTCTGGATGGGGTATCTGTATCGGCAGGGCAGGGTTCGGATTGTCTGGGGCATCCGCTCAATGCGGCGGTATGGCTGGCCCGTAAATTAGTGTCATTAGGAGAGCCGTTGCGTGCGGGAGATCTGATTTTAACCGGCGCATTGGGCCCCATGGTTGCCGTTGAACCCGGGCAGCGTTATGAAGCAAGAATTAGCGGTGTGGGTACAGTGTGCGCCTTTTTTTCTGAAAAATAAAAATATTTTAAGTTTTATTTATAAATAATACGGAGACAACTATGTTTTTTAAAAAACACGCTTTGCTTGGCGCACTATTTACTGCTTGTATGGCAGTTGCCACGCCCTCAATAGCACAAACTTATCCTGATCAGCCTATTACCATGGTCCTTCCATTTCCAGCGGGTGGTGTGACCGATGTGGTTGCCCGTTTAATTGCACAGGAAATGCAGGAAAGCCTGCAACAGCCCGTTATTGTTGAAAACAGGCCAGGAGGAGGAGGGCAAATAGCCGCGCATAGGGTCAAAAGCGGCAAAGCTGATGGTCATACGATTTTTGTAGCTGCAACAGAAATGTTTGCTATTAATCCAACGCTTTATAAGAATTTTTCATTTGATCCGATTGCTGATTTTCAGCCGGTAACAACGTTGGTCAAGTCGCCTTTGGTTTTGGTGGTTCCACAGGACAGTCCGATTAACTCTGTCAATGAGTTAATCGCCCATTCAAAAAATAATGTCCAAGGGATTGACTATGCTTCACAGGGCATAGGTTCAATTGGCCATTTGCTGGGTGGATTGTTTATAGAAAAAACCGGCGCAAAATTAGTGCACGTTCCCTATCGTGGATCGTCTCCTGCTTTGCAGGATGTGATGAGTGCTCGTGTGGCAATGATGTTTGATCCTATTATTACGACATCACCGCTTATAAACGGAGGAAAGCTAAAGCCATTGGCGATTGCATCAGATAAGCGTTCTGCATTATTACCCGACGTGCCTACATTGGCTGAATTGGGTGTTGATGGTGTGGATGCTGGAGTATGGTTTGGTATTGTTGTAAAAAAAGGAACGCCTGAGCCTATTGTTGAGCGTTTGAATCAGGAAATTGTAAAAGCAATGGAATCGTCAAAGGTGAGCCAGCGTTTTACAGAGCAGGGGTTGGAGCCGATTCCAATGACATCAAAACAATTTGGTCAATTTCTTGAACGTGAAAATACACAATGGATTCCACTGGTTAAGGCCAGTGGGGCAAGAGTTGAATAATGTATTTCATGGATGAGCAGCATAAGGAGAAGCACGATGAGTAAAAAGCTGAAAGCCGCTATTATCGGTTCGGGTAATATTGGTACTGATTTGATGATTAAAATTTTGCGTCATGGCAAATATATAGAAATGGGGGCCATGGTGGGTATTGACAGCGCATCGGATGGTCTTGCCCGTGCAGGCCGTTTAGGCGTGGCTACAACCCATGAAGGCGTGGAGGGGCTGTCCCGTCTGCCGGTGTTTGACAGTATTGATATTGTTTTTGACGCGACCAGTGCCGGTGCACACCTTAAAAACGACAAATTCTTACGCGAATTGCGGCCGGAATTAAGAATGATTGATTTGACACCGGCTGCCATCGGACCCTATTGTGTACCGGTGGTTAACGGCCAGGCACATCTTGATGCACTGAATGTGAATATGGTGACGTGTGGTGGACAGGCGACGATTCCGATGGTTGCAGCCGTCTCTCGTATTGTTCCTGTCATGTATGCTGAAATTGTTGCCAGTATTTCAAGTAAAAGCGCCGGTCCGGGCACACGGGCCAATATTGATGAGTTTACCGAAACCACTTCTACCGCGATTAAGGCGGTAGGCGGGGCTCAGCAAGGAAAGGCCATTATTGTTTTAAATCCGGCTGAGCCACCGCTTATCATGAGAGACACCGTTTATTGTTTGAGCGAGCCGGGCGATGAGGACGCCATAGAGGAATCAATAGCTCAAATGGTTGGCGACGTACAGCAATATGTACCTGGCTATCGTTTAAAACAGAAGGTACAGTTTGAACGTATTTCTGAAAAACATCCGTTAAATATACCTGCTGTTGGTCGTGTGAGTGGCTTAAAAACGTCTATTTTCCTGGAGGTTGAGGGGGCGGCCCATTACCTTCCTGCCTACGCGGGAAATCTTGACATTATGACCAGTGCAGCCTTAATAACTGCCGAAAAGATGGCCGCACGGATTATTAATCAATCAGAAGTCAGTATTTGACTGCACGCGCTTAAAAGGAACACTGAGTAATGAAAGATAATAAAAAGCTTTATATTTCTGACGTGACTTTGCGTGACGGCAATCATGCTATCCGTCACCAATATTCGATAGGGCAGGTTAGGCAAATTGTTAAGGCGCTTGATGATGCCAGGGTAGATTCTATTGAGGTTGCACATGGTGACGGTTTGCAAGGATCGTCATTTAACTATGGTTTTGGCGCACATACCGATCTTGAATGGATTGCGGCTGCAGCCGAAACGGCCAAGCATGCAAAAATTGCCACTTTGCTTTTGCCCGGTATAGGGACCATACATGATTTGCGTGCTGCCTATGATGCCGGTGCGCGGGTGGTGCGCGTAGCGACACATTGTACCGAAGCTGATATTTCAAGGCAGCATATTGCCTATGCCCGTGAACTTGGCATGAATGCCGTTGGCTTTTTAATGATGAGTCATCTAACAAGCCCCGGGGAACTGGCTAAACAAGCCAAATTGATGGAATCGTACGGTGCCACTTGTATTTACGTTGTGGATTCAGGTGGCGCTTTGAGTATGGATGGGGTCAGGGACAGGTTTCGGGCCTTTAAAGATACGTTGGATCCAAACACTGAAACGGGTATTCATGCCCATCATAATCTTAGTTTGGGTGTTGCCAATAGTATTGTTGCAGTTGAAGAAGGGTGTGACCGGGTGGATGCCAGTTTAGCCGGCATGGGCGCGGGTGCGGGAAATGCACCACTGGAAGTTTTTATTGCCGCTGCCGATCGCCTGGGATGGAATCATGGCTGTGATTTATACAAGCTGATGGACGCGGCAGATGATTTGGTTCGTCCTTTGCAGGACCGCCCGGTGCGTGTTGATCGGGAAACACTGGCCTTGGGTTATGCGGGGGTCTATTCCAGTTTTTTACGGCATGCAGAAGCTGCGGCACAACGCTATGGGTTAAAAACGGTTGATATTTTGGTTGAACTGGGCCGCCGTAGAATGGTGGGGGGGCAGGAAGATATGATTGTTGATGTTGCGCTGGATTTGCTGGCGGCCGAAAAGTAAATTTTTTTCCATCTCATTCTCACGCTCCTGCGTGAGAATGAGTAGCCACGTAAACTTACCCTAAAAAGGCACAAGCCAAAACCAGAGATTTCTGCCATTATCCATCTTTGATGGAGGAAGTCATGAAACGATCTACCTTTTCTTGTACTTGCATTAAATACTCCCGATACGATGGCACAAACAGCTTACTTGATTAGGGGTGTTTGTCAGGATTGCTCCCGCACAGGAACGAACCGGTAATTTCCTTAAAAAACCAATGATTTAAGTATTAAATTATTACCAAATTTTCATTTTTAAATTTAAATATAATAAAATACATGATTTTGTAACTTTATATTTTTATAAAATAGCAACGAAATTGCAATCATGAAATAAATATATTTCATATTAAAAATCATTGGGGTTTATGGGATGAGTAGCAAGATCAACAATAATACTGATGTGCTCGCGGCACTACAGTTGTGGCAGGCATTTGAATATCTAAGTCCGCAAACGCCTCCGAAACCGGTGCGATTGGTCAATCAGTGTGTATGGAAAATTGCGCCTGACAGTATTGAAGATACTGAAATGCCATGGGTTGACTTAGAAAAGCGTAACGATCTTGCTAAACTGTTCAGGCATCCCAAGCGGTTTTTACTTTATGCCGGCATTATCCCTGGAATGGCTTTGGTGGAAAATGCCCGAAAAGTGCTGGGTGCCAAGCCCCTGGATTTTTCAGAGCAGGCTGCGCCTAAAGATGCGGCTTCAGTTGTGCTCCCCATCGATGAGGACGGGTTTGTTTCAGGTCAACCGTTTGTAAGTACCGTGCCATGGGCGATGGCAGCGCTTGAAGGGAATGCGGCCAAGCGGGGGCATTTTAACTTTAGTGGTTTTTTTGGGCTTAATGGTGCCCAGGAAAAAACCGTCAAGGCGATGCAGGAATTGCTGGTTAAGCGGCAATTAATATCACCTCCGCTTGAGGGGCCAGAGCCTGCCGTTAAACTGTCGCTGGAAGAGAAGAAAAAGCAGTTTCGTACGATTACGGCAGAAGATATTCAGCAGTTAAGCAATGTGGCTTTTCGGATGCTGGGCTGGAAACCAGCCACCCAGCTTCCCTGGGTTATTCAAACCCAGCGTATTTCACCCAAGGGCGGAAAGCGCCTGGAAGATCCACTTAATAGCTTTTATGCTGAAGAAATAGAAAGTGTCCAGCGACATTACCTGAGCTGTCATTATGGAGCGGCTTTATCTCAATTTCTCAAGTCGGAAGTACACCCCGACCGTGTTGATTTGGATGAGAATAAAAAATTGTTGGTGAACGGTGTTCATCCATCCATGTTGCCAACAGCTGCATGGCCTGGTACGTATCCCTTGGTCACCGCGCAGCAATTCGCCGTTAATACGGTGCACCGAGAATTGGCGCCCGCTAGTGGCCTGTTCTCGGTTAACGGGCCCCCAGGAACGGGCAAGACCACCATGCTAAAGGATATTGTGGCCAGTATTATCCAGAGCAGGGCTGATATTCTTTGTGGTTTTGAAAATCCTGATGACGCTTTTATTGGCAAACTGGATATTGAAAATTATGCTTATCCTGCGTGGCAATTGACGGATTCATTGCGTGGTTTTGGAATTGTGGTGACCAGTGCCAATAATGGCGCGGTAGAAAATATCAGTAAAGAATTGCCGGGAATCGGATCTATTGACGAAAACCTGACACTGGACTATTTTTCTGAAATTGCCGACTCTATCGGCTTGGCACAAGGTAAAAGGCGTCCTGAAAAGGCGACAAGTTGGGGTTTGGTGTCGGCAGCCCTTGGCAACGCCACTAACCGCAGGGCATTTGCGAACGCATTCTGGTTTGCAGACACGAAGAAAAACAGCCGGAAACCAGATGAAACGCCTGACCCTTTGCGTCCTGTATCGTTGCAAGCCTGGATTAACCAGAATTTGGCCTTAACGCCCTCATGGAGCGAAGCACGCAAGCAATATCAACAAGCCAGGCAGCATGTGCAGGATTTGTGTGATTCGGCCTCAAGGCTAGCTGATATGCTTTCTGAATATACGTCAGGCAACAGCCGTTTTCAGGCTTTATTGCAGCAATTTCCACAGCACGGAGCGCTTCTGGATGAACTGGAAGTGCAAAAGGAACAGATTGTCCAGCAGTTTAATATCGCACAGGCCAAACAACAATTGGCCGCCAAGGTGTATGCCGATATTGTCATGCTGGCTAAACTTCAGCAGCAAAATCAGGATAATCAAGCTGGCCTTACCAGCCATAAAGCGCTGCAGCCAAGGCAGGCTTTACCCCAGCTTACTCAGGAAGTAGCCAGAGCAAAAGCCTTGTTAGATTCCGATACTGCGGCATTGTCCCGGCATTTGCAACACCAGCCTGGTGTTTTATGGCTGATATTTCGGCGTCCTGCAGTACAGGATTGGGATGTTCGTAAAAAAATGCTTGAAAACCATGTGGATACTAATCGCAAGCATTATTTGATGGCTGAATCTTTGCTTCGTGACGCCACAGTTTGGCATGAGCGGATGAATGAACTTTCCACGCAGGCCCAGGCTACAGCGAAACAACTTGAAAAGGTAAGTCGTGATATTTCAGTAAATATCACGCTGCAACAGGCAAAAGAAAATCTTGACAGGGCAGAGCAGCTGTTAGGGCAAACACAAGCCAATCAGCAAAGTGTTCAGCAAAAGCATCAATCGGCATTTGCTCAGTTTCACCAGTTCCATGCAGAGCTGAAGCAGCTGGAACAAAGGTTGACAGAAATTAAACCTGTCTTGACTAAAGCGGGTTTGATTGATACCAATCGTCCGGCCTGGCACTTAATGAACCAGCCAAGAGATGAGTTTCACAAGGCATCCCCATACCAGGACGATGAGTTGTTATTTGCAGCCCGTCGGGCGTTATTCATCGCATCAATGAACCTGCATAAGGCTTTCCTGATGAATAGCTGGAAAAAAATGAAACCCACATTAGCGGCTTTTGTATCTGTGTTACAGGGCGAACTGTCACCGCATAGGGTTAAAGGAGGGGTGATGGCCTTATGGGATGCCTTCTTTCTTGCGGTGCCGCTGGTATCAACAACTTTTGCTTCATTTCCAAGGCTTTTTAAAGGGGTAGGAAGTGAAGAACTTGCGTGGGTGTTGATTGACGAGGCGGGGCAGGCTGCACCTCAGCAGGCAATAGGAGCCTTGTGGCGAGCAAAGCGGGCTGTCATCGTGGGAGACCCAATTCAGTTGGAGCCCGTCGTTGGCATTCCAGAAGAATTGGTGGACCCATTGGTTAAGTATTGTGGCACGCCTGCCATGTATGTACCCTCCCAGGCATCTGTACAGACATTGGCTGATCGATCCAACCGGTTTGGTACTTATCTTGCCGCTAGTGACGCTGATACTAAAATTTGGTTGGGTTCTCCTTTAGTCGTACACCGCCGTTGCCTTAATCCTATGTTTGATATTTCCAATGCGGTAGCTTATGACAATAAAATGGTTTACGGTACCTTTGGCAAATTGGGTAATGAGCCTGTTCCAAGTCACTGGATTGATGTTCCAAATAGCGGGGCGATTGGGCATTGGATTCCGGCACAAGGAGAGATGGCCATGAAGAAAATCAAGGCGCTGACAGGAGGCAGCTTAAGGGATGGTGATAATAAATTGCGCATTTATGTCATTTCTCCCTTCAAGATTGTGGTTGAAAATATGCGTAATTTGCTGAAAGCGTCATTCAATGACCAAGATGCTAATGAAATGTGTGGAACGGTTCATACATTTCAGGGTAAAGAAGCTGATTATGTGCTCTTTCTGTTAGGTGGCGACCCTGATAAAGCAGGGGTTATATCCAGCTTTGCAGGCCGCAAACCCAATTTGGTGAATGTGGCGGTAACGCGGGCAAAAAAACGGCTCTATGTGATTGGTACTCGCAGTTATTGGTGCGGACCTGCCGATGTGCATCGTTTTTATAGTCAGATGGCGCAGAAACTGGGCAAGGAAAGTCAAATTGATGTTTTGAGCGGCTATCAGTAATTTAACTCATGCTCCCACGCAGGAGTGAGTGGCCATATCCAGTTAATGAAACTCAACTTAATAGTGGCGTATGTTGGTGTTTGGGACTCTCAATGGAAATCATGAAACCAGAGAAAATGTTTTATAAATGATTAATAATGGTTTCATCTGTTTTCTTGGCCAAAAATGGGTCAAATTATTGGTCATTGAGACAATTCATTATGACTTCGACAGATGCTTATTGTACACTCCCTGTTTTTCAATGTTATACACGCGATAGGGGTAAACAGGTGCGAGTGATGAGGGGAAAAGCTTATGTCCTGCTGGCCATGATTGGTTTGTTAATGGGTTGCACGGGCAAGGCGCCTTCAGATAATGATGTGGAGGTCGCTCTTAAAGATTTATGGGCTGGTAATTCTTGGGAATTTAGCTCAAATTTTGACGTTACCAACTTTGACAGGCTGAACGGCTGGAAAGAGGGTGAAGACTATTGGGTAGAGGTGACTTACAAGGTGAAGGCCAGACAGCCATACTACGCGATGGTAGCTGATTGTGTTGAACCTACCGTGGCGGAATACAACGACACAACCATGGGGCAGATTACCATGGGCCTGAGCGCCATGATGAAAGGATTTCAAGGCACCGAGGCGTTGGGTGAGTATAAGGAATATCTCAAGACCAATCCTGAGCCGGTAAAGATGGAGCAGGCCCGCAGCAAGTATGAGGCGCAATACGTGAATATCGCGTTTCTGGATTGTGTGAATTATCTTGCCGAAAAATCAAGTGCCTTCAATAAGGATCTGAAGACGGGGGACACGCTGGATTACAATGTAAAATTAAGGTTCAAGCAAACAGAACAGGGGTGGAAGAACCTGTAGTCAGCAACATCAGTTCAATAGTAGCATTGCGCAAATGAGCCAGGTGAATGTGTTGTCGCGTTTGGATAGTTTGTCCTGTGACCAGACAGCTGTTCAGTTGGTTAAGTAGGTGGATCACCAGATTTGGAATGTTATCCATGCAGGGATGGATATGAATTACTGTTTACTTGCAGTATAATCTTTTGCTTCGCAGGAGAGAGGGGCAGGCATAAGGCATGGCTCCCGCCGAAGGCGCAAACTCCCATAATCGCTCAGGCATCATTACTGCGAATCGTATTCGGAAGCGGCTGTTCCTTAACCAGGATAGTGCGCAGCCGTCACGCCAGCTGGAGAGCGGTTGCCAGGCAACCCACCGAAGGGGCAAGCAGTTTGCATAACTGCGTAAACTCTCAGGTAAAAGGACAGGGGGAGAGGCAGCATAAAACAACCGGGATTCAAAATTGCTTCTCTATATTTATATTATTGCCATTACCGCTGAGGCCATGTCGGGGGCGCTTGCCGCAGGCCGGCGCAATATGGACATGTTTGGCGTGGCTTTTGTGGCCTTCATTACCGCCTTGGGCGGTGGCACGGTACGTGACATGTTGCTGGGTAATTACCCGGTTACCTGGACCCAGCACCCCATGTATATTCATATCACGATTCTTGCCGGCCTGTTTACCATGGTGGTTGCCCGTTACATGCATCGCCTGCATTCCATCTTTTTGGTGCTTGACGCAATGGGATTAATTGCCTTTACTGTAATTGGCTGCAATGTGGCCCTGAAGCTGGAATATAGCACTACTGTTGTTATTATGGCGGGCATTACCACCGGTATTTTTGGGGGTATTTTGCGAGACCTGCTGTGTAACCGCACGCCCATGGTACTGCGAAAAGAACTGTATGCCAGTGTTTCACTGCTGGTTGCCATTCTGTATTTATGCCTGCGGCACTGGGGGGTTAGCCATGACCTCAATTTACTGGCTTCATTCGGTTTTGGCCTTACATTGCGCCTGGCGGCCATTCGCTGGCGCTGGACTTTGCCGGTGTTTACCTATGCGCCAGGGCGCTGGAGCTAACCGGACTGTCCAGCAGGATTGAAAGTTAACAGTTTGTGTCCAGCAGCCCTTTATCTTTTCAATGGTTAGTTCTGGCTGGACATATAACGGCCTAGTGATCGGGTACATCATGCCTGAAATAGGCCGTTATTCATTGCCATTTCCTGCCAAATGGTACAAAATCACAGGGTTATAAATCTTTCGTGGTTTTTTATGTCGGCTGGTGATTTGCTCACGCACGTGCTTTTTCTTTTGCTGCTGATTATTATCAGTGGTTTCTTTTCCATTTCGGAAATTTCCCTGGCCGCTTCGCGCAAAATCAAACTTCGCCTTTTAGCCAACGACGGTAGTACCAAAGCGCAAGAGGTACTGGCCTTACAAGAAAATCCCGGCAATTTTTTTACCGTGATCCAGATCGGGCAAAATGCCGTGGCAATTATGGCGGGTATCGTGGGTGAAAGCGCCTTGTCGCCTTATGTGGCCAATCTTATTTCGGTTATTTATAGCGGCCCCATGCTGGGTACCTTGTCTTTTTTGCTCTCTTTTTTGCTGGTCACGGCCTCGTTCGTGATGTTTTCAGACCTGATTCCCAAGCGCCTTGCCATGGCCCAGCCCGAAAAACAGGCCATGGCGGTGGTCAAGCCTATGAAGTTTTGCATGCTGCTGTTTGCGCCTCTGGTATGGCTGTTCAGCAGTATGGCCAATCTCATTCTTCGTCTCATGGGGGTGCCGCAAGTACGGGAAGAAGAAATTACCCGTGATGATATTGTGGCCCTGGCCGAAGCCGGGGCGCAAGGCGGTGGGGTCTTGTTGCAGGAACAATACATGATTCGCAATGTGTTTGAAATGGATTCGCGCATTGTGCCTTCGGCCATGACGCCGCGTGAAAGCATTGTGTATCTTTCCCTGAATGAAACAGAAGAAGACATCCGCCAGAAAATTGCCGAATTTCCGCATGGCAAATTTCCGGTATGCCAGGATACGCTAGACCATGTCATTGGTTATGTAGACTCCAAGGATATTTTGCCCCGTATCTTGCAAGGCAAGGATTTATCGCTTAGAACCGCACCCATTGTTCGCAAGGTGCTGGTACTGCCCGATACCCTGACCCTGTTCGAGGCACTTGAGCAGTTTCGGGCGGCCAAAGAAGACTTTAGCCTGGTGGTGAATGAATATGCACTCGTGGTGGGCCTGCTAAGCCTGCAAGACGTCATGAATACCGTGATGGGGGATTTGGTGGGTTCCCTGCAGGAAGAGTGGATCGTAAAACGCGATGACCATTCCTGGCTGGTAGACGGCATGACCCCCATCGAGGAAGTGATGGCCGCCCTTACCATTAAGGAGTTTGAGGGTTTTGAGAATAATTACGAAACCATGGCCGGGTTCATCATGTACAAGCTGCGTAAAGTGCCACGCCCCACCGACTTCGTATTGTATGAGGGTTACAAGTTTGAAGTGGTGGATATTGACAACTACCGGATAGACCAGGTTCTGGTTACCCGGCATGATGAAGAAAAGCAAAACTTAACGGTTGACTGAATTAAATTAAAGGTATGGCTGCGTTGCGCTGCCGCTTTCTGGTGATGGCGATCAGCAAGGCCGCTGTTGCCATAATGCCTGCTGTCATGACAAACACGGCATTCATTCCATACAGGTTGGCCACCATGCCGCCGGCAAGTGGGCCCAATACCATGCCAAGATATTGGGCAGAGGTTGAATAACCCAATACGGTGCCGGCAATATGGCCCGATACGTTATGCCGGATCAGGGCGGTAATGGCCGGCATCAGGCCGCTTAAACCAATACCCATTAAAAATCGTAATACAATAAATTGCCAGTCTGCCCAGGCAAAGGCTTGTAAAAGCAGGGTCAGGGCGGTAAATAAAAAACAGGCAATTAGCACGCAAAGATGACCTTTCTGATCACCCAGCCGGCCAATTCTGGCCGATCCCAGCAGGCTGCCAAAGGCAGTGACTGAAATGGCAATACCAGCCAGCAATGGAATGTTTTGCGTGAGGGTGTGCAGGCTGGCCATGTACAGGGTGATGATGGGTTCAACCGAGTAATTGGCAAACATTAACAGGGCGGCACAGCCAAGCATTAACAGGACCAGGTTGCGGCTGGGGGCGTTTTGCCAGAAACCATCGGATTTGTTCACGATTTGGCTGGCAGCCGCCTTCCGTTTGAAATTGGTTTCTTTAATTAAAAAGGCGGTTGCCAGAAAAGCAATAAAAATAACCCCGGCAGCCAGAAAAAAAGTATTTCTAATGCCAATATAACCAGGCAGCAATCCACCCACCAACGGCCCCAGCAGGTTGCCCGCCAACATGCCGGCAGCATGGGTACCTACGGCCCAGCCGGTATGTTCTTTGGGGGTTTGGGTGGCCACCAGAATCGTGGCCCCAGAGGCATACCCACCTAAAATGCCAATTAACAGACGCAGGCCAAACAGCTCCTGCACATTCCCCACCATGCCCATTAAGGCAATACAAAAGGCCATCCCCAGGCTGGCACGGATCAGAATGGGCTTGCGGCCAAAATGGTCGGCAAACTTACCCCAGACGGGAGCCATCAGGCCCGCTGTCAGGAAGGTGGCGCTAAAAGCATAACCTGACCAGCGAATAATGGATTCGGGGTCGGTTTCTCCCAGTTGCTCAATGTAGATGGGCAGAAATGGCAGCACCAATGTCATGGCCATGATGGTTGTAAATGAGCCGAATACGCACACGTACAGATTGCGTTTCCAATGTTCTTCCTGGCTTTCCTCTTGGATTGTTTGCATTGCTGTGCCTTTGACTGATGAAGTGATTGGATTTTTAAATTGATAAAAGTCAGATTTATTATGATGGGAAATGGGAATGATGAACAAGACCATTTCTTATACCGGTATTGGTTATACCTGATACTGGTAATGATAGGCTGTTATCTGTTTTGCATGACATGGCTGTATGCCGAATAACGGTGTTCGCCTAATGCCTTGCAATTTGTTGTGCATGTCATGAATTGGCAATAAAGCATCCTTATACTCGGTTCCTTCTTATTCTTATGCAAAAGGCATATTGTGTGCCTTGTTTATTTTCCCAAGGAAGAACAATGAGTTTGAAAAAAGCATGGCTGTCATTCTGTCTGGCATCGTTGCCATTGGTCGCGCAGGCACAATCCGCTGATTTGACAGTGCTTATAGAGGCGGCAAAAAAAGAAGGTCGTGTGGATAGTGTGGGTATGCCAGACTCATGGGCTAACTGGAAAGATACCTGGGCTGACCTGAAAACCAACTACGGGCTGGAACACCAGGATACCGATATGTCTTCGGCACAGGAAATTGCCAAGTTTGCGGCAGAAAAAGAAAACGCAACGGCTGATATTGGCGATGTTGGCCAAAGTTTTGGCCCTATCGCGGTTGACAAGAGAGTGACCCAAGCCTACAAACCCACCACCTGGAATGAAATTCCTGCATGGGCGAAAGACAAGGATGGTCATTGGGCAGTGGCCTATACTGGTGCAATCGCTTTCATTATCAATAATGACACGGTTAAAAATGCACCCAAAAGCTGGAAAGACCTGAGCGCTGGCAAGTATAAGGTTACCTTGGGAGATGTCGGCGTAGCGGCGCAGGCCAATAATGCAGTGCTGGCTGCGGCAGTTGCTTTGGGTGGCAATGAAAAAAATGTGACCCCGGCCCTGGAACTGTTTGGTGAACTGGTCAAGCAAAAACGCCTGTCTTTAAGCAATCCAACACTGGCTACCCTTGAAAAAGGTGAAGTGGAAGTGGGGGTGCTGTGGGACTTCAATGCACTTAACTATCGTGACCAGATTGACCCCAAGCGTTTTACCGTTGTGATTCCTGAAGACGGTTCAATCATGGCGGGTTATGCCACGATTATCAATAAATACGCCAGGCACCCCAATGCGGCCAAGCTGGCGCGTGAATATATCTTTAGCGATGCCGGCCAAAACAATCTGGCCAAGGGTTATGCCCGTCCCATTCGCGATAAGGTTGTGTTGACTGAAGAAGCCAAAGCCAGGTTGTTGCCTGCCGACGCTTACAAAAATGTTCAGCCCATCAAAGACCAGGCCGCCTGGGATGCCTTGTCCAAGCAACTGCCTGAGCTGATGCAGGAACATGTGCTGATTTATCAATAATCAAGAAAATCATGTCTCAACATAAAGTAATTCTGATTCTGATCGATGGTTTGGGCTGGCATGTGGCCAGGCACGCCATGGGCTATTTGCATGCGTTATGTGAAAGCCGCCAGGCCTCGGTGTTCAAGCTGCAGTGCGAGCTGCCATCGCTGTCCCGTCCTTTATACGAATGTATTTTAACGGGCAGCAATCCGCTGGTGTCGGGTATCCGGCATAACCAGATTGTGCAACTTTCCAGTCAGGAAAGCATTTTTCATCTGGCGCGCAAAGCCAGGCTGAAAACAGCGGCCGCTGCTTACAACTGGATCAGTGAGCTTTATAACCGCGTACCGTATGATGCGGTGCGCGACCGTTTTACTCATGACGTGTCATTGCCCATTCAGCATGGCATCTTCTATCATGAAGATACCTATCCGGATTCCCATTTATTGTTGGATGCCGAGCATTTGCGCACAACCCATGATCCTGACTTTCTTTTCATTCATACCATGAATGTGGATGATATGGGGCATCGTTCGGGAGGGGATAGTGCCGATTACCGTAATGCGGCCCGTAAAGTGGACGTGTTGTTGTCGCATTACCTGCCTGTCTGGCAGGAGCAGGGTTATAAAATAATAGTCACTGCCGATCATGGCATGAATGTCGATCGTAGCCATGGCGGCCATTTACCCGAGGAACGGGAAGTGCCGCTTTTCCTGGTAGGACAGGGGTTTAATCACAAGGCTGCGGCCACTGAAATCAAACAGATCCAGATACGGGATTTGTGTGCGTTGGCCTTGGGTATTGTCGTCAACCGGAACGATGAACTGAAATCTTTCCTGTCATGATGCCCGCCAAGCCTTCCAGGGCACATTGGTGGCTCTTTGTTCCTTTTGTGTTAATGCTGGGCGCTTTTTGCCTGGCGCCCACCTATTGGGTGTTAGTTAACAGTTTTATGGCAGACGATGGTGGTTTTACCCTGGCCAACTATGAAAAAGTATTAAGCAGCAAGTTCTACCTGATTGCCATTGAAAACAGTTTCTGGTTATCACTGTACTCCAGTTTTCTGGGACTGCTGATTGGCCTGCTGGCTACTTCGTCCTTACGATTTGTGCAAGGCAGGGTTCGGCAATGGGTGATTGCCTTTGTGAATATGAGCAATAACTTTGCCGGCGTGCCCCTGGCATTTGCGTTCATTATTATTTTGGGAACCAATGGTGCCATTACGTTGTTGTTGAATAAAATGGGGTTTCTGAACGGGTTTGATTTATACACCCGTGCCGGCTTGACGGTGGTGTATACGTATTTTCAGATTCCCTTGGCTATTTTGCTACTTTACCCGGCGTTTGATGCCTTGCAGGATGACTGGGAAGAAGCCTCCCGATTGCTGGGTGCCCGTACTGTTGATTACTGGCGCAAGGTGGTGCTGCCTATTCTAATGCCTTCCCTGTTGGGCACTTTTGTGTTGCTGCTGGCCAATGCCTTGGGGGCTTATGCGACGGCATTTGCGCTCACGGCCAGTAATGTGAACCTGATCCCGATTCGTATCGGGGCGCTGGTGGCCGGTGATATTTCCCTGAACCCGAACCTGGCCGCGGCGCTTTCCATTGTGTTGGTGGCCCAGCTGGTTCTGGTAACCATGATTAACCAATGGGTCATACGCAGGAGGCGTTATGCGTAAGCAGGACTCCAGACAGGGCTTGCATCTGCTGGTGATTGGCGTGGTTATGTTGACCTTGCTGGTGCCCTTGCTGGCCACGTTTTTGTATTCCATTTCCTCTTCCTGGGGGGCAACCATTCTGCCTGATGCCTTAAGTTTGAAGTGGTATGTACAGCTCTGGAGCGATCCTCGCTTCCTGATGGCCTTTGGCCGGTCTGTTTTCCTTTGCATGGCATCCGTTATCGTTAGCCTATTGGTGATTGTGCCTTTGGCTTTTATTATGGAATACCGTTATCGGCAATGGCAGAAAATCATGGATCTGGTGATTCTGCTTCCATTTGCCATGCCACCGATTGTTGCCTCGGCCGGCTTGCTGCAAATATATTCAGGCTCACCCATGATGGGTACTCCCTGGATTCTGGTGGGCTGCTATTTCACGATTGTGTTGCCCTTTATGTATCGTTCTCTGGTTAATAATCTGCGGGCCCTGAACCTGCATGATTTAATGGATGCTTCCAGTTTACTGGGTGCCAGCAGTTTTCAGGGGTTTGTGCAAGTAGTACTGCCCAATATCCGCAAGGGCATTGCCTCGGCCTGGTTCATTGCCTTTTCCCTGCTGTTTGGTGAATTTGTTTTTGCCAATATGCTGGTGGGAACCCGCTTCGAAACCCTACAGATTTACCTGTTCAATATGCGCCAGACCAGTGGTCATTTTACCAGTGCCATTGTGATCAGCTATTTTGTGTTCATTCTGCTGTTTACCTTGTTTGCCAACCGTTTCAATAAAACATAAGTCATGTCCTATTTAACCGTTTCAAATTTGGCCAAGCGATTTGGCGATTCCGTTATTCTTGATGATTTGAGCTTTACCATTGAAAGAGGTGAGTTTGTGACCCTGCTGGGATCAAGCGGCTGTGGCAAATCCACTTTATTACGTTGCATTGCCGGATTGACCCAGCCCGATAGCGGGTATATTCAGGTGGACAATGAGAACATCACGTTTGCGCCGGCCCAGCATCGGGGTATTGGCATGGTATTTCAAAGTTATGCCCTGTTTCCCAATATGACTGTGGAAGCCAATATTTCCTTTGGCCTGAATTTGCGAAAAATGGATAAGGAAGTGGTGCAAGAAAAAGTGAGGCAGGCGATTGCGCGGGTCGAATTGCAAGGCAAGGAAAAAAACATGCCGCATGAGCTGTCGGGCGGCCAGCGTCAGCGGGTGGCTCTGGCCCGGGCCTTGGTCATGGAACCTCGTATTTTGTTGCTGGATGAACCCCTGTCTGCACTGGATGCCCGTATTCGTCGCCATTTGCGACAGCAAATCCGCCAATTGCAGCAAGAGTTGCAGCTAACCACGATCTTTGTCACCCATGATCAGGAAGAAGCCCTGAGTATGTCAGACCGAATTTTTTTAATGAATCAGGGTCGTATCGAGCAATCGGGTTCGCCAGAGCAATTGTATGCACGGCCCAATAGCAATATGGTGGCGCAGTTCATGGGCACCTACAATTTTCTGGATGCAGGCAATACGCAGCGCTGGCTTGGTTTGCAAACACTTAATGGTGTGGCTGTCAGGGCCGAAGCGATTATCCTGGATCATCCTTCCCTGTCTTTTGGCAAGAAGGTTTCCCAGCCGATTGCTTCTATTATTACCGAGAAGCACTTGCTGGGCAGTGTGGTGCGGTGCAAGGTGATGGCAGAAAACACAGTGCTAACCGTAGACAGCCTAAACAACCAGTTCTTGCCCAAACTGGACATCGGCAGCAAGGTCTACCTGCGCATTGATCCTTGTGAGTGCGTGCTTTTAGATCATTAATAGCGTTAAAAAACTGTCAAAAAAGCGGTAAAAAATAACTTTCCTCCTTCGCTCAAGTAGCGGCAGGAGGTTTTTTTATTACAGAGACATTATTTTTACCGGTTTTTAAATGTTTTTGATGAAGATTCATGCCATGCCTTGTTAAGTGGATGAATTTACATTTGTCACTTGATACCAATTTTAGTAATTACCCTTAAATACAAAATAATTTATGTGTGTGAAAATTAATTCACATGCAAGAATTTAATAATAGAGGGTATTTATGCATAAATGGATTGTTAAAGAAAACGAAATTGAAGGGTATAGCCCGGCCAACCATACGGGTACCGTCAACAAAAGACTAATCAGTCAGGAAACAGTTGGCGCAAAGCATATGGAAGTCCTGATCGGGACGATAGAAAAAAACCAGGGTGCATTACCGCATGCCCATCCTGATCTTGAGCAGGTATGTTATTTACTTTCTGGCAGTGCCGATGTGGAAATGGATGGAGAAAAAGGGAAACTGGAGCCAGGCGATTGCTGTTATTTTCCTCCTTATAAAAAACACATTTTTACCGTCACCAGCGAAGAGCCTGCCAGAGTGCTTATTATTTATTCACCCCCCTACGAAGAAAAACCGGAAAGAGTCATTCGTTAGGTAATGGCTGGATAAAACCAAATTAAAAGTCAAAGGAGACAAAATGTTTATAACAGGTATGAAGAAAAAAATGACCGTTCTGGTTATGAGTCTTTTAAGCAGCAGCGTATTGGCTGCATATCCGGAACAGGCGATTACACTGGTCGTGCCATTCCCGGCTGGTTCCGGCACAGATGCCGTCGGACGTATTTTTGCTTCTGAAATGTCATCCCGTTTGGGGCAGCCGGTAATTGTTGAAAATAAACCCGGTGCTAATGCAACCATTGCAGCACAGCAGGTTGCCAAGTCCAGACCCGATGGCTACACGCTGCTGATTTCAACCAATACTCCTTTATCTGCCGCACCTTGGCTAATGAAGAATGTATCTTATGACGTTGTAAAAGACTTTACGCCTGTTGCTCGCGGTGGCAATTTACCGTTTATCCTGATTACCAATGCCAGCAAACCTTTTAAATCCGTCACCGACCTGGTTGATTATGCCAAGGCCAATCCTGGCAAATTAAGTTATGCCTCTGGAAACAGTACCGGGATTGTGGCCGGGGCAACCTTGGGCAATACAGCAGAAATTGATGTTTTGCATGTGCCTTATAAGGGCACACCCCAGGCAATCACCGACTTGATTGGCGGGCAGGTTGATTTTATGTTTACTGATCTGGCTTCAGGCATTCCTTTTGTTAAATCCAATAAAGTCAAGGCACTGGCTGTATCTACCGCCAAACCCAGTGTATTGTTGCCGGAATTGCCTTCCATGGAAGCCGCAGGTATTAATAATTTTGATATTAATTCCTGGAATGGCTTTCTTGGGCCGGCCGGCTTACCGGATGAGGTCGTCAGTACCCTAAATAAAACCATTAATGAAATTGTTGAAAATGAAGAGGTCAGGCAAAAATTGGCCAATCTTGGCTTTGATGCATTTAGTGGTACACAGCAGGAATTTGCCGATTTTGTGAAGCAGCAATATGTGTTGTGGGGAGATTTAATTAAGGCCGCTGGCATAGAGAAAAATTAATATGGTTAATCATGATGAACCAAACCCGGGTCCATTAAGTGGGATCAGGGTTATTGATTTAAGCTCGGTGGTGATGGGGCCGTTTGCTACCCAGATGCTGGCTGATCTGGGGGCAGATGTGATCAAGGTGGAACCACCGTGCGGTGACAACATGCGTAAGGTTGGCCCAATGGTTAATGACGATATGGGGGCGCTGTATTTACACCTGAACCGTAACAAGCGTTCCATTGTGCTGGACCTGAAAACCGAGCAGGGCAGACAGGCCTGCCTGGCCCTGGCCAAAACCGCCGATGTGTTTCTGTACAATGTGCGCCCGCAGGCGATGGCCCGGCTTGGGCTGTCTTATGAAGACGTCTTTGCAGTCAATCCCGCCATTGTTTATGCCGGTGCCTATGGTTTTGGGATGGATGGTCCCTATGGTGGAAAACCTGCCTATGATGATTTGATTCAGGGCATGACGGGTATTCCTGTTTTATATGAAAAAAATTCGGGTGATGAGCCCCGTTATGCGCCCTTGACGCTGGCGGACCGGACCATCGGCTTGCAGGCCGCCATTGCCTGCCTGGCCGGTGTCATTCAAAGTCGGGCTTCGGGTAAAGGCCAGTCTATCGAAATTCCCATGTTTGAGGGGATGAGCCAGTTTGTGCTGGGAGATCACCTAGGCGGAAAAACATTCGTGCCCGAGAAAGGGGAGATGGGTTATGCCCGTTTGCTGGCCACGCATCGCAAACCTTATAAAACTGCCAATGGCCATATTAGTGTATTGATTTATAACGATAAACACTGGAAAAACTTCCTGCTTCTGATTGGCCGGGAGGATTTGGTAGAGGGCTCCATCTTTTCCAGTCATTCGGTGCGTGCCGACAATATTGCCGAGGTCTACAGTTTTGTGGCGCAGATACTGGCTGAAAAAAACAGCGAATATTGGTTGGATTGTTTTGCCCGGGCGGATATTCCGGCGGCCCCTTTATACAGTGTGGAAGACTTGATGGAAGACCCGCATATCAAAGCGGTTAACCAGGTCGTGGAAATGGATCATCCCACCGAGGGACGGATTCGTACCCCGGGCACGTTGGGCAAATATTCGGCAACCCCTTTAAAAATATATCGTCATGCTCCCAATCTTGGTGAGCATACTGAAGAGATCTTACAAGAAACGGATCTGGATCAGTCAATGATTGATTCTTTGACAAATAATACGGGAAGAAGCAAACCATGAATTTTGAGTTGAACAATGACCAGCAGATGCTGGTGGAAGCAGTACAAACCTTGTGTGACGATTTTGATGATGATTACTGGCATGCCAGGGATGCTGATGGTGAATACCCCGAAGCGTTTTACAAGACACTGGCCGAAGCGGGCTGGCTGGGCATTGCCATGCCTGAAGAATACGGTGGCGCTGGCTTGGGCATGACCGAAGCGGCTTTATTGATGAAAACCATTTCCCGCTCGGGTGCCGGGTTTACCGGTGCATCGGCGGTGCATATGAATATTTTTGGCCTGAACCCAGTGGTGGTGTTTGGTTCAGAAGATTTAAAGCAGCGTGCCTTGCCACCCCTTATCCAGGGCAAGCAAAAAGCCTGCTTTGCCGTTACCGAACCGGATGCCGGGCTGGACACCACCAAGCTTAAAACCAGAGCCGTTAAACAGGGCAATAAATATATTGTTCATGGCCGTAAAATCTGGATTTCAACCGCGCAGGTAGCAGACAAAATGCTGTTGCTGGCACGTACCACACCGCTTGAAGAAGTCAGCAAGCCTACCCAGGGCCTGTCCCTGTTTTATACCGATCTGAACCGTGATTATGTTGAAGTGCGGGAAATTGAAAAAATGGGACGCAAGGCGGTAGATTCAAACATGCTGTTTTTTGACGGGCTGGAAATTCCCGAAGAAGACCGGGTGGGCGAAGAAGGGCGGGGTTTTGAGTATATATTGCACGGCCTGAATCCGGAACGAATTCTGATTGCATCCGAAGCAGTGGGATTAGGGCAGGTTGCCTTGCAGAAGGCCACCCAGTATGCCAAAGAACGGGTGGTGTTTGGTCGGGCCATTGGCAGCAATCAGGGAATCCAGCATCCGCTGGCGCAGGCCTGGATGCAGCTGGAAGCCGCTGATTTAATGGTTAGTAAGGCAGCCAGCCTGTACGACAATAACAAGCCTTGTGGCGAATTTGCCAATACGGCTAAATATCTGGCGGCAGAAGCGGCTTTTAATGCCTGCCAAACCGCCATACAAACCCTGGGCGGCATGGGCTATGCCAAGGAATACCATGTAGAGCGTTATTTGCGTGAAAGCTTCATTCCCCGCATTGCGCCAGTCAGTCCACAGCTGATTATGTGTTTTATTGCCGAAAAGGTCCTGGGTTTGCCCAAGTCCTATTAATTAATATTGAACAAGTCCCGCTGCATTCCCCCACCTGAAGCTTAATGGTCAGGTGTCGGGTCAAGGGGGGGAATCTTTGCCGGAGGCGGTTTGTTGGTCCATGTCGTGTCTGACGGTTTCCGGTGTGACCGCCCCTGCGGAAGCGACAAAATAGGCCCGATGCCGGCAATACGGCTTCCCGTAAAACCGGTTTAACCCGTCTCCAAAGCGGTTATGTACCGTATAATACTATTTAGTATGAAAGGTCAATTACTGCACATCACCCCCAGCAAACAACAGGCGCATATCCTGATG